>CAUVMZ010000107.1:0-10379 GCA_963552855.1 uncultured Corynebacterium sp. | reverse complement strand
AACCCCCAACCTTCTGATCCGTAGTCAGATGCTCTATCCGTTGAGCTACGGGCGCGTGGCGGAGACGAGAGGATTTGAACCTCCGGTCCTCCGTTAAGAGGACAACTCATTAGCAGTGAGCCCCATTCGGCCGCTCTGGCACGTCTCCAATTCAAATATTTGAATCTTGAGTAATGTTACTCAACGGACGTTTTAGTTACAAACAGGCTGGTTATGTATATACCCCCGCCTCATCTGATCTCGTCAGGCTGGTGGGCGGATTATGATGTGCTGCATGATAGTACGTGCTGACATAGCGGAGATTCCCTCATATATTCCGGGAAAGCGACTGGCCGATGCACTTAAGCTTTCCAGCAATGAAGTAGCCCATCCCCCACTGCCGGCCGCGGTGGCCGCCATGGCGGAGGCGGCTACCACGGCGAATCGTTATCCCGACATGGGGGCCACGGATCTTGTTCATGCCATCGCCAAGCACCTGAAGCTGCGCCCCGAACAGGTTGCGGTAGGATGCGGGTCGTCGGCCTTGTGTCAGCAGTTGGTGCAGATCACCTGCACAACTGGGGATGAGGTGGTGTTTCCCTGGCGGAGTTTTGAGGCGTACCCGATTTTTGCCCGGGTGGCGGGGGCCACCCCGAGGCCGGTGCCGCTCACGGCGGATCATCGCGTGGATCTTCCGGCCCTGGCGGCGGCGATCACACCGGCCACACGGTTGGTGTTTGTGTGTAATCCGAATAATCCCACTGGCACCATCATCACCAAACGGGAGTTCGAAGAGTTTATGGCGGTGGTGCCGCCCACCACCTTGGTGGCCTTGGATGAGGCCTATTTTGAATTTGTGCGCACCCAAGACACGCCAATGGGGACGGAAGTCGTCGTAAAGCATGAAAATGTGGTGGCGCTGCGAACGTTTTCCAAGGCGTACGGTCTGGCGGGGGTGCGGGTTGGGTATGCTTTTGGCAATCCGGCGATCATTGCGGCGCTCAATAAGGTGGCGATTCCATTTGGGGTGAATGCTGTCGCGCAGGCTGGGGCGATTGCCAGCCTGGCGGGGGCGGCGCAGCTACTCGAACGTACAAACGAAACCGTGAGCGAACGCGACCGGGTAACCCGAGCCATTGGCGCTATACCATCCGAAGCCAATTTCGTGTGGCTACCCACCGAAACCACTGAAACCGCCACCACATTAGCGCAACAGCTTGCTGACCAGGGGGTTATCGTCCGGGCCTTCCCCGAGGGCGTGCGCATCACCATCACCGACCACGCGGAGGCCGACCGATTTCTGGCAGCATGGAACTCAATCACGCAATAGCTTAGGAGATAATAATGCTGGGAACCCTAGGACGATTAGCGATCCGAATCATCACCCTCGCCCTCGCGCTGTGGTGCGCCATCTATTTTGTGCCGGGCATCAATCTAGCCATGCCCCCACACACGCTGGTCGGCGACGGGCACTACGATTATTACGTCGTCTTCCTCCTCGCCGGGGCCGTACTATATGTGGTCCAAGCCACCGTGGGGAAGGTGCTGCGGATCATCAGCCTCCCCTTCACGATCCTCACCCTTGGGCTGTTTCTCCTGGTAGTCAATGCCGTCACGCTGCTGGTTGCGTCCGAAGTTGCCCACCATTTCGGCATTGGGCTCACCGTGGATTCGTTTTGGGACGCCGTGATAAGCAGCGTCATCATCAGCATTGTGACAGCGATTGTAGGCGTAATCACCGACTAATTTATGGCACACGTTTATCAATGGCTCAGCATTCCCATCACTAATCTGGCCGCAGTCACGCTGTTTCTCGCCGCGCTTGTGGCCCTCGCCGTCTGGGTGGCCTGGCGCAAACCTTATCGCATACTTGTTCGAGCAGCGCTGATAAGCGTGCTGTTCACCGGCGCTTTTTGGCTGCTTTACGACGTCATCATCATCCCGTACATGGAAAAACTGATGCCCATCCTCTACCCGGGCATCGCCCTCCTGGCATTCATCATCCCGCTGAGCATCAACAAGCGCGGCATCATCGCCATCGCCGCCACCATCCTCCCAGCCATGGGCCTCACCAATGCCGCCTACGACCAATACGCCACCCTGGCCGACCTGCTCCCCAGCCGCAACGTTGTGCCCCTCACCTACCAGGAATTTCAACACCAACAGGTCGCCCCCACCATCGACGGCAATCCGGTTGGGGCGCTGGTGAGCGTGGACATCCCGGCGTCGAAAAGCGGATTCCCGGCGCGCACCTCGCTCGCCTACATCCCGCCAGCGTATTGGTCGGGGGCGCGCCTGCCGGTGGTGGTGATGATGGCGGGCAATCCCGGTTCGCCGGGGCAATGGTTTGGGCCGCTGAATGCCCAGGCGGCGTTGCAGAGTTTCCAGGCCGCGCACCATGGGGTGGCACCAATCGTGTTTTCCATTGATGCCACCGGTTCGACCAACGGCAACCCGTTATGCATTGATGGCCCGGAATATAAGGTACACACCTGGCTTGCCGACGACGTGCCAACTGGTATCAAACGCATGTTCACCGTGGACAGTGACCAGAATCACTGGACCATTGGGGGGCTATCGTATGGGGGTACTTGTGCGCTTCAAGTGGTGACAAATTCGCCTAGCTCGTACGGTACTTTCATTAGTTATGCTGGTCAGGGCGAACCCATATATAAGGACCATACGACTACTCTAAAAATGTTCTTCAATAATGACGAGGCAGCGTTTCAGGCCGTGAATCCTATGAATTTGTTACAACATCCCACTCCAGAGCGCCGGGCCGAATATCGGCGGTTGGCCGGCTGGTTTATTGCCGGCACTGCCGATGAGCATTCGCA
The DNA here is from genome assembly GCA_963552855.1 of uncultured Corynebacterium sp. GTDB lineage: Bacteria > Actinomycetota > Actinomycetes > Mycobacteriales > Mycobacteriaceae > Corynebacterium. Next base: position 7,563 of record CAUVMZ010000107.1, on the reverse strand, counting down.
GCAGGCGCTTCGTCAGCTTCACGAGATTGCCCAGAATGCTGGGATTGATTCGCGGTACACGGAGATTCCCGGTTCCCATACGGCCCGGGTGTGGCGGACGGGGTTTGGTCAAACATTGCCGTTTGCGGCGGCGCGGGGTGGGCTCACTGCCGTGGCCGACAAGGGCACCGACAGCGGCACCAGGGGGCGGGCAGCATGAAATCATTAATGCAGTCGCTTCGGAAGACCAAGAGATCCCAGGATCAGGGTGCCTCCACGGACGCCGCAGCCGCCAAGGCACCCAAGAACGCCAATAACACCGATAACGCAACCGCAGCACCCGGCGCCGCCCAGGCGAAACTACTCGCATACCTGCGGCATGGGATGTGGATTATTCGGGTGGCACGCCGGGTACCGATCACATCGGTGTTGATTGTGGTGGCGTGGGTGATGTGGCTATTGGCCCGCAACACGTCGCCGCAGCGGGCCTATGGGTTGACGTCGGATATGGCGGGCCAGTCGTGGCGGTTTTTCACTTCCGGGTTGACGGAGAAGACTTTCCCAGCGTTATTGATTGCCACGGTGATGTTGGCGGGGTTGGGGAGCGCCGCCGAATACATGTTGGGGAGCCGCCAATATTTGGGGTTTGGCCTGGTGTTGCAGGTGTTTTCGGCGATTGGCATGCTAGTGACCCGGGATGTGATGGTGGTGTGCCGGTCGTCGTGGGCGAAGGCATGGTTGACCGAGCCGTTTTTGTCGCAGATTCCGTGGGTGTTTGGGGTGGCGACGGTAGCGTCGTCGCATTTTGGTAGGTTATGGCGGCGCCGCCTGTTGGTGGTGTTGTTGGTGATTACCGGGTCGATGGTGTTGTATTCGGGTTCTGCCGCGGATGTGGCGCGGCTGATGGCGGTGGTTGCTGGGGCGGTGATGTCGCGGACGCCGGTGCGGGGTTCGTTGCGGCGGAGTTCGCTTCAGGAGTTTCGGCTGCTTATTGCCGCGGCGTTTGTGATGATTGCCGCGGGCCCGTTGATGACGTCGGTGAATCCAGATTCTGATGCACCGTTGTCGCGGATTTATCTGCTCACGTGGGAGGAGAGCCCGGTGACGGTGCGTGAGGCCGGGGTGTTGGGCGCGATTTTTAATTTGGTGCCGTTGATTATTGCGGTGGTGTTGGCGATCGGATTGGCCCGGGGCCGGCGGATTGCTTGGTGGGGCGCCCAGGTGTTTTTGTGGGCGACGATTGCAGGGTTGTTATTTGAGGCGTTTCGGATTACGAAGCTGGAAACAGGTATTCCTATTAATTTGATGGTTTCGTATGGGTTGCTGACGGTGTTGCCATGGTTGGTGCTCATTGTGGTGTTGCTTGTGTATTGGCGGGATTTCCGGGCGCCGGCGGAGCATGGCACAACAAAGCTGCTGGTATTACGCATTTCGTCGTTTGCGGTGTTGGTGTGTTGTTTGTGGGTTGGGAGCGTCATGGCGTTGCGGGATCATTTTGAGCCGCATGTATCGCTATTGGGGACGATAAAGGCCTTGCGGGTGGTGTTGTTGCCGCCGGTGTTGTCGAGGGTGTTTGTGGCGGATATTCATCCGGCGGACCAGTTGGGCTGGTGGTTGGGGTTGTGGCCGGGCCCGGTGTTGGGGATTGCGGTTGCGGTTTTCTTGTATATTGCGTGCCGGTCGACGCATGTGGAGTTGGGGGATGATGCGAAGCATCAGCGGATGCACCAGATTTTGACGACTGGTCGGGGTGGGGATCATTTGTCGTGGATGACGTTGTGGCCGGGCAATTTAGTATGGGAAGCCAAAGATGGCGCTGGTTATGTAGCATATCGGCTGCATTCGTCGACGGCGCTTACGTTGGGTGAGCCGGTGGTGAATTCGGGCGATGCTACGGCCCAGTCGCTTGCCGATGAGTTTGGGAAGTTTGCGGAGCAGCAGGGGTGGACGTTGGCGTGGTATTCGGTGGGGGCGGAGTTTGCCGCGGGCCGGCCAGGTGCTTCGAAGCTGCAGGTGGCTGAGGAGTCGATTGTGTCGACGGAGTTGGTGACGTTTCGGGGGAAGAAGTTTCAGGATGTGCGGACTGCCCGGAATCGTGCCGGTAAGGAAGGGATTCGGGCGGTGTGGACCACGTGGAATGAGGCCGGCCCGATGATTCGTAGCCAGATTCGGGCGTTGTCGGAGGAGTGGGTGTCGGATAAGTCGCTGCCGGAGATGGGGTTCACATTGGGGAATCTTTCCACGTTGCATGACCCGGAGGTGCGGTTGATGTTGGCGTTGGATGAGCACGATAATTTGCATGGGGTGACGAGTTGGTTGCCGGTGTATGAGGATGGGGCGCTTGCCGGGTGGATGTTGGATTTCATGCGGCGGGATCCGTCTGGGTTTAGGCCGGTGGTGGAGTTTTTGATTGCAGAAACGTTGGTGCAGGCCCATGAGGATGGTTTGGGCTGGATTTCTTTGTCGGGTGCACCGTTGGCGCATGAGGCGTCTGGTGAGGAGAATCCACTGAATATTGTGACGGATGTGTTGGGTCGGACGTTGGAGCCGCTGTATGGGTTCCGTAGTTTAGCGTCGTTTAAGCGAAAATTTTTGCCAGAATATGCGCCGTGGTTCCTGGTGTATACCGACCCTGCGACTCTTCCGGCGATAGGATTAGCGGTGAGTGCTGCATATGTGCCAGACTTTTCGATCGCAGATATGCAGCGTGCTGCCCGACAATTACTTGCCGCCCGCAAGGAGGAATAATGGCTTTGTTCGACTGGATTCCGCGGTTGGATCCGCGTAAGGCGTTGCCGTCATCGACTGGTACTAGTGGTACGCCTGTGGTGTTGCTGCATGGCGCATATAGCACCCCGAAGGCGTTTGGGGCGTTGGCTGCGGCATTGAATGAGATAGGGCGGCCGTTTATAGCCCCCGATTATGCGCATTATGGTACGGGTGCGTTTGTCGACGGACTTCGGGATGTGACAGCTATTTGTGAGGGGTTTCGGTCGTTTGACATAGTGGGTCATTCGTTTGGTGGCATTATAGGACTCCAGTTGGTGCGGCAGCCAGAGTTTGTGGGGAAGGTGTCGACGATCATTGGTTTGGGCACGCCGTGGCGGGGGTTGCCGACGAAAGGGAAGCATATGGTGAAGTTGTTTGGGCAGGTGTATGAGGATTTACGAGGCCCGTTTGAGGTGGATGATGCGGATCCTGATACGAAGGTGTATTCGGTGATTTCTACGGCGGATAAGACGGTGAATCCGAAGTTTTCCCAGTTTGGTGAGGTTATAGTGTTGGATGGTTCGGTGGCGCATGCGGCATTGCCGAGGGAGACGAAGGTGATTACGTCGCTGCTGGAGGAGGCGGAGTTGGCCCGGGGGCAGCAATAGGCTTCTGCTAGTCGACGGTAGGTGGCCCGGGTTTCCGCCGCAAGGGCGTCGTCAAGCATGCATATGCTTATCGACGCCCAAAGGTTCAGGAACTTGGCGATTCTTGGCATTCATGCCCTCAATATGAGTAGCACCCCCTAGTGAGGGAATGTGTTCTGTGTCGCAAGCAAAATCTCTGCTCTACTATTTTTACGCGACTTACAAGTCATTAGTTCAATTGGCGATATTTAATCCAGTCCAAATAAACTTTATCTATTAATCTCTTTGACATCCATATAGCGTGACTGACATGCTCAACATCATGGGAAGTAGATCAAGAAATGATGTTGGAGCGTTTGGAAAAATCGTCGCCGAGATCCTGAACGACGCACGATTAAACCACAATGTTTCGCAACTTCAGCTTCAAGAATCCACAGGTATTTCCCAATCCCAGCTATCAAAGCAATTACGTGGAATTCGGGCAATTAACCTTGATGAACTTGAGGCAATCTGCGCCACATTATCAATATCTGTAAAAGAAGTTCTTATCCTTGCAGAAGCAAAACTCGACGCCACCCGAAAGGCATAATGAAGCCCTTAAAACCCCATATCCACAGCCCCATAATGCAAGAAATCACGGAGGGTTCCGGCAGGTAATCAGCCCAATAATCAATAGGATAAATCTATTTAATACCGCTTCCATATGGCGGTCACCTTATATAAATCCTTAAAGAAGATTTATTACCATTAGCATCAATATGTGAGGTTCATCATATTAATTTGGGGGTGTTTTTCAAAACTCTGTCAATACGTTAGGCTGATTCGGTAATGTTTCCACCCCTAACACCACCCCCAATGAATCCACATGACACGTCGTTACAGCAATACACAATTTGTCCTCACCCTAGGGATATCAATCCTCATTCTCGTAGCGGTCATGATTGGCTCATTGGTGATGGGCCGCTATGCCATATCGCTGGATAATTTGACCAATATGCTGCTGTCTCGGGTCACTGAGGTAGAACCCAACTGGCGACCTAACGATTATCGAGTGTTGTTCTCGGTCCGCCTCCCCCGATTATTCGCAGCAGTCCTGGTGGGTGCAGCACTCGCCGTATCAGGGGCAGCATTTCAGGGAGTGTTCCGTAACCCACTGGTATCGCCGGACCTCTTGGGCGTATCCCAAGGCGCATCGGTGGGCGCCGCGGTAGCTATCCTCCTCGGAAGCGCCGCCATCAATATCCAAATACTCGCCCTGGTATGTGGTCTTGCTGCTGTCTTTATCGCAACCACAATCCCCCGAATACTCAGAAATGACTCCACCCTCATGCTGGTGCTCTCCGGGGTCATCGTTGCCGGATTCGCCACAGCCCTCATCGGACTGCTGAAATTCATTGCGGACCCAGAAACGCAGCTCCCAACCATCACCTTTTGGCAACTGGGCTCGCTCACCCACGTACGGGCAGCCCAAGCCACACAGCTAGCGATCGTCTCACTGCCCTGTTTGCTGGGTCTTATATTATTGCGGTGGCGAATAAATATTTTGTCACTAGGCGATACCGAAGCACGCACCCTGGGAATCCATCTGCGCCGCATTCGGGGCATCATCATCCTATTGGCCACAATTCTTACCGCCGCCAGCGTGTGCATCTCTGGCACCATAGCATGGGTGGGGCTTGTGGTCCCCCACCTATGCCGACTCCTCATCGGTGCGGATAACTCCAAGGTCATACCGCTGTCCATCACCATTGGGGCATCATTCATGCTGGTAGTTGATACCTTGGCCCGGAGCCTCTCTCAGGAAGAGATCCCACTCAGCGTGGTGACCGGTTTTATCGGCGCCCCACTATTCCTTGGCCTCCTAGCCCTTGGGCGGGTGCGAATCAAATGAGTACTGCGCTACTATCTATCACCGACGCCGGCTTCTACTACCACAAAAATGATTGGGTCTTCCGCCACGTCAACCTGGAAGTCCAGCCTGGCGAGGTCTTGACGATTCTCGGGAAAAACGGTGCTGGTAAATCGACACTCCTCAACTGTGTGCTGGGCCTGACTCCGCTACAGGAAGGCACCATCAGTCTCGACGGTAATAATATCTCGTTGCTCTCCCCCGTCGAACGCGCTCGTCACATCGCCTACCTGCGACAAAACGAAACCACGCGGTACTCCTACACGGTTCGGGAATTCATTCTCATGGGCCGGGCCCCGTATCTCAACACCTTCCAATCCCCACGGGCCAGCGACCAAGAGCGCGTCAGTGAAATCATTGCTGACCTGAAACTAGAGGACCTCGAACACCACCCCATAGATGAACTCAGCGGCGGGGAACGACAACAGGTGACCCTGGCCCGGGCGCTGGTGCAAGACACCAACATCATTGTGATGGACGAACCCACCTCGGCACTCGACATCGACAACCAGGTCAAGGTGCTCCAAAAGATTACGCAACTCCGCGAAGCCGGATACAGCGTTATCTTCACCACCCATAATCCCGACCATGTATTTCTGCTGGGCGGCAGGGTTGCCGTGCTCGACGCTACCGGCACGGTCCACCATGGGGACGCCGCGGAAATAATGACCACCGCAACGCTAAAAAACCTGTTTGAAGTGCCACTTCACATCGAGTGGAACCAAGAACTACAAAGAAATACTTGCCTCATTGGCATGAACCTATCACCTACAGAAACGGAGCAATAATGGCACATTCCGCCAAGAAGATAGCGGCAGTTATTGTGGCGCTGTCCACCATGCTAACCGCCGGATGTAATTCCACCTCAAACACCAAAACAGCCACCTCGGAAACGTCGGATGCTGGCGCAACCCGCATTGTCAAAGACATCGATGGGACAGAGGTCGAGGTGCCACAAACTGTGAATCGTATCGCCGACCTGTGGCACGCAAACAACCAAGTGGTGCTGCTGCTCGGCGGCGCCGACAAGCTCGTTTCCACCACTCAGGTCATCAAGGGGCTCCCCTGGTTTAAGACCGTGTATCCCAAGATCGACAGCATCTCGGCGCCGGTCAAGGGCACCGATGTGAACATGGAGGAAATGTTGGCCACCAACCCAGATGTGGTGCTTTCCTCCAACGACAAGCAGGTCGAAGATGCCCGCGCCGCCGGGGTTCCGACGGTGAAGGTGGACTTCAACAACTTCGACGGCTTAAAACGTACCGTCGAGATTACTGCCGACGTCATTGGGACGGATGAGGCCAAAAACCGGGCCCAAGAATTCTCCGCCTACCTGGATAAAAACCTTGAAATGGTGCAAAGCAAGCTAGCGGACCTTTCCGACTCCGACAAACCTAGGGTGCTGCACATTGCCGGTGGCGATGATCTCACCAAGGTGGATGGATCCAATTCACTCATTGGCGAATGGATGAAGGCAGCCGGGGCACAAAACTCCATTGATGGGGTAGCAAACCTCAAGAACATCACCCTGGAAGAAATCATCCAATCCAACCCCGACATCATTATCGTCGGCGGCACAAAGTCCAAGGAAGGCATCGAACAAATCAAGAACGATCCTGCCTGGGCCGATGTTCCTGCTGTGCAGAATAATAAGCTCATCAGCAACCCTGTGGGTACCTTCAACTGGGATCGGTATAGCGCCGAAGAAGCACTCCAGGTTCTTTGGGCTGCTAAGACATTCCATGAGGATAAGTTCCAGGACATCGACCTGGTCAGCGAGACTCAACAGTTCTATAAGAAATATTATGACTACGACCTCTCTGCCGAAGAGGCTAATCTGATTTTGGCTGGCAACCCGCCACAATAAGCCACCCAGATAGGTAGAAAAACCTGCACACAGGGCGCGTAATACACATCTTTGACCGTGTGTTACGCGCCTTGTTTTAACAATGAATGGTTCGATCGTTGAAAGATCATTCGGAGACAGGAGTTTCTGGAAAAATACAGCCGCACCACCTGTTGAATGATTACCCCCGGAAGCAACAGTCCTTATTGGCTGCAGCGCTCAAGGAGCTGAGACATACACCGGCTGGGAATACTAAGTTACCAGAAGAAGTATGCTCCATTCCCTAAACTTCGACGAGATAAGAAAATCAAAAACACTGGATCACGCCGAAGCCCCCAATGGGTTCTTACGGATAACTCTTAAATCAGTGCAGGTCAAGCTTTTTTGAAAAATGGACAAATAGAGACATTACCACAAATTTTCCATAATTTACATATATTATTCTCATATTTTACACTTCATGCACACCATGG
>CAUVMZ010000106.1:0-10420 GCA_963552855.1 uncultured Corynebacterium sp. | reverse complement strand
GCACTAGGGTTATGCACTATGGGTGAGTCAGATACGAAAACGGAGCAACCACACACGGGTGCTCCGTTTTCGTCGTTTCCAACAAAGAACCAAACAACAACACCGGACACCACGCCAGAACCGGTAGCATCGACGCAGCTACAGGAGGCCATCGCTGATTTCGCCGAACACCTTCACCTTGTTGTAGGGCGTTCCCCGGCCACCGTCGCCGGCTACCGCAGCGACCTTATCGACTTCTGCCAACACGTACACACATTCGAAGACTTCACTTTGGTAAATCTTCGGGCCTGGCTCGGCGCCGCCGTCGATGCCGGTAAATCCCGTGCCACCATCGCGCGCCGGGCGGCCGCGGCCCGGAGCTTCAGCAGCTGGTGTGAGCGCCAAGGCTACCTCGACACTGATGTGGCGGCCCGCCTGGTGGTGCCCAAGTCGGGGCGGTCGCTGCCCACGGTGGTCACATCTACAGCAGCCAAAACCCTGATGGCATCGTCACAAGCGACCACGGAACCGGAATATTTGCGGGACACTGCCATGCTGGAACTTCTGTATGCGACCGGCATCCGGGTGTCCGAACTCTGCGGCATTGATCTTGCGGACGTGAACTATTCCCGAAACACCGTCAAGGTCACCGGGAAGGGGAATAAACAACGGGTTGTTCCCTTTGGGGGCCCCGCAGCTGCCGCGCTCAAGGCCTGGTGCGATCGCGGTCGTACTCACCTGGTCAACCCGAAAAAACCGGCCCACAACGCCCTGTTTCTCGGGGCTCGGGGTGGGCGGATCGATCCCCGGATGGTGCGCACCGTGGTGGCGCGGGCCGGCAAACAGCTCGGTGTTGACAGTCTGGGCCCGCACTCCTTGCGGCACAGCGCGGCAACACACATGCTCGATGGTGGCGCCGACCTGCGGGTCGTGCAGGAACTCCTCGGCCATTCCTCGTTGCAAACCACCCAGATCTATACCCACGTGAGTACCGCCCGGTTAAAGCAGGCGTATAACCAGGCGCATCCTAGGGCTTAAGCGCTCGGTGGGGGCTTGAGGCGAATCACCGGGGCCGGCAGCAGGGTTAGTGGGTTGATGTAGTCGTTCGCCCCGAATTTGGCACCCCACTGCAATCCCGGGTAGCCGTGGGTGCCGCCCGGCGCGAGCGTACCAATGGGCTGCTTTCCAGTCACGGTATCGCCCACCGCGACGAGGGGCAGCACCGGCTGGTATGTGGTACGCAATCCGCCTGGGTGTTCGATTGAGACGGTGGGGATGCCGGCCAGCGTCCCGGCGTAGATGACGGTCCCATCACCCGCGGCATAAATCGGGTCGGCGGGGGCGGCCTCCAGGTCCACGCCACGGTGTCCGGGCAGCCAGTTTTTTGCTGGTTTGTTAAAGGGACGTAGTACACGATTGGGCCGAGGCAGGCAGGTGACTGGATTGGTGAACCCTGTGGGGTGGCCGGTGTGTGGTAAGGCAGGCTGTGTGGGCTGCGTGGTTTGTGGGTGGACAGGGTCGGCGGTGGCAGGTGGGGGAGTGGATACCATCATGAGCGCGACTACGAACAGTAGGAAGAGGAGCGGCGGGCGAAACCTGTAGCAGCTTGCCGCAGCCTGGTGAGTCTCACTGACGGCCATGTGTTGTGGGGTTTGTTGTAAGGTCATGCCTCCAGGTTCACCCCGGCTTCGGTACCACTGCCAGCGGCCGGAAAACTGCCTGTGGAAACCGGTACAGGTGAGGCAGAATTATGCTTCTGGTGTGCCTGTGGCGTGAACTTGTGGATAACTTTACGGTGGGGGTATGAGGGTGTGCGGCGACAGAGCGTCGCAAAGCTTAATATAGCTGGCGGTACACATTTGTTTTCGTGGGGAGAAAAGACTACGATGACTCGCTGGTGGTGTGTCATTCGTGGCCACGGTACCCCCGTGGCAACCCCGACGCATGTACCAAGAAAAATACGCGCGACCACGAACTCGCGCTCTCATCTTCTCCTAGGGGATCATGGTGAGGGTTGCAGGTGCCGAAATCCTCGAAACATGGTCCACATCATTGTGGTGTTTCAGGCGGTGCTGGTCGCTAGGGTGTGGGCAAAACCCACACGATTTCCATAACCAAAACTCTTCAAATTTATAGAAAGGAAGCATCATCATGGCAGTCGTTACCATGCGCGAGCTTCTGGACTCTGGTGTGCACTTCGGCCACCAGACCCGCCGTTGGAACCCTAAGATGCGCCGCTTCATCTTCACCGAACGCAACGGCATCTATATCATTGACCTGCAACAAACCCTCACCTACATTGATGAGGCTTTCGAGTTCGTCAAGGAAACCGTCGCCCACGGCGGCACCATTTTGTATGTTGGCACTAAGAAGCAGGCCCAGGAACCCATCCAGGAAGAGGCCCAGCGTATTGGCATGCCCTATGTGAACCACCGGTGGTTGGGTGGCATGCTCACCAACTTCCAGACCGTGTCGAAGCGCCTGAACCGCATGAAGGAATTGCAGGCAATGGAGTCCGAGGGTGGTTTTGAGGGGCGCACCAAGAAGGAAATCCTCATGCTGACCCGGGAACGCACCAAGCTGGAGCGGGTGCTCGGCGGCATTGCCGAGATGCATAAGGTTCCGTCTGCCCTGTGGGTTGTCGACACCAATAAGGAACACATTGCCGTCAATGAGGCACACAAGCTGAACATTCCCGTGGTGGCCATTCTTGACACCAACTGCGACCCCGATGTGGTCAACTACCCGGTTCCCGGCAACGACGATGCTATTCGCTCCATTGCCGTGCTGACCCGCGTGATCTCCGCTGCTGTGATTGAAGGCAAGAAGGCTCGGGAAGAGCGCTCTTTGGCTGCCGCTAAGGATGCTGCCGGCGATTCGCAGCGGGAAGAAGCCGTTGAGGTTGCCGCCAAGGTCGAGGCACCTACCGAGGTCGCTGCCAAGGTTGAGGCCCCTGCCGAGGTTGCAGCTAAGGTTGAAGCCCCCGCTGAGGTCGCCGCCGAAGCAAAAGCCGCCGAGGACAAGGCAACCCCCGCCGAATAATATTCGGTAAAATAAGCCGCTAAGCCCTCATCACAACATTGTTGTTGAGGGCTTCAATGTCCATACCCCATAATTTTCCCATCCCCATTTACCGAGGAGGATCGCCCCTACCATGGCGAATTTCACCGCAGCAGATGTTAAGAAGCTCCGCGAGATCACCGGCGCCGGCATGAGCGACTGCAAGAAGGCACTGGTCGAGACCGATGGTGACTTTGACAAGGCCGTCGAAATCCTGCGCATTAAAGGCGCTAAAGATGTGGGCAAGCGCGCCGAGCGCAACGCCCTAGAAGGTTTGATTGCCGTGTCCGGCACCACCCTGGTTGAGGTCAACGCCGAAACCGACTTCGTGGCTAAGAGCGCCGAATTCATTGAGTTCGCCCAGAAAGTCGCCGACGCTGCCGCAGCAGCCAAGGCCAACACTCCGGAAGAGCTGGCTGCTGTTGAGGTTGATGGCAAGCCTGCCGGCGAGGCCATCCTGGAACTGTCCGCCAAGATTGGCGAGAAAATGCAGCTGCGCCGTGTCGCCACCCTCGAAGGCGAGCACGTGTCTGTGTACCTGCACCAGCGTGCTGCAGGCTTACCCCCCGCAGTGGGCGTGCTCGTGGCCTATAAGGGTGACGGTGCCGACGCCGAGGCTGCTGCCCACAATGCCGCACTGCAGGTTGCTGCCCTGAAGGCCCGCTACCTGACCCGCGAAGATGTCCCAGCTGAGGTCTTGGACAAGGAGCGCGCCATTGCGGAAGAAATCACCCGCCAGGAAGGCAAGCCCGAGCAAGCTATTCCGAAGATCGTTGAGGGTCGCCTGAACGGCTTCTACAAGGACGTTGTGTTGCTGGAACAGCCGTCGGTTGCCGACAGCAAGAAGACCGTGAAGCAGCTCATGGATGCCGCCGGCGCAACTCTGACCGGGTTCGTTCGGTTCGAAGTCGGCCAAAACTAAGCGCCGACACCACCACCCCCATGCACTACATGGGGGTATTTTTTCGCTTTTCGACGACTTAAGCTGGCGCAGCATGTGGGTAATGTGCCCCTATAGCGGGTAGACTTTGGGATCGTCGACAAGCTCATAGCAATGGGAAGGTATAGATACACCAATGACCGATAATCTCACCAAACGCTCCGGTGGTTACCAACGTGTAATGCTGAAACTGGGAGGTGAAATGTTCGGCGGCGGGTCGGTAGGTATTGACCCCGATGTGGTGTCTAATGTGGCACGACAGATAGCCAGCGTGGCCCGCGATGGGGTGCAGGTAGCGGTTGTTATTGGTGGTGGTAACTTCTTCCGTGGCGCACAACTGCAACAACGCGGGTTGGATCGGAACCGATCCGACTACATGGGTATGCTCGGAACGGTTATGAACTGTTTGGCGTTGCAGGACTTCCTGGAACAAGAAGGCATAGACTGCCGGGTGCAAACCGCCATCAATATGGCCCAGGTGGCTGAACCCTACCTGCCGCTGCGGGCGAAACGCCACCTGGAAAAGGGGCGCGTGGTCATTTTCGGCGCTGGCATGGGTATGCCGTATTTTTCTACCGACACCACCGCGGCGCAACGCGCCCTGGAAATTGATTGTGAAGTGCTGCTCATGGCCAAAGCAGTCGATGGCGTGTACTCTGATGATCCCCGCACTAACCCGGATGCAGAATTTTTCTCCGACATCACACCGCGGGAGGTTATCGAACGGGGTCTGCGGGTGGCCGACGCCACGGCGTTTTCGTTGTGCATGGACAATAACATGCCGATTCTCGTGTTCAACCTTTTGGAAGAGGGCAACATTGCCCGGGCCTGCTCGGGGGCGCAGATCGGTACACTGGTGCAATCCTAGCCGACCGGTAGGCGTCGATAAGCACAAGACTGTAGATAATTTCTGCTTGCCTACCGCTTGTTGCTAGCCTAAATGAAGGAAGACACACGTCAACCTGCCCATTTCAACCTGCCTCATATATAAGGAATTCACCATGATCGACGAAATTTTGCTGGAATGCGAAGAACACATGAGCACCACCGTGGACCGCACCCGCGAAGAACTCACTACCATTCGCACCGGCCGGGCCAACCCTGCCATGTTCAACGGGGTGGTCGCCGATTATTATGGCGTACCCACCCCCATCACCCAAATGGCCACAGTGTCAGTGCCGGAAGCCCGCATGATGCTCATCAAACCCTACGAAATGTCCATGATGGGTGTGATCGAAAACGCCATTCGTAACTCGGACCTGGGCGTGAACCCCACCAATGACGGTCAGGTGTTGCGCGTGACCATTCCCCAGCTGACCGAGGAACGCCGCCGCGACATGGTGAAACTTGCTAAGTCCAAAGGCGAGGACGGTAAAATCGCCATCCGCAATGTGCGCCGCAAGGGCATGGACCAGCTGAAGAAAATCCACAAGGATGGTGATGCTGGCGAAGACGAAGTGCAGGCAGCCGAAAAGGAACTTGATAAGGTCACCCAAAAATATGTGGCCGCCGTCGATGAAGTGGTGCAGAAAAAAGAAGCAGAACTCATGGAAGTGTAAACCGGATAACCGCCAAGAATTGCTTATGCTTACCTGCGTAACCACGTGTTACCGCATGATTACTGCATAATTATTGCATGAGTGATCCCCAGGGATGAGCACATAATCCTGGGGATTCTTTGCTAGAAACCCCTCGCTCGTGGCGGTAGCCGCCACACGGCACTAACGCCAAACCCCGATAGACGTGGAGCACGATGAAGAAAACCCCACCCCATATACCCAAGCCCAAAAATTCGGCCGGCCGTGACCTGAAGGCCGCCATCCCGGTGGGCATTGGCCTGTTTACCATTGTGCTTCTTGCTATCTTCGTCATCCCCTTCGGCTGGTACCCACTTGTGGCGCTCGCCATATTTTTAGGGCAGTGGGAAGTGATTACCCGAGTCATCGATGCCGGTTATGTGGTGCAACGCTGGTGGCTGCTTTTTGGCGGGCAGTTGATGTTGTGGCTTTCGTGGCCGTTTGGCACGACCGGGTTAGTGTCTGGCTTTGTCGCCGCCGTGCTGCTGCTCATGTTCTCCCGACTGTTTTATGCCGGGCCAGTCGTGGAACAACACAACCCGCAGCCACAGCAGGGCGGCACTAAGCCGGGGATACCTGCCCAGCCGGATCAACCGGAAAAGTCGGAAAAGCAGGGGAAACCAGAGCGGCAGGGGCCGAAAAATTATGTGCGTGACACTTCCATGGGAGTGTTTATACTAACGTGGATTCCCCTATTCGGCAGTTTTGCCGCCATGATGAGTTTGCTGCGCGGGCATGATGACGTGCCCGGATCCATGTTCATCATCACATTCATGCTATGTGTCATTGCCTCCGACACTGGTGGATACATTGCCGGAGTAATGTTCGGATCCCACCCCATGGCGCCCACGGTTAGCCCCAAAAAATCCTGGGAGGGCTTCGCCGGATCCACCATCTCCAGCGCCGTGGTAGGGGCACTCATGGTGAGCAACCTCCTGTATTACGACTGGTGGTGGGGGATACTCCTAGGGTTTGGGTTGGCGGTGTGCGCCACCCTGGGCGACCTATTGGAGTCCCAATTCAAACGCGAGTTAGGGATCAAAGACATGTCCGGCATGATCCCCGGGCATGGGGGAGTCATGGATCGGCTCGACGGCATGCTGCCCTCAGCCATGGTGACCTGGCTAGTACTTTCGGTCATTGCGATATAGTTGGGCATTCATGGCCGGGTGGGTGGCAGTCATGCTTACTGTCGGCGGCCCATAAGCCCAAGCCATAAGTTCAAACTCGCACTGGTATGAGTGACTGGATGGCCACAATATAGGTCATTTCCTGCTGACTCGGATGCCCATGGATTGCCGTAGCAGCGCTGCCGGATTATCGGGTGCCAGACTCCTCGCCGGTGGCGCGGATGCTATTGACGGTTTCGACAAGGTTCTTGTCGGTTTTAATGATTTGGCGGCGCAGCTGGAACATCCGCACGCCACCCACCAATGCCATAATGAGCGCCCCGCTGATGGCAGCCAACAAGAAACCGATCCCGGCCGGGAACCGGAAATTCCAGGCAAACAGCACCAAATCCACCTGATCCTGGTTTTGCATGATAAACACCAGCAGCACAATGAGCAGCAGGGCGCCGGCGATCAGGGCAATCCAGGTGCCGCCGGCGAAGGATCCTTGCACTCCGGACGGCTGTTTGGTTTCCGTGGCCGGGTAAATTGGTTTTGCTGGGGGTTCGGTCGATTTCTTAGCCGATTTCTTAGCTGCCGTGTGGGATGCCGTGTCCGTAGTTGGGTGCGTTGGAGTGGACTCCTGGGACTCCACAGAAGCCGGGAAGGCTGGGGATCCGGCGGCCGCAGGCGACTGTTCTGCAGAATTCGAGGCGCCTGACTTTGTTGAGCTTTCTAGCGGTTCAGATGACACATCAGAATGTGTGGGATTGTTCATGGGGTCTTTAGCCATAACCTTATTCAACTTTAGTTGCTGCAGAAACACAATTTTTCCAGGATTTTTCTGGAATAAAGGTTCTTCATAATGCGGGTATGTGATTTTCTATGCGTCTGCACATCCGATACTGTGGGTGTCGCAAAGCCGTGCCGGGGAACCACAATGGAATCAGTGATAATACGTCGAATCGACGTAGGGAAGAAAACATGGCATGATGTGTGGGTTATGCCTACACCCATCCCCTTGAATTTCTCCACCCCCCGGCGCGCCATGCCGCCGAAACATTTCGCCGACCTCACCCCAGACCAGCGCATCGCAGCCCTGGCGGATTTGGGCCTGCCGAAATTTCGGGCCAATCAGCTGGCCAAACACTATTATGGCCGGTTAGAGGCCGATCCGCGCACCATGACGGACCTGCCCGCCGCGGTTCGGGAGACCGTTGCCGAAGCATTATTTCCCACGCTCATGACCTCGGTGCGGCAGGTGATGGCGGATGATGGGGAAACCCACAAAACCCTGTGGCGGTTACATGATGGAACCCTGCTGGAATCCGTGCTCATGCGCTACCCCAATCGCGCTACCTTGTGCATTTCCTCCCAGGCGGGGTGTGGCATGGCCTGCCCGTTCTGCGCCACCGGCCAGGCGGGGTTGGACCGTAACCTTTCCACCGGAGAAATCATCGACCAGGTCCGGTCGGCGGCCCGCACCATGGTTGCCGAGGGAAGTCGGCTCTCAAACATTGTGTTCATGGGTATGGGGGAGCCGTTGGCGAACTATAAGCGAGTGGTGTCCGCAGTGCGGCAAATCACCGCCCCCGTGCCCCAAGGGTTTGGGATCTCGCAGCGTAATGTGACCGTATCAACGGTGGGGATGGCCCCGATGATCCGCAAGCTTGCCGACGAAAACCTCTCGGTCACCTTGGCGGTTTCCCTACACACCCCCGATGATGAGCTTCGGGACACCCTGGTTCCGGTGAATAACCGCTGGTCCGTGGCCGAAGTACTGGATGCCGCCGCCTATTACGCGGATCGGTCCGGTCGGCGGGTCTCCATTGAATACGCCCTCATCCGGGACATTAATGACCAGGGATGGCGGGCTGATCTGTTGGGCAAAAAGCTGCACAAGGCCCTGGGGTCGAAAGCCCATGTGAACCTCATTCCATTGAACCCGACCCCGGGCTCGAAGTGGGATGCCTCGCCGCGGGAACAGCAGGCGGAGTTCGTGCGCCGGGTCATCGCCCAGGGGGTGACCTGCACCGTTCGGGACACGAAGGGGCAGGAAATCGCTGCAGCCTGTGGGCAGCTCGCCGCCGAAAACCGCGCTACCGCCTAGTTGATGATTGCTGCGACGCCGAACAGCCCATTATTCTGCGCTAGCGCCACCCCCACCTTGGTGGCTTTCGGGTTCATGATAACGTCACGGCTTTTATTGTCCCCTAACCATGTGGCCACGGAATCGGTGGGGTCAGCTGTCAGATCAAACACCACCCGCCGCGGCAGGGGGAACTCCACACGTTCGGTTCGGCTGAATTTCTCGGCATCATTTTGCATGTTGGCGCTCAACTTAGCGTCGAGAGTGAGCGCGGCGAGGTTTTTCTTCGCCCGCTCCGCATTGATCTGCCGCACAATGGTGTCGATACGCTGCTGCTCGGTGGCTATTTGGCCGGAAGTGAGCGGCCGCGCCGACACGAACCATTCGTTGCCGCTTTGCACCAGACCGATCGCCACATGCGTGTATTTCTTCCCGGTGAGAATTTCCCGGAAACCGGGGGTGTCCCACGAATCCACCACGGCCAGCGGGTCACGGTTACGGCCCACAGCCCGGAAATACCCCTGGTAGTAGGCCTTATTTTGGTCCTTCATGTGCTGGGCCCATTGCTGTTCCTCCGGGTTGAATGCGGGAGCCAACTGTAACGCCCCGGCGCCCCGGGCGGCACGTGCCGCATTGAGCTTTTCCACCAGCTTCGTCATGCGCTGCTCATTAGTGGACAGGGCTTCGCCCTCCGACTGGAAATGCACGAAGCCACCCCACCAGGAGCCGTCATCGTTGCCGGCCAGACCAATACCCACCTTGGTGACATCCGGCCGTTCCGCCAATTGGCGGAAATAATCCTGCTCTTTCAGGGTTTTCTGGTAGGACTCCACCGGGTCCGGGCCGCTGACAATCACAACGGAACCCGAATCGTCAAACACCCGACCGCCGCTCTTCAAAAACTCGTCGGCCCGGGCCTGCTGTTTCGCACTCAACGCAGTATCCAGCGTCACCGGTTGCAGGTGCTTTGCTATCCGGGGTTTGTTGATTTCATCAAGCAGCCGCTGGATTTGCTGGCTCGTGTCTTCCGTACCGGCTTCCGGTTTCCACGGGGCTGTGCTTGTCGACGCCCCACCGGTGGTGCCTGCGCCCCGATTATTGGGGCTGGAGGAATCAGTCTTCGACCCCTGGTTTGCGGTCCCATTCGTTTGGACGGGGCGTACCGCCTCGGCAGTCGCGGTCGGATGCTCCGACGTAGTAGGTGCGGGGGCCTCAACACTGGTGCTGGGGGTTGTTGGTTGCTGCGACCCGCTGGTGGTGGTCCCAGCCGAAGCGGTGGGGGAGGGATTCGTGCTGGTGCTGGAGATGCTGGAGATGTGGGAGCCGGATCGGGAGAATGTGGTTGCCGCAGCAAAGACCGTCGCAAGGAATGCTACGATCGGCAATGCCGGGCCCAACACCCGGATGATATTATCGGGAATCCCCGGTAATGCTGCGCTGCCAGTGCTGCCCGCTGAGCTCGAAGGTGCGGCTGCTGCGGCGGGGGCAACGACCGCGTGACCACCGCACATAAGGCTGGAAACAAGGACAACCGTGACGGCACTGCGCCGCCACTTTTTTGGTAGGGAATGATGGGACATGAGACCTCTCCTCGACGAATGTATCTAATCCGAAGCCCTCTTCGGGATGGCCTTAAGTCTAGACCAAAATAACCCTAAAATTAATA
>CAUVMZ010000105.1:0-10441 GCA_963552855.1 uncultured Corynebacterium sp. | reverse complement strand
GAGGTTCTCCACAAAATTCGGATACCCCCGGTCAATGTGATACACATCGTGCACCTCAGTCTCGCCGTCGGCACATAGCCCAGCCAACACCAGGCCGGCGCCTGCCCGGATGTCCGAACTCCACACCGGGGTGGATGATAATTGTTCCACGCCGCGCAGCACCACATGATGCCCGTCAACCGTGGCGTCCGCACCCAACCGCATCATTTCGTCCACAAACCTAAACCGAGCCTCGAAAATGTTTTCGGTGATAACAGAGGTGCCTTCCGCAATGGCCGAAATGCCGATGGCCATGGGCTGCAAATCCGTGGGGAAGCCGGGGAATGGAAGCGTCTGGTAGTCCACAGCCTTGGGCCGGTGCGGCATATTCACTCGGAAGCCGTTTTCGTAGGAAGAGATCTGGGCACCGGCAAACTTCAACATTTCCAGTGGGAGATGCAGGTGGCGGGGTGCGATCCCGCTCACGGTGATATCACCCCTGGTCATGGCCGCCGCATAGGCCCAGGTGCCGGCAACGATTCGGTCGCCGATGACCTCATGCTGCGTGGGGTACAGCTTGTCCACCCCGTCGATCACGATGGTGGGTGAGCCTTCACCGGTCAGCTGCGCTCCCATTTGCCGTAGCATGACGCAGAGGTCGACGATTTCCGGCTCCCGGGCAGCGTTCTCCAGCACCGTGCGCCCCTCGGCCAATACCGCGGCGGTCAGGATGTTTTCGGTAGCCCCCACAGAGGGGAAATCCAGTTCGATTTCGGCCCCAACAAGCTTGGTAGCTTCGGCCACCACAGCACCGTGACGAATGTAGGTGGTGGCGCCCAGTTTTTCCAAACCTGATTGGTGCATGTCTAGCGGACGGCTACCAATGGCGTCGCCACCGGGCAGCGCCACCACGGCCCGACCGGTTCGGGATGTGAGCGGTCCGAGCACGCACACCGAGGCACGGAATTGCCGCACGGCGTCGAAATCGGCATCAGAACTCACAGTGGCGGGGGTAGTGATGCGAACAGTTTCGTGGTCAATAGAGACCTCGCAGCCTAAGCCTCTAAGAACCTCCGCCATGAGTGGCACGTCAAGGATTTCCGGGCAGTTTGTGAGTGTGGTTGTGCCCTCTGCCAGCAGCGCCGCCGCCATGAGTTTCAGCACGCTGTTCTTTGCGCCGCTTACCTTTACTGAGCCTTCCAGGCGTGCGCCGCCTGTCACCAAAAATCGATCCTTCACAACAGCCCAGCATATCGAAGTATTCGCGTATTTTGGTGTTATGGCTGTTCATCTCACCAAAATCTATACCCGCACCGGCGACGACGGCACCACTGGCTTGTCCGACTTTTCCCGAGTGCCCAAAACGGATCCTCGACTTGTCGCCTACGCCGATTGCGAGGAGGTCAACGCCCATATTGGCGTGGCACTTTCCCTGGGTTCCCCGTCGGACAAGGTTGCGGCAACGCTGCGGCGCATCCAAAATGAGCTTTTCGACGCCGGGGCCGACCTAGCCACCCCCGTCACCGATAAGGATCTAGGGTACAAGCCGCTGCGAATCACACAGGATTACATTGACCGTCTCGAACAGGATTGCGACTCCTATAACGAGTCGCTACCCAAGCTCGATTCGTTCATCCTACCCGGCGGCACCCCCACGGCATCACTATTGCATATTGCCCGGATTACGGCTCGGCGAGCGGAGCGGGCCGCATGGTCGGCGGTAGAATCCCACCCCGACAGCACATCGGTTCTGCCGGCAAAATACCTCAACCGGCTGTCTGATTTGTTGTTTATTTTGTGCCGGGTAACCAATGACGCAAACGATGTGAAGTGGATTCCCGGTGGGGAGCGCTGATGGGGTAACACCAATCATATAAGCGCACGTAAAGGTGGGGCCGGCAAGTACGCCAGCCCCACCTTTTTCGACAGTAGGTTACCTGGATATGGATATAGCTCTTATGGCAATGCTCCAATCCGGCGAGCGGCATTCACTGCCTCGTAGCGGGTGTGTGCGCCCAGCTTACGCATGACGGAACGCAAATAGCTTTTCACCGTTTCGGCGCCAATTCCCATTTCCTCCGCGGCCTCAACATTGGTGTGCCCAAGGGCCACACACGAGAGCACATCGAGTTCCCGGGCGGATAGTTTGGTGGTTTGCTTGACCCGAACCGGGGCCACCATTTGGTCGCACAAATCTTCTAGTTCCGCGCGGATATCATCTTGTTCAATCCGATTGGCAAGCATGCGAAGTTTGGAATGCGTGGAACGAATCTGTTCCCATTCCGCACCATTCATCATGCGGCCTTGCTTGGGGGCGGCACCGCCACGAACCCCTTCGGCACGACGAGCAGCAGCGTTGACTGCCAGATCCTGTTCCAGACTACGGGCGGTCATGGTGACTTCTTCGATGACCTTATCGCCCAGTCGAACAGGAGAGTGAACGCCAACATAAAGTACGCCACGGATTTCCCTAGTAACAATGACGGGAACGGCAACAATAGAATGCAGTCCTTCGTCCTGGATATAGGTATCCAGCTCATGGGAGATCACATTGGCACGGGTGTAGTCCGAGACACCGACCGGTCGCCGAGTTGTTAATACCCTGCCCCCCACGCCAATGCCTGGCTCAATGACGAGGTTTTGCAGTGCTGGGGTTCGTAACCCCACCCATTGGTTGATCTGCAACCGATTATCCGCCAAAACTGTTGCATACATCGTTACTGGAATACCCGTTGCTGTTTTAAGCGACGACAATGCTGAGCGCACGGCATCTTCGTCATCTTTCATACGCTGAATCTCCACCATTTTCCTCCTGTGTGTAGCGCATGGTTCCTTGTTACTTCAAATCGCACTCACCCTAAAGTTGGTTACATTTCCATATAAGTTTGGTTAAAGATCTAAATATATGGAGATACGTGTCCACCCTCAGAGCCAGTTAACAGTTTGCTTCAACAAAGAGAAACAAGTTTTCTGCCACCAGCCGTACACCCCCGCGCGGTGCGGTAAGCGTTGGTGTGCAACTTTGGAAATTATAACCATGAGATAGGGGGTAGCGAAAGTGAATCGAAATGCCCGTTTTTCTCCCATGATGTCCACTTGATACACCCGGTGGGGGTAACTTTTGGACAAAATAGCCCCAATTTTCACATAAATTCTCATGAATAAAAATCAAAATGACACAACGAGAATTACCCCAACCCCCTACACATGATTAGGGTCACAAAATATGGTTCTAGCAGAGACTTCACCCCTAACAGGGGCACTCATTTGCGGGTAGTCTGACGTATTTTTGCCCCCAATAATGATGCTTTCTACGGGAAAAAACAGCACTTTTTGCGGTTAGTGAGAGCCGGACAATTTGCCACAAAATCCAACAATCGGTACCCAAAAACCAAAAATCTGCACACGAAAAACTCGCCAAAAAAGTGCTAAAAGTCACTAAAAAACTGGACCCTCGGCATAGAAATTGCCGATGAGTGGTTGCCACAATCATGCTTCTGAATCGATCTACATTAGACCATTACTTGAGGTCAACCACCAGCAAATCAGCAATTTACATCATTAAACCAGGATTTATAATTCAATCGGAATAATTTACCAAGCCACGATCCGCACCGCATTATGACAAGTACTACTCACACTAATCACCCAATCCATCTTCGGGCGGACCAAAACACCAAAATCCCAAAGAAATTCCCCCCTTCTCATCGCCCCCATCAAATGTGATGTTTTTCCGTCGTAAAGCAAGTAGGCACAAGCGTCAAGCGACAGGGGAAGCGCTTATGCTATTTGACAAAATGTCCAAACAGTCTTTAGCCCGCTACTTATTACTAATATAGACAAGTTGGTCTATGGTTGACTAGACATAGCAGTCTAGTTTTCTGTTATACTTGTCCGCAGTCTTTACTCTTACGTAATCATTTTCCATGGCAAGGAGCAGTTTTACATGGCCAAGATCTACAACGACATCCTCGAAACCATCGGCGGTACTCCCCTGGTCCGCCTGAACCGGTTGGATAAGGATTTACCCGGCAATGTGCTGGTCAAGCTGGAGTTTTTCAATCCGGCAAACTCGGTGAAGGATCGCATCGGTAAGGCCATTGTGGATGCCGCCGAGGCCGCCGGCGAGCTCAAGCCGGGTGGCACCATCGTGGAGGCCACCTCCGGCAACACTGGTATCGCCCTGGCCCTAGTGGGTGCTGCCCGCGGCTATAACGTGGTGCTGACCATGCCGGAAACCATGTCACTGGAACGCCGCGTGCTGCTGCGCGCCTATGGTGCAGAGATCGTGCTCACCCCGGGTTCCGCCGGCATGCAGGGTGCTGTGGACAAGGCAAACGAGATCGTCGCCGAACGCGGGAATGCCATCCTGGCCCGCCAATTCGCTAATGCCGCCAACCCGGAGATTCACCGCACAACCACCGGCGAGGAAATTTGGGCTGACACTGACGGTAATGTGGATGTTTTCGTGGCCGGCATTGGTACCGGTGGCACCGTAACCGGCGCCGGCGAAGCCCTGAAGAAGCATAATCCTGACATCAAGGTGTACGCGGTCGAGCCCGAGGCATCCCCATTGCTGACCACCGGCAAGGCTGGCCCGCACAAGATCCAAGGATTGGGTGCTAACTTCATCCCTGAGGTCTTAAACCAGAAGATCTATGAAGAAGTATTGACCGTCTCTAACGAGGACGCTATCGCCACGTCACGGGCCTTAAGCGCATCCGAGGGCATTCTTGGCGGCATCTCCGCTGGCGCCAATGTGAAGGCCGCCCTGGAGTTGGCAGCTCGCCCCGAAAACGAGGGCAAGACCATTGTGACCGTCATCCCGGATTTTGGTGAGCGCTACGTTTCCACCGTGCTGTACGAAGATATTCGCAGCTAATATCGCATCACGCGACGTACCTAGCTCCTCTCGCCAGCATCGCCAGCGAGGGGAGTTTTTCTATGCCGGCTATGCGATAGGTTTCGCGTCGGTGTCTCCCGACAGGAATATCCCGGCGCGCACTGTTGTTGTGTGTTGGTAACTCCAGAAATTGTCCTACAACCAATCATTCGTGAAAGAGCATGTTCAAGATTATTTCAAGTATTAAAGAAGATTTAGCCAATGCCCGGGATCATGACCCGGCCGCCCGGGGGGATGTAGAGAACGCGATTATTTATTCCGGTTTGCATGCCATTTGGGCGCATCGGGTGGCTCACTGGTTATGGGTGCGGGAGTTCCGGGGTCCAGCCCGGGTGTTGTCGCAGTTCATGCGGTTTTTGACTGGTATTGAGATTCACCCGGGTGCGAAGATTGGTCGTCGGTTTTTTATTGACCATGGCATGGGGATTGTCATTGGGGAGACCACCGAGATTGGTGATGGTGTGATGTTGTATCACGGGGTGACGTTGGGTGGTCAGGTACTCACTCAAACGAAGCGGCACCCGACCATTGAGGATAATGTCACAATTGGTGCGGGTGCTAAGGTGTTGGGCCCGATTACCGTGGGTACTGGTTCGGCGATCGGGGCGAATGCGGTGGTGACTAAGGATGTGCCGGCACATCATATTGCGATTGGGATTCCAGCGAAGACTCGGCCCCGCCAGCCTGAGGAGCGAATCAAGCTGGTGGACCCGGATTATTACATTTAGGTTTGAACAAGGTCCCGGTATTCGGGGTGTTTCTCGATGAATCCGGCGACTGCGCTGCATAGTGGGCGTACTTTGTCGCCGGCGGCGCGGGTATCGTCGAGTGCGGCCTGGATGAGTGGTTTTGAAAGGCCTTGGCCGCGGAATTCAGGGTCGATGACGGTGTGGTGGAAGTCGCGTACGCCATCGCCTTGGATGTAGTCGGCATATCCGGCGTCGCGGCCGTCGACGGTGATGAGGTAGCGTTCCGCGGTGGTGTCGTGGGTAACTTTCGTCATTATTACTCCTTTAGCTTGTCGACGACCATAGGGTGGCGCCGGTTTCGTCTGTGATGTGTGCTTGGGGTGGGGTGGCGTCGAGGTTGATATTCACGTCGATGTGGTGACCGTCGGCGCTGCTGCGGTAGGTGATGTGGGGGTTTTCCAGGGCGAGGGTTTCGGTGGTGGCGTGGACGAGCCAGGGGTTGCGACGCCGGAGTCCAATGAGGTCTTGGTGGGTTCGGTACATGTGGTTGCGTTCGCCTGGGTGTTCGGGGAATTCGGGCCGGACTGCGTCGTCACCACCAGGACGTTCTTCTTTGACTCCAAGGTAGCCGAGTTCGTCACCGTAGTAGATGGTGGGGATGCCGCCCACAGTCATGAGGATGGCGAGTGCTAGGGCAGCGCCGTCGGTTCCGACGTAGCTAGCGATGCGGGTGACGTCATGGTTGCCGATGAAGATGGTGGGGGTGAAGTGGTGAAGGAAGTCGTTGTGTCGTTGTAGGGTCCAGTCAAGTTCAAAGAAGTTTTTGTTGCTGATACTAGACCAGATGGATTTCCATAGTTCATATTCGGTGATCGAATCCACTTTCGATTGTTCGACGAATCCGTTGTAGTCGCCGTGGATGACTTCGCCCATGATCCAGGCGTCGGGATATTGCTCTTTGACCCGGGGGATGACCTGTGCCCAGAAGTCGGTAGCGATGGAGTAGGCGGCATCGAGTCGCCAACCGTCAATGCCGCAATCAAGCCAATGGGTCATGACGTTGACTACGAAGTCGACGGTTGCGGGGTTGTTGTGGTTCAGCCGGAGGAGGTTTTCGTGTCCTTCGAAAACGTTGGGAGTACCGTCTGGTTGCAGGTCGAAGAGTTCGGGGTGGTCGAAGTGTTTACTGGCATGGCTGAACACTCCGTCGAAAAGCACGCGGAGACCCCGGTTTTTGCATTCGGCGAGAAATGTGTCGAGGTCGGTTTGATCACCAAGGCGGGGGTCGATTTCGAAATAGTTATTGATGTCGTAGCCGTGGCTGTCGGAGGCAAAAATGGGACCTAGAAGCAGTCCTGATGTGCCTAGTTCAACGGCGTAGTCTAACCAGTTTGTTAGTCGCGGTAACCGGTGGTGGATGCCTTGTTCTGGTTCTCGGATGGGCGCGCCGACGAATCCAAGGGGATAGACGTGCCACCATATTGCGTGTTCGACCCAGTTCACGAATCAGCTCCTTATGAATTGAGAGGTCTCATCCCCAAACTACCCCAATGTGGTGGGAATATTTCGCCCATATGGGGGTAGCGAATGATTGATGCGGAACATAAACGTAACTGTGAGGCCTTAGTCTATAGTTAATAATTCACCATAAATAGAGTAAGAGTTTAATAATCATGCGACTATTTCGTGCGACAGTTGCCTTGTGCGCTTTGTTGCCTCTCACGGCCTGCGCCATAGTTGTTCCGCCACTTCATAGCCCTACTCCCACCCCGCTTCCAGACCCGGTTACTACTTCGAAGTCCGCCGTGCCGCAGGAGGTAGCGGAAGAACAGCACCCGCAGAAGGATGTCACAGTTGGGGAATTCTTGAACGCCGGGTTGTACCGCCCGGAGTCAAATGCGTTTGGTACATTCCGACCATGCGCAGAAATCAGCGCAGAGCAATGGCAGGAGCTCGGGTGGAATGTTGAAGATCGAGAGAGCGCTTCACGCAACGACAAGCCTTCGAAGTTGATTTCGTCGTGCAGCATTAAGGCGATTCCAGGAAAGAATCTGGGTAGTGCATTCCTCAGCGTAAAATTTGAGGAATATGACAAGGAAACTGCCACTGATAGCGCTCGGGGTGATCGGGAAGATCTCAGCACTCTCAAGGTAACAAAGCCCAAGGATTTTTATGTCTACGCGGCCGATGATATGTTCGCTTCAATGGCCGTTCAAACCTGTGTAGCAGGGGTGTTAACAAAACGGGGTCGCATCGCATTTCAATACACAAGTCCGTTCGTCGATCAGAGCCGCACGGGGAAAACAAAGGTGTGTCAGACCGCGGTGGATTCGTTGCAGCGAATCTTGGACACACCGGTGTTCGCCCCCGCACCAGCGCCGGCACCAAGTCCAGAACCTGCGACACCAGCTGCCACTACCCCACCACAACCGGGTCCCGCCCCAACCCCTCCACCAGCACCAGCACCACCTTCGCCAACATTCACGCAGGTGCTTGGTGTCGGCGACTATCGACCGCGGGATCAGGTTGTCCCGATATTTAATCCGTGCACGCAGATTTCTACCGAACAATGGCAGAGCCTAGGGTGGCGAAGAACGCCTGACAAAGCCGCTGCTGACGAATATGCGCCCTACTATTCCTGCATCTTCCGAAATCATGATGACAAACTGCGGGAGGTGTTTGGCATAGAGGTCACGTATAAAACCCTTGATGAGCAGTTGGAGAAACGAATCCTCCTCGATAAGGTCATCGTGAATAAGCCGGACACCTATACCCTCGTAAATTTCACCAATGCTGAGGAGTGGAACTGCAGCGTTGGCGTTGTTACCTCCTTGGGCCGGATCACGGCAACCTACGTGCAGGGTCGTGATGATCCGCAACCGCGCATCACTAAGAAACAGGCCTGCCAACGGGCCGTCGATCGGCTGCAAGCCGTATTCGGGCTGCAGTATGCACCACCAGCAGTAACACCAAAACCTACCTCATAATGGAGCATGATTATGTTGTTCAAATTTCCGCGCGCTTTTCTGGCCACAGCCAGTGTCACCAGCATCTTGGCACTTAGCGGCTGCGTCCTCCCTACCTCGCTGCCGACGTCGTCAGTGTCGGGGCAAGCCGAGGCTTCCCAATCCTCTGCCCCCGCAGCCGATAATTCCCAGTCTGCCAATGCTAAAGGCCTACCCAACCACACTATTGGTGAGGTATTAGAGATCGGGAAGTATCTCCCAGAGCAAAATGGCCAGGAGGCTTTCCATCCGTGTCGGGACCTCACGAAAGAACAGTGGGATTCATTGGGGTTGGAGGTAGAGCCGTACGATCCACAGAAAGATGTGTTATCCGTAGACTCAACATTGTGTCAGCCGAAGATGAAGGAGCAAACCAAGGATAGCGGCAAATCAGTCACCATCATGGTGGATTATCGTGACATCAAGGAGGTACTCAAAAACGCTAAGCGCCAAGATAACATCAATGTGAAGAGGCCAGATTATGTGTATTTTTACACTGAGCCTAAAGACAAGAAGGATTCATGCGCTGCGGCAACCGTAACGAATCAGGGACGGGTTGTCGTACAGACTAACGAGTTTACGGCTAATGAAGACCCACCCATGGAGCCGATGTGTCAACGAGCACTAGACATTATGCAGAAAATATTTCAATTCCCGGCTCAAAACCAGGTAGCATCGGCTCCGCCCACCACACCGGTGGATCCCTCGGCAGCACCTGCCACCCCGCAACCAACGCCACCACCGACAACATCGGCTGCTCCGGAACCCCCGGCGTCGACAAGCAATAATGTTCCAACGGGCCAGACCCTTGGGGAAAAACTGGGCGTGGGGAAGTTTCGGATCACCGATCCTCCCCGCAAAACATTCAACGCGTGCACCGAAATCACGCGGGAGCAGTGGCAAAGTCTCAGCCTCAAGGTCAAGGAGGAAATAAAAACATCTTCAGATGGGCAGTCAGAAGACCAATCACTGAAGAATTGTCGTGTGTGGAATAAGCTCGGAGATGAAGAACCCACCGAACAATTCTGGATCATTACTTCCTACATAGACTACATATTCCAAATGGGCATCGACAAGCCGGTAGTGAACGTCAAGGTAAATAAGCCAGACTATATTTACCTATTCGACAAAAAACGTGATAAAGAGGAAGAAACGTGCGCAGCCGGCGCAGTGACAAATCGCGGTCGGATGGCAATACTGGCACACGTCCGAAGTTTGACGGGTCCTAAACCGACTAAGGATCAGATATGCCAGCGGGCCGTGGATCAGCTATTGGCGATCAGCAATCTGAAGGCCGAGGCTTTGGAGAATCCACTACACATGGAATAAGTCACCCACTACCCCCACACATACGATCATCACCTGCATATTTGATACATGCGTGGGGGTAGCGGAACACGTCTGAGGAACATTTGGATAGGTGGTGGACTTTAGTCTATAGCTAACGATTTATCGCAAACGAACTGGGAGTTTGATGTTTTATGCGACCTATTCGCACAATAATTATCGCCTGTGGGGTTGCGACGCTCACTGCGTGTTCCCTCATTGATAGCTCTGATGATAATCCCCCCGCTGATCCGGCAGCTACAGCGGAAAGCACCACCGCGCAGCAGGAGTCGGAGGCTCATCCACCAAAGGATGTGACTATTGGGGAAATGCTCAATGCTGGCGTGTATGCTCCCGATTCGACAGCGTATGGTCTTTTCCGGCCGTGCGGTGGCGACATAAGCCTGCCGCAATTACAGGAGATTGGGTGGAAAGTAGATTCCATCTCAAGTAATCAAAATGATCTGGAAAATATCAATGTCAACAGGTTAGAAGACATTACCGGTTCATCGTTTTACTGCTTCCTCAAGGGGATACCC
>CAUVMZ010000104.1:0-10541 GCA_963552855.1 uncultured Corynebacterium sp. | reverse complement strand
GTCCGCGCCAATGCTTTGGTAATCCAGTTTGACCCCAATAACGCCCTGCGCGCCCAGCTCCTGCGCCGCCTCAACCATTTCCGCCAACGCCCCCTCCCGCGCGGTGCGCAGCTCCCCTTCGTACGCCTGCGACCGGCCGCCCACAATGTTACGGAACCCCGCCGCAATGTCCTTGAAAAAATTCGCGCCCACGATCACTTCCCCGGACACGACCCGAAGATACTGCGCCACCTGCTGCCCGTCAATGTTATTTGTGGTGGTAACAATCATGATTCTGGTGCCTTTCTGCCGCTGAGTTTTGTATCCAGCATAGCTTTACGACGCCCGCCCGGGGCCGGCGGGTAACCCCGGGAGCATGAGAACCCCTTTACCAAATCACCTGTTCCTGCGGAGTGACCACCACCTGGTCGATATTCACGTGGCCGGGCAGACCGGCAACCCACCGGATGGTTTCGGCAATATCGTCGGCGACCAGGTTTTGGTGGCCGTCGTACACGGCATTGGCGCGCTCGGCATCGCCCTTGAACCGGACCAGGGAGAAGTCGGTTTGCACCCGGCCCGGGTTGATTTCGGTCACCCGCACCCCGGCGTCGACGAATTCCATGCGCATCACATGGCTGAGCGAATGCACCCCGTGTTTGGCCGCATTATAGCCGGCCCCGCCCCGGTAACTCCGCAACCCGGCAATCGAACCAATGTTCACCACGTGGCCGTGGGCCTCGGTAAGCCGCGGCAATAATGCCTTGGTCACCCGCATGGTGCCCATCACATTGGTGTCGTACATCCACTGCCAGTCGGCCACATCCGCCTCGGCAATGGGATCCAGCCCCTTGGCACCACCGGCATTATTCACCAAGAGATCACACCGGGACACCTGGGCGGCGAACTCAGCCACGGAATCGTCATCCGTCACATCCAGCCGAATGGCGGTGCCGCCGATCTCCTCGGCGATGCGTTGCAGGTTCTCTAGCCGGCGGGCGGCCACAATGACGTGCCATCCATCAGCTGCCAGCGCGCGGGCGGCAGCCTCCCCGATCCCCGACGACCCACCCGTGACTACTGCTGTTTTCTCACTCATATGTTCACCATAGCGAACCAGCGGCGCCGCGCCCACCACCCGGTCGTCGACAAGCCCAATAGCCTGCATCGTCGCATACACCGTCGTGGGGCCCACAAACTGGAAACCGTGCCGCTTCAGTTCTTTCGCTAACGCCGTGGATTCCGGACTTGTCGACGCGATCCCCGCCACCGTCGTGGGCTGCTCGTGGTGCGCGGGACGAAACGACCACACCAGGTGGGACAGTCCGCCGGATTTCCGCAGTTCAATGGTGGCTTTCGCGTTCGCTATCACCGCCGCGATCTTGCGGCGATTCCGGATCATGCCCGAAACCTGCATGAGCCGCTCAATATCCGCCTTGGTGAACTTTGCCACCTCATCCGGGTCAAAATTATGGAACAGTTGCCGCAGCAGCGGCCGCTTGGCCAGGATCGTTTGCCAGCTCAGGCCCGACTGAAACCCCTCCAGGCAGATGCGCTCAAAAATGTGGGCCTCGTCCGTCACCGGCGCACCCCACTCCGTGTCATAGTAATGGCGCAGCTCATCACTCACCGCTGCCCACGGTGGCCGCAGCCCACCATCCTCACACCGGACAAGACCCGACTCAGTAAGCTCTGGATGATGTGTGGTAATCCGCATACGCCCCACCTTACGCCGGTGCCTTACCCTAGTTGCTGTGACGAAGAACGCGACAACGTTTGATCTTGACACTATCGGCGCAGGTCTGCCCGTGCACGCGCAACTCACCGCCATCCGCGACGCCGGGTCGGTGGTGGTGCAGGCACCACCCGGCACCGGGAAGACCACCCTCATCCCACCACTAATATCGAACGAAGTTTCGGAAACCGTGGGCAAGGTTGTGGTGACCGCACCCCGGCGCGTGGCGGTGCGGGCGGCTGCGAACCGGCTGGCCTCCCTGGATGGCAGCGTGGTTGGGGACCGGGTTGGTTATACGATCCGGGGCGACGCCCAGCCCGGTCGGCTGGTGGAGTTTGTGACGCCGAAGGTGCTGATTCGCCGGCTGTTGCGGGACCCGGAGCTTACCGGGGTGGGGGCGGTCATCATAGACGAGGTGCACGAACGCCAGCTTGATGGCGATTTATTATTGGGCATGGTTGCGGAGCTTGCCGTGTTACGCCCGGAGCTTCGGGTGGTGGCTATGTCCGCCACCGCGGATGCCGAGCGGTTTGCCGCGCTGTTGGGGGTGCCGGTGATCTCGACCCCGGCCGAGATGTTTCCGGTAGCGGAGCAGTATGAGCCGCTGCCCGGCAGGGCGGGGTGTGGGCCGGAGTTTGTGGCGGGCGTGGCCCGAATCGCCGCCGAGAACACGAACACGTATTCGACTTTGGTGTTTCTTCCTGGGGTGCGGGACATTACCGCGTGCTGCGCCGAGCTGGGCCGGATCACGGATGTGCCGGTGTTTCCCCTCCATGGCGGCCAGTCCCCCACTGAGCAGGATCGGGCGCTGCGGCATGCTGGGCCTCGCATTATTGTGGCCACCAATGTGGCGGAGTCGTCGGTGACGGTGCCGGGTGTGCGCACCGTTGTTGACGCCGGCCTGGCCCGGGTGCCCAAGCGTGACGCCCTGCGTGGCATGAATGGCCTGGTCACGGTGAGTTGTAGCCAGTCGAGTGCGGTGCAGCGGGCGGGTCGTGCCGGCCGGGAGGGCCCGGGGACGGTGATTCGCTGCTATTCGCGGTCGGATTATGCGCATTTCGCACCGCATACTGAGCCGGAGATCCGGTCGGCCGATCTGACGGAGTTTGCCCTTTTGTTGTCGTGTTGGGGGGCTGCGCCGGCCGAGTTTCCGTTGTTGGAACAGCCGCCGGCCGCCGCGTTTGCGCAGGCCACGGCCGCGTTGGCGGCGATTGGGGCGGCGGATCCGCAGGTGGCGGCCCGGCTGGCGCAGTTGCCGGTGGATCCGCGGCTCGGGAAGGCGTTGCTGGATTTCGGCCCGGCGGCGGCCCCCACCGTGGCGCTGCTCAGCCTGGGTGAGTCCGGCAATATTGCTTTGCGACGCCCTGACCAGCGGGAGGTTCGACGTCTTCAGCGGTTGGCCGGCCCAGGCGGATCCCGGCAGCGGGTCGCCCCGGGTGAGGTCATTGGGCATGCGTTTCCGCATTTGGTGGCGCGCCGGGTGGCGGATGGGGAGTATTTGTTGGCTCAGGGGACGCGGGTGATGGTGCCGGCGGAGTTCGGGCTTATGGGTGAGGAATGGTTGGCGGTGGCGGATGTGCGGCTGGAGCGTTCGGGTCGGGCACGGGCTGCTGCGGCGGCGCCGATCACGGAGTCGGTGGCGCTGGATGTTATTGGCATATCAGAGGAAACCAAATGTGTGTTTGAGGATGGTCGGGTGCGGGCGACGCGGGTGGTGACGGCTGGTGCGATCGTGTTGTCGTGCACTCCGGTGCGGCCGGATCCGGGTGTGGCCCGGGCGGCGGTGGCCGCGGTGGTGCGGGAGCAGGGTGTGGGGTTGTTTCCGATGAGTGGTCGGGCTGCGCGGTTGTGGGATCGGTTGCGGTTTTTGGCGCATCAGGTGGGTGATCCGTGGCCGGATGTGGCGGCGCTGCCGGCGGATGAGTGGTTGGCCCCGGAGATTGATCTGGTTGCTTCGGGCACAAAGGTGGAGGATATTGACTTGTATTCGGCTTTGCAGCGGGTGTTGCCGTGGCCGGCGGCGAGCCAGTTGGATGAGTTGGCGCCGGCCGAGTTGGTGGTGCCGTCGGGTCGTGGTGTTTTGGTTGATTATGGTGGGGATCGACCGCGGGTACGGGTGAAGTTGCAGGAGTGTTTTGGGTTGGCGGATTCTCCGGTGTTTGGGGGTGAGCGGGTGGTGTTTGAGTTGTTGTCGCCGGCGGGTCGGCCGGTGGCGATTACGGATGATTTGGCGAGTTTTTGGGCGGGACCGTATCAGAATGTGCGTTCGGAGATACGGGGAAAGTATCCCAAGCATCCGTGGCCGGCGGATCCGTTGACGGCGGTGGCGACGGCCCGAACGAAGCGGGGTGCACAAAACCACAACAAGTCAACATAAGTTGACAATCTCCAGGCTTGTCAACTATTGTTGACAGCATGAGTATCACACCACGCTTCACCACCGCCGCCAAACACACCCTGAAAACCTCCCGACTCGTCGCCCGCAGCCGTGGCGTCCCTCAGGCTGACCGCCTCGACATCCTCCTGGCCGCCCTGGCCATAGGCACCGAGCTTCACCCCACCATGCCCATCCCCACACCCCGAACCCTATGGGACAGCCTGCGCCACCCCATAGGCTTCACACCCCACGCCCAATCCCTGGTACGAACCGTCGCAACGCAGACCACCACCGACATCACTCCCCGAGACTTGGGGCTCGCCGTGTTACGGCTCAAGGAACCGGAGGTCGTCGAAAAGCTTGACGACATGGGACTTAGCGTGGACCAATGCACCGCAGCCTTCAACTAAAGTTGACGGTGTGGATTCCGAAAGCCTCATCAACCTCACCAAAGCAACCGGGGACGTCAACCCGCTGACCAGCCTCGAAGCCACCCGACAGCTCCGCACCGAATTAGAACGGCGCGAAACAATGCTCGTGCGCCGCGCCCGGAATCAGGGCGCCACCTGGGAGCAGATCGCCGCCGCGCTCGGGGTAACCAAGCAGGCGGTACACAAAAAGTATGGTGGCCGCGGGCTGCTGTACCGAGAAAAATAATGATCACTACCCACTCTGCACTCACCATTGCTATCGCAGCGAAACTCCCCATTCTCTTGTGGGGCGCGCCGGGCAGCGGGAAGACTTCCATGATTACTGCCCTCGCCCACGATCTTGACCTCCCGTTAGAGGTCGTTGTTGGGTCCATTCATGAGCCCAGCGACTTCACCGGCCTGCCCGTGGTGCGCGAGACCACTACCTGGTTTGCGCCGCCGCACTGGGCCGAACGCCTCGCCAAGCAGGGCCGGGGCATTCTCTTTCTTGACGAGCTCACCACCGCCCCGCCCGCGGTGCAGGCCGCCATGTTGCGGATTGTGCTCGAAAAAACCGTTGGCCACCTCAGGCTTCCCCCGCATGTGCGGATCATTGCCGCCGCTAACCCGCCCAGCGTGGCCGCCGACGGCTGGGACCTGGCCGCGCCGCTGGCCAACCGGTTCATTCATCTGCAATGGCAGCCCACCGCCGCCGATATCGCCACCGGGTTTATCAGTGGGTTTCCCCGGTTCACCAGCCTCAAAACCATCTCGCCAAATGCGGCGCAAATCGCCGCGGCGAAAACACATATCGGCACGTTTCTGCGGGTTCGGCCCCAACTTGTCTCGGTCATCCCCGACTCCCCGGATCGGGCGGGCCAGGCATGGCCCTCACCCCGCACTTGGGAGATGGCAGCCATTGCGGTGGCCACCAGCTGGGCTAATGGTGCCGGCGAGGATGTCATCGCTACCCTGCTCATCGGGGCGGTGGGGGAAGCCGCTGGGTTCGAAGCCTTGTCCTGGTTGAAGAATCTTGACCTGCCCGACCCGGAGACAATATTGCGGGACCCAGATGGGGTGGCATTACCCGTGGAGGTTGATCGGTTACACGCCCTGCTCAGCGCCGTTGTTGCTGTTGCAATCACCGAGCTGGAGGAAGCCGAGTTGGCGGAAGCCGCCGCACACGATAGCGATACTGCGTGGGAAACCTGGCAACGGGCGTGGCGGGTGATCGCCCGGGTGGCCCGCACCACCCCGGACGTGGCGGCCACCGCCGCCCAGTCCCTGGCACAGCACCGTCCCGCGGGCGCGCCGCTGCCCGCCGAGCTGCTAGAGTTGGCGCCAATATTGCGGCGGGCCGGACTCATGCCATGACCAATCCCGCGGAACCCGAGAAACCTTTGGGGGCTAAGGCCGCCGAAGCGTGGGCTGCCGAAACACGGAACCGGTTTCGCCAGGCACGCCTGTGGGCGGCGCATGCCGCCCCCTATCTGACCTCGGCGTTATTCGCCCTCCAGCCGGTGATCCTGGAGCCCAACATTTCCGAACCGCAACCGGATAACCAAGCGGATCGGCCAGGCGACGTTCGGCAGCCGGTGCCGGACCCGGAGTTCCGGGCGTTTCCGGCGGACACCCACTGGCGCATCCACATTGACCCCGGTACGGCGCTTGCCACCCCCACCCCGGAGTTTGGCTGGTGGTTATTGCACCACATTGGGCATCTATGCCGCCACCATGCCGCACGCTCCCCGGTCGCCCACGATCATGATGCCGACCAGTCCCGCCACGCCGTCGGCGAGCAAACCGATGACCTTGCCGCCCGCAGGTGGAACCAGGCCGCCGACGCGGAAGTCAACGACGACCTGGAGACCCTAGGTCTCGCCTCACCGCCGGGCGTCGTATCCCCGCAGGCCCTGGGGCTGCCCGAGGGTCGACTCGCGGAAGAATATTTATCCCTCATCGAGGTCTTGGATGAGGCGCACCTGGCCGGCGGCAGCCATGTCGCGGATCTCATTGACTGTGGTCAGGCCGCCGACGGGATTACCGATGACGGCCTGGATACGAGCAGCGTCGATGATGGGACCCACCCCATGTCCGATGTGGCGCGGAACCTGCTAGAGTTGCGCATCGCCCACGACATTGAGCAGCAGGTGGCCAACCGCACCGCTGTTCCCGGTGGGTGGCGGCGGTGGGCTCAGCAGCAGCTCCACCCAACCATAGATTGGCGGGCCACGCTACGCGCAACGATAAGGCAAGGCTTGCGTGTTGGGACCGGCCAGGTGGATTATTCTTATCGACGCCCGTCCCGCCGGCCCGCACCCGACGGGGTGATACTGCCCACCATGGTGGCGCCAAAACCAGAGATCGCCGTGGTGGTAGACACCTCCGGGAGCGTGAGTAGTCAGCAGCTCAACACAGTCATGACGGAGCTTATTGGAATCACTCAGCACGCTAACCTGCGGCAAATCCGGGTGATTTGTTGCGACCTGGTCGCCCACCCGCCGCAAACCATCCGAGCCGGCCACATGCCGTTATTGACAGGCGGCGGCGGAACGGATATTCGGGCTGGCATCACTGCAGCTAGTAAACTAAAACCGCAGCCTACCTTGATTATTGTGCTCACAGATGGCGAGACCCCCTGGCCGGACCGTCGACCACCGATACCGGTCATTATCGCGGTGATCCGAACTCCGCGTCGGGACCCCACCGGCACATACCCCATCCCATGGTGGGCGCGCACCGTCAACATTGATGAATAGCATCGAGAACCAACAACTGAAAAAGGAGCATTCATGGTCACCTCAACCCCACCTCCCCAGCAGCCCTCGTCGCCTAAGCTACCGCCCGAACGCCTGCACCAGTGGACAACCCATGGTTTCAGCGTCGGCTTGGCCCGCCGGTGGATTGGCAAGGGTTTTCGAATCGCCGCCGCGGACCAGTGGCGTAACCACGGGGTTTATGCCCCCGAGGAAGCGGTCGCCTGGCAAGAGGCCGGTATATCCCCCTACGAGGTGGCGGATCTACTACAGGCCGGTATGACGCCGAAGGATATAGTGCACTGGCGGGAGTTAGGATATTCGCCCCCGGAGGCGCTGGCGCGGCATATCAAGGGGGAGAAACCCCAGCCACGAATCTGGTGGAAGGAACTGTTTAGCCGGCACGAAGCAGCACCGTCCCAATTGCCGCCGGCGGCGGCCGCCTCGATGCAGGTGTTATTGCAGGCCGGGGTGCCAGCCGCGGCCGCTCGCATGTTTATAGACACCGGTTGGCAGGGGGTGGACGCGGTGCCATGGGCGAAGGCCAGCATTAACCCCACCCAGGCGGCGGTGTATCGGGAGTTAGGCATTCAGCCTGGTGAGGCCACCCGATTAGCGAAGGCCGGCTATGATGCGCTCAGCATCCTGCGCACCTGGTGGGATGGCGGAATCCCCCGCACCGAGGTGGCGGCGTGGTTGGGGGCGGGTTTTACCCCCGCGGAGGCGGCGCAGGCACGCACCACAGGCACCAGCGTGGAGCAGGCTGCGGTGCTGCGGGCCTTGGGCGGCGGCGTCGGCAAGCTCAGCGGCAAGAATCGCCGCGGCACCAGCGCATCCGATAACCCCAATAAGCCGAAAAGCTAAGGTCGTCACATGCACATATAGGCGTCAGGTATTAGTCGGTGAATTTGCCATTTGGATTAATTTTCGCCATGACCGTGCCAATGGCCTTCAGGTCGGCATCGGTAAAATTGAGCATTTTCACGATTTCCTGCTCCATGACGATGGCTTCATCCTGCAGTTTTTGCCCCCGCTGGGTGAGGAAAAAGAGGACGCGTCGATAATCGGTTTTATCCGCTTGTCGACGCACGAAGCCGCCGTTTTCCATGCGCTTGAGCAGTGGCGACAAGGTTCCTGAATCAAGATCCAAGGGGATTGATAGGTCGGCAATGGTTTGGCCGTCCTCCTCCCATAAGCATTCCAATACCAAATATTGGGAGTATGTAATGCCCCATTCATCGAGATAGGGCCGGTACATTCGCTGCATCAACCGCGAACCGGTGTAGAACTGAAAACTAATTTGACTATTGAGCCGTTGTTGTGCGGACATACCCCCAATCATATTGCACGCAACCTTAGGGGGCACGTACCATCCTAAGGTTTAACCCCATTAAGGGCAATGATAGAAGCGGTAACTGACGTTTTTCACAATTATTGCCTCGGGGCGTAGAACTCTCGGTAGCTATCGAGCAGAATCGCAAACTCGTTCGTTTGATATCCGGGTGGGACACATAGGCATTCTTCGGGACGCGCCTTGGCACTCAAACCAATACATGGCACGCCACCATCATCGACCACCACGAGTTCCCCAATGGTATCCCAGGGAATAATATCTACCTTTTTGGCGGGATAGCTCACCCATAACCCCTGCTCATCTAGGATAAGTCGGCGGGGCTGCCGGAAAAACGTCATCAAGAATATGACAGCGGCTGCGCACCCCGCGACCAGGGACGCGAGCGCAAACACCATGTCTTTGCGATACAGGGAAACCGCTTGATACACCCCCACCAGCAAGAGGATGATTCCCACTATAATCTCAATCTTTGCAAATCTTTGTTCGAAAAGAAATTCTCGGGGCGGATAGTCTGTAGCATCCATGAGCGTGCCTTTCTGCCATACAGCCTACTTATAATGCTACATGCCCCACGGAGTAATGAGACCGATAACTATTGAGCAGTTTTGCTAACTGTACTACCCGGAATTCCCGGGTATGCGACAGTCGTCGAGTAAGGTATACCTGCGAAGTATCCCCAGGCATGATGGTCCGATAGTCAAATTCCACCATGCGTCCGGTCAAAGTCCACACGACCCGAAACTCCGATACTTCACCCCACTTAATAAAGAACCCCTCATTAGCTTTCGTCCGCACATTCACACCCGTATTGCCAATAATAAGCGAACCGGTATTAGTAAATTTTGTTTTATACATGAGGATGATGACCACCCCCAGAAATGGCAGAAACACATAAGGAGTGCGTAGCACCGTCAAGGTGCGGCTCACCGAGTCAAGAATCAGTACCGACAGCAGGCAAAGATAATAGGTGACAATGACCGAATTGGACTTATCAAAATAACTCAATCGTTGAACTGGAAACCGGGGATCCTCGGGTGGGGCGAAGGCCGACTGTATAGGCGTAAGCAGTGGCACGTTCTGCGTGTACCGGGAGTAACTATTGACGTCCATTATCTTCATATTTCCAACAACCTTTCGGACATATTTTCCGACGAGCCCAATGAAATTACACCTATTCTAGGGTGGAATATGACGATTATTTTGTATTGTCTTTTATTCGGCGTGTTGCAATAACCGCAAATCTACCGATTTATCTGGAAAATTAACCCCATTAATCCCCCTCAATCAAACAATTATTCATTTTATAAGTTTTGTTTTCGCTAACGCATAATTGCCTCATATTGCCTGTTAACGTAATGGCGGCAATGACGAGAAATCCGCCGCAAAATAAATTATTTTCCTCACCTCACCATGATGCTGTGTGGCACGCTTCGCTACACTCCACCACATTGCGCAGGTGCTGCTACCCGGCGCGCCTATCACCAGCGTGAAGATTGGGCGGAGCAGTTTTCCGCATTAACCCCCGACTAGTCCATCATCAATCCGGGAGAAGCTCTGAACGTCTCCATTTCTTTACCATTTCGGGAATAGCTGTCAGCACTTCGGACCCAATTACGAGATCGTCTATCGAACCGCGATGTAACAGATCAACTATCCTGCAAAGATAGCTTTTTCCCTGTTCCAACCATGTTGAGTAAGCATCCATGCTTCAACCACATCAATACGTCGAACTGCAGTTTCAACATTAGATACCCATGATTATGGAACGTTCATTCTTCGTGTCACTTCGGCGTAATGCTATCAAGTCAGGCGATTCCACAGGGAGATCCTACTTCCAAATACGCAGCTATCTGAAAATCGGATATAACTGTAGAAAGATAATCTATGCAGACAACGACAGGCATCACATCGGGAAATCAACTACTCAAAT
>CAUVMZ010000103.1:0-10632 GCA_963552855.1 uncultured Corynebacterium sp. | reverse complement strand
ATATGAACGAAAAGCAAGCACAGACCCTCGGGTGGGTTGCCACCGCAATGTCAGTGATGATGTATGTGTCGTACATTCCACAAATCATGAGCAACCTGAGTGGACACAAGGGTGATTTTATTCAACCATCTGTGGCCGCAGTGAACTGTACGTTATGGGTGATCTATGGTTTGTTCAAAAAACAGCGTGACTTGCCCCTGGCTGCGGCCAACATGCCGGGAATCGTCTTTGGCCTGATTGCCGCATCAACCGCACTCCTATAGCTACTGCCAACTTGCGTATTTTTAGCGCTCACCACCAAATAATATGATGCGCCCGCCTGTATTGCCCTCACGCCCCTACCTACCCTCCGAGCGGTGCCGGGTTTCAGGTGACGTATCCGCATAGACTTCTTCGAATACTGGCTAACCAGAAACCTGCGTAGACATTATTGTTGAAAACGCACAAATCCGAGATTATCGACTATTACTTCCACACTTCTCACATCACAAAGCCGAAAAAACAGCTAGAAGAACAACACCTTTTGATTACCGCCTGATATTTTTGATCAAAACCCTAGGCGAAAACTCAACCCAAATCACACTCTTATCGGGGTTATTGATTCCCCAGCCACCCGGCGAAACAATCTTATGATCACGACGCCTCCGCATGTGAACTGAATTAGGATTTCTTCCTGCTTGAGCCGTCGTAAAGCAAGTAGCACAAACGCCCCCAACAATGATTGCTGGGGGCGAATGCGGATAGTGCTTGAAGTGCTACCGGAAAGTTACCGGGCCTTCTCGACGATTTCGACAAGCCGGAAGTGCTTGTCCTTCGACAGCGGCCGGGTTTCCTCGATGCGAACCAGGTCACCAACACCGGCGATCTCGTTCTCATCGTGCACCTTCACCTTGGAGTTGGTGCGGATGGTCTTACCATACAGTGCGTGCTGTTTCCGGTCTTCCAGCTCCACAACGATGGTTTTCTGCATCTTGTCCGACACCACATAACCGGTGCGAACCTTGCGGGAGCCCTTGGTCTTCTTGTTCACGTTTGCCTCACTCATAATTAAGCCTCAGCTCCCGGAACCACAGACAAGCCCAGCTCGCGCTCACGAATAACCGTGTAGATACGGGCAATGTCGTGCTTGACCGTGCGCAGGCGACGGTTGTTGGTCAACTGGCCGGTGGCGGCCTGGAAGCGCAGGTTAAACAGCTCTTCCTTGGCCTCGGCCAGGCGGTTTTCAAGCTCCTTAGCGCTCAGTTCGCGCAACTCGTGTGCGGGGGTACCGTTAGCCATTAGAACTGGTCCTCCTTCTTGAGAATACGAACCTTGCAGGGGAGTTTCTGGCCGGCGCGGCGCAGTGCTTCTAGAGCCATTTCCTCATTGGGGTAGCTCATTTCAAACAGGATACGACCTGGTTTGACGTTAGCGATCCACTTTTCCACCGGGCCTTTACCGGAACCCATACGCACACCGAGCGGCTTTTGGGTCAGGGGGCGGTCCGGGAAAATATTGATCCACACCTTACCGCCACGCTTGACGTGCCGGTTGATGGCGATACGGGCGGATTCGATCTGCCGGTTGGTGATGTAGGCGGGCTCTAGAGCCTGAATCGCGTAATCACCAAAGTTAATGCGGTTACCACCCTTGGAAACGCCATCACGGTGCGGACGGTGCTGCCGGCGGTACTTCACGCGCTTTGGAATAAGCATAGGTGTTAGCCCTCCTGCTTCTGCTCAGCACGCTGACGACGCTGACCGCCACGACGCGGACGTGGGTTGCGGTCACCGCGGCCGCGGCGTTCGGTTGGTGCGTTGAGTTCGCTCTCCCGCCGGTTGCCCACAACGTCACCCTTGTAGATCCACACCTTGACGCCGATGCGGCCGAAGGTGGTGTGGGCCTCGTAGGTGCCGTAGTCGATTTCGGCGCGGAGGGTGTGTAGGGGAACGCGGCCTTCATGGTAGCGTTCGGTGCGGGACATCTCGGCACCGCCCAGACGACCAGCACACATGACCTTGATGCCCTTGACCTGCGGCTGACGCATGGCACCCTGGATTGCCTTGCGCATGCCGCGGCGGAAGGCAACACGCTTCGTCAGCTGCTCAGCGATGGACTGGGCCACCAGCTGGGCGTTGGCATCAATGTTCTTGACCTCTAGGATGTTCAGGGCAACCTGCTTGCGGGTGAGCTTTTCCAGCTTCGTGCGCAACCGGTCGGCCTCGGAACCCCGACGGCCAATCACAATGCCGGGGCGGGCGGTGTGGATGTCGATGCGAACCCGGTCGCGGGTGCGTTCGATCACCACGTCGGCAATGCCGGCCCGGTCAAGGTTTTTGGTCAGATAATCACGGATTTTGATATCTTCCGCAAGATAATCAGCATATTCTTTATCGGCGAACCAGTGGGACTTCCAGTCGGAAGTAATGCCCAATCGGAGGCCGTGTGGGTGAATTTTTTGGCCCACTATTATGCACCTGCCTTCTGGCTCTCGACAACCACGGTGATGTGGCTGGTGCGCTTACGGATCTGGAATGCCCGACCCTGAGCGCGGGGACGGAAACGACGCATGGTGGGACCCTCGTTGGCGTATGCCTCGGAGATCACCAAGGTCCGCCGGTCCAACCCGTTGTTATTTTCGGCGTTGGCCGCGGCAGATTGCACTACCTTTGCCACCGGCACTGAAGCATCCTGGGGGGCGTACTTCAAGATGGCGAGGGCTTCCTCGACGGACTTGCCGCGCACCAGGTTGATAACGCGACGGGCCTTCATGGGGGTGACACGGACGAAGCGGGCCGTTGCGCGTGCGCTGTTATCACTCATCGCTTATCGACGTCCCTTCTTCTTCTCTTGGATGTGACCCTTGAAGGTCTTGGTGGGGGCGAACTCACCGAGCTTGTGGCCGACCATGGAGTCGTCTACATACACCGGCACATGCTTCCGGCCGTCATGCACGGCGAAAGTATGCCCAATGAAGTCGGGGAGAATGGTGGAACGACGGGACCAGGTTTTAATGATCTGCTTGGTGCCCTTTTCGTTCTGAGCATCAACCTTTGCGAGGAGGTGCTCATCGACAAACGGACCCTTCTTAAGGCTACGTGGCATCTTCTCTTACCTCCTCTTAGCGCTTCTTGTTCTTGTTCGAGCGGCGACGCTGAACAATCATGTTATTGCTGTAACGGTTGGGGTTGCGGGTACGACCCTCTTTCTTGCCCCATGGGGACACGGGGTGGCGACCACCCGAGGTCTTACCTTCACCACCGCCATGCGGGTGGTCAACGGGGTTCATGACGACGCCACGCACGGTCGGGCGTACGCCCTTCCAGCGCATACGGCCGGCTTTACCCCAACGGATATTGATTTGATCGGCGTTGCCGACCTCACCAACGGTTGCCCGGCACCGGATATCCACGCGGCGGATTTCCGAGGAGGGCATGCGCAGCACCGCATAGTTACCGGCTTTACCCAGCAGCTGGATGGAAGAACCAGCAGAGCGGGCCAGCTTAGCGCCGGCGCCTGGCTTGAGTTCCACACAGTGGATGAGGGTACCGGCGGGGATGTTGCGCAACGGCAGGTTGTTGCCAACCTTAATGTCAGCGTTCGGACCGGCCTCCAGCATTTGGCCCTGGTACAGGCCCTTGGGGGCAACAATGTACCGTTTTTCACCATCAATGTAGTGCAACAACGCAATGTTGGCGGTGCGGTTCGGGTCGTACTCGATGTGAGCAACCTTGGCCGGAATGCCGTCTTTGTCGTTGCGGCGGAAGTCGATGATGCGGTAACGACGCTTATGTCCGCCACCCTTGTGGCGCACAGTAATGTGGCCGTGAACGTTACGGCCACCCTTCTTGGGCAGGGGGCGCACCAGGGATTTCTCCGGCTTCGAGCGAGTGATCTCCTCGAACATGGACACGGAGCTCTGGCGGCGACCTGGGGTTGTCGGCTTATATTTACGAATAGCCATAGTTTTTCCTTATACCTCGACCTTCTTCTTATGCAGCGGAGCCGCCGAAGACGTCGATGGGATCGCTGCCCTCACGAAGCGTCACGTAGGCACGCTTGGTTGCCTTACGGGTACCGTAGCCGCCGGTGCGAGTGCGCTTGCGCTTGCCCTCACGGTTCACGGTGTTCACGGAAGCAACCTGCACGCCGAAGATCTGCTCGATGGCAATCTTGATTTCGGTCTTATTAGCGGTCTTGGCGACGAAGAACACGTAGGTGTTCTCCTCCATCAGACCATAAGATTTTTCCGAAACAACCGGGGCAAGAATAATGTCACGGGGGTTGGGAATCTTAGCCATTTGTTCTCTATCCTTCCTCGTTAAGCCTTCTCGGCCGCAGCGGTCGTACGGGCGATAAAGGCGTTCAGAGCCTCAACCGAGAACACGACATCATCAGAGTAGAGGACATCGTAAGTGTTCAACTGGTCCTGGTAGCGGATGGTCACGCCTGGCAGATTACGGGCGCTCAAGCGCGAGGTAACGTCGTCTCGACCCACAACGAATAGAATCTTCTTGCGGTCGGTCAGGCGCGACAAAAACGCGAGAGCTGACTTCGTCGAAGGCTTCTGACCAGCGACCAATTCATCGACCACGTGGATGCGTGCATGACGAGCACGGTCCGACAGTGCGCCGTAGAGTGCGGCCTTGATCATTTTCTTCGGGGTGCGCTGGCTGTAATTCCGCGGCTTGGGGCCGTGGGAAATGCCGCCACCGGTGAAGTGGGGTGCCCGGATAGAGCCCTGACGAGCCCGGCCGGTGCCCTTTTGACGGAATGGCTTTTTGCCACCGCCGCGCACTTCACCACGAGTCTTGGTGGAGTGGGTGCCTTGACGCCGGGCAGCCAACTGGGCGTTGACAACCTGGTGCAAAAGCGAAATGGAAACTTCACGATCGAAGATTTCAGCAGGTAGTTCTACCTGGCCGGCAGTGCTACCAGCAGCGGTTTGGACATCTAGTGTTAGATGGCTCATGCGCGGTTACCACCCTTCACTGCGGTTTTCACGGTAACGATGCCGCCCCGGTTGCCGGGGATCGCACCCTTAATAAGGATGAGGTTGGCATCGGCGTCAATCTTTTGAATCTTCAGGTTCTGGGTAGTGACGCGATCCTGACCCATGCGGCCAGCCATGCGCTTGCCTTTGAACACACGACCCGGGGTAGCGCAAGCACCAATGCCACCAACACGACGGTGGGATGCTTGGTTACCGTGGCCTGCGCCCTGACCGGCAAAGCCGTGGCGTTTCATGCCGCCGGCAAAACCTTTACCCTTGGTAATGCCAGTCACATCGACGAACGTAATGCCGTCGAAAATGTTTGCGGTGATTTCCTGGCCGAGTTCGTAGCCGGAAACATCATCCATACGGATTTCCGCCACGTGCCGCCGGGGGGTAACACCAGCTTTGTTAAAGTGACCCGCTTGGGGCTTTTTCACCTTGCGAGGGTCAATGTCGCCGTAGGCGATTTGAATGGCGGTGTAGCCATCGGTTTCTTGGGTACGAATCTGGGTAATGACGCATGGACCAGCTTCAACGACGGTTACCGGAACAACATGGTTGTTCTCGTCGAAGATCTGAGTCATGCCAAGTTTCTTGCCCAGAAGGCCCTTGATCTCAGTTTCACTCATTATTTGTTCTCCGCTGCCAAAAATGTCGTCGATTACGCAATATTCACGTCGACGCTGGCCGGAAGATCGATGCGCATGAGTGCGTCAACCGTCTTCGGCGTCGGGTCGAGGATGTCGATCAAGCGCTTATGTGTGCGCATCTCGAAGTGCTCGCGAGAATCCTTATACTTGTGGGGAGAACGAATAACGGCATATACGTTCTTTTCGGTTGGCAGTGGCACCGGGCCGA
Organism: uncultured Corynebacterium sp.; assembly: GCA_963552855.1. Lineage (GTDB taxonomy): Bacteria > Actinomycetota > Actinomycetes > Mycobacteriales > Mycobacteriaceae > Corynebacterium. The sequence goes on along the minus strand of CAUVMZ010000103.1, from coordinate 4,799 downwards.
CAACACGTGCACCCGTACGGGTCACAGTTTCAACGATTTTACGTGCAGACACGTCAATCGCCTCGTGATCGTAGGCCTTCAGCCGAATGCGGATCTTTTGTCCCGCCACGCTTATCCTCTTCCTCGCTCGTCCCACATCACATTGTGATTGGTGGGAATCGCTTCATTATTACTCTATAACGTTGTCCGGTACCGGTTCCGGTCATGGCGCAACGTCAGCCTGTTACTCGACTTGAAATTCGACAGTGGCAAAGCAAATTCACCACTGTCAGAAATGTCACGCCATGAAGAAGATCGCGTGATCGCTTCATAACACATACTGCCGCTGTTCATTTGCCATGCCCGTGTTCAATTCCGGGTCATGTTTGCTTTACCATGGCAAACGCCGTGTTAAAGCAACCCGAACATTTAAACATGAAGTTGCTACCTAATGCAAGTCGCCCATGCATTACGGCGATCCGATCGGACATTGGGGCCAAAAATCAATCAAAAAGCTACCCCCATATGTGAGGGGAAATAGAGATTTAATTCACTCAAAATTAGTGTTTCGGGAAGATTATCAACCCCGTTAGCGGCTCTTTTTGCCGTGAGGTCGCGTCGACAAGCTTCCACGGCGCATCACATGCCAATTGTGACTTAGACAACTCACCAGGTATCCTAGCGATGAAACCCACAGGAACTTGTCTATTAAAGAATCCACGGAGAACCCAGACATGGTCATGTATTTGGTAAGAAAAACTTTGAGCTGGACGCTCGTGGTTTTCCTGGCAACCAATCTTACGTTCTTCCTGGCATCTAGCTTTCTAGATCCCAGGTCAAACTACCAAGGCAGGCGCCCACCGCTCACGCCCGAGCAGATAACCAGCCTGCTAGAACCCTATAATCTCAACCCTGAAACACCCATATTGGAGAGATGGTGGACCTGGCTCACCAATATTCTGCTGCACTGGGATTGGGGAAAATCCCCCATCGGCGAGTCGGTCAACGAACAGATTTCCTACCGCATCTGGGTCTCAGCCCAGCTCCTCCTGCTCGCCACAATCCTCTCTATCATCCTGGGCATCGCGGTCGGTGTGTACACCGCCTCCCGCCAATACAAACTGGGCGACCGCGTCTGGCAAGCACTCTCAATCATCGCCCTGAACACGCACATCGTTGTGGTGTCCATCGTGGTCGTCGCCATAGCCCTAAAAATCAATGATCTTGCCGGCACCCGAATCTTCTTCGTCACCGGTGCCAGTTCTCCCGGCGTCACCGGATTCGGGCCAAAACTCATTGATTACCTGCAACATCTGGCTCTACCCACCATATCGCTGCTTATTATTTCGTATGCGAGCTACCACATCACCCAGCGCACCCTCTTGCTCGACAACCTGGGCGCCGACTATGTGCGCACCGCCCGCGCCAAGGGCCTCACCCGGGCCGAAGCCATTCGCAAGCACGCGCTGCGCACCTCCATCATCCCGGTGGCCACCTCCATCGCCTTCTCGGTGCCCGGCATTTTCACCGGCGCCGTGATGACCGAACGTATTTTCGCCTGGCAGGGTATGGGCACCTACTTTATCGAAACCATTAACCGCAACGACATCAATGGCGCCGTGGCCGTAGCCGCCTTTGGCGCATTTATGACCGCCGTCGGCGCCATCATCTCCGACCTCGTTGTTGTTGCCCTGGACCCACGAGTGCGGGTGAGCTAAATGACTATCAACAAGAATCCCAACGATCTCGGCCTCGACATAGAACCCGAGGTAGAAGACGGATTGACCGCCGAGGACGCCGCCGATGTGGTGCGCGGCACCTCCCGACTCAAACTCTATATTCGCCGATTCTTCCGCAATAAACTCGCGGTTGTCGGCCTAGTGATTTTCATCCTGCTGGCAATACTGGCAGTCGTGGGCGAATACTGTGCCGCCTGGAAATTCGACGACCCCGACTTCCTCAACATTTCCTCCCCACCATCACCCGAACACTGGTTCGGAACAAACGATTCCGGCAATGACCTATTCGCCCAAACCGCCCACGGCCTGGGGCGCTCGCTCATTATCGCCGTGACCGTGTCGTTGGGTACCTCGATCCTCTCGGCGGTCATCGGCGCCGGGGCAGCCCTATTCGGCGGGTGGGTGGAAAAACTCACCCTGCTGATTATTCACTTCCTGCTGGCCATCCCCGCATTCCTCCTGATCGCACTCATGGTATCCAGCTCCGGTGGCGACTGGAAAATGCTCATCATCGTGCTCATCGGCTTCGGCTGGTATTACCCGGCGCGAGTGATTTGGTCCCTGTCGCTGGGGATTCGGGAGCAGGATTATGTGCGGGCCGCCAAATATATGGGTGTGTCGTACGCGAAGATTATTACCCGGCACATGATTCCGAATATTGGCTCGCTGCTGATTATTTATTTCGTGTTGGGCGTGGTGGGCACAGTGATGTCTGAGACCGCCTTGTCCTTCCTGGGGTTGGGTGTGAAATTGCCGGACGTGTCGTTGGGCACGTTATTGACGGGTGGTACCGCTTCGTTGGTGTCCACACCGTGGCAGTTTTATTTCCCGGCCGCTGTTTTGACCCTTTTGACGGTGTCGATGGCGCTTATTGCTGATGGTCTGCGTGATGCCCTCGACCCGAACTCGAAATCTGGAGGCAACGCATGACCTCAACCACTCATGATTCTCACGAATCCGACCACACTACCACCACTGAATCGAGCAACCCGCGGGAGCCGCAGGGCACCCCGGTGTTGGAGGTGTCGGATCTGAATGTGTCGTTTCCGTCCGAGGCTGGTTCGGTTGCCGCGGTGCGGGGTGTGAGTTTTGACCTGTATCCGGGTCGCACCCTGGGCATTGTGGGCGAGTCGGGTTCGGGGAAGTCGGTGACCTCCATGTCGATCATGGGGTTGCTGCCGCAGTATGCGAAGGTGACCGGGTCGGTGAAGTATGCCGGCGAGGAATTATTGGGCAAAACCGATAAGGAGATGTCGAAGATTCGGGGGAAGGGGATCGGCATGATTTTCCAGGACCCGTTGTCGGCGCTCACCCCAGTGTTTGATATTGGGACGCAGCTGGTTGAGGCGATTGTGACACACCAGAAGGTGACGAAGCAGCAGGCGGAGAAGCAGGCTGTGGAGCTATTGGATTTGGTGGGGATTTCGGAGCCGCAGAAGCGGATCAGAGCGTTTCCGCACGAGTTTTCCGGTGGCATGCGGCAGCGGGTGGTGATCGCTATTGCGATTGCGAATAATCCGCGGGTGTTGATTGCGGACGAGCCGACCACGGCGTTGGATGTGACGATTCAGGCGCAGATTTTGGATGTGATTAAGGTGGCGCAGCAGGAGACCGGGGCGGCCACGATCATGATTACGCACGACATGGGTGTGGTTGCGGGGATTGCCGACGATGTGTTGGTGATGTATGCGGGCCGCCCGGTGGAAAAGTCGGATGTGTTTTCGGTGTTTTCGCAACCGCGGATGCCGTACACAATTGGGCTGCTAGGGTCGACGCCGCGGCCGGATGTGTCGAGTGATGAACCATTGACACCGATTGTGGGGAATCCGCCGATTTTGGTGGATTTGCAGGATCAGTGCCAGTTTGCGCCGCGGTGCCCAGTGGCGCAGCCTGCGTGTTTGTCGGAGGAGCCGAAGCTTTTACCGCTTGCCGACGCGCCGAAGGGGGTGAGTCATTCCACGGCGTGTATTCGTTCCGGTGAGATTTGGGATCAGAAGATCAATGGGGAGCGACTCTTCCAGGTGCCGGAGTTATCGGAGGATATTTTGGCCGGTAAGCCCCGGGATGAGCGGAAGGTGACGCTGCATGTTGCGGATTTGAAGAAGGAATATCCCATTATGAAGGGGTCGCTGTTGAAGCGGAAGGTGGGGACGTTCCAGGCGGTGAAGGGTGTGAGTTTTGATGTGCGTGAGGGGGAGTGCATGGCGATTGTGGGCGAGTCGGGGTGTGGTAAGACCACAACATTGTTGGAGATCATGGATTTGCAGCCGCAGTCGGGAACGGTGGTGCTCAATGGTCAGGATGCTTCGACGATGACGAAGCGGCAGCGTCGGGCGGCCCGGAAGGATATTCAGATTGTGTTCCAGGATCCGATGAGTTCACTCAATCCGCGGTTGACGGTGCGGGAGGTGATTGCGGAACCGTTGCAGTCGTTGGGTTACGAGGGGGATGTGAATAAGCGGGTGCAGGAGTTGATGGCGTTGGTGGGGTTGGATGCGTCGCAAATTGACCGGTTCCCGGGGCATTTTTCGGGTGGTCAGCGGCAGCGTATTGGGTTGGCCCGGGCGCTGGCAACAAATCCGTCGGTGATTGTGTTGGATGAGCCGGTGTCGGCGTTGGATGTGTCGATTCAGGCGGGTGTGATTAACCTGCTGGAGGATTTGAAACGCAAATTAGGGTTGTCGTATTTGTTTGTGGCCCATGATTTGTCGGTGATTCGGCACCTGTCGGATCGGGTGGCGGTGATGTATAAGGGCGAGTTTGTTGAGGTGGGGAAGGTTGATGATATTTTCGACCATCCGCAACACCCATATACGAAGTCGTTGTTGTCAGCTATTCCGATTCCGGATCCCCAGGTGGCTCGAACACAGAAACGGGTGAAATATGACCCGGATGCGGTGGCAGCGGTTGTCGTCGAAAAGTCAGAAAGTAATTAAGAGAGGTTATAAGAACATGGTGGTGAAAAACCCGTATCGTATGGCGGTAGTGGCGGTGGTGACTGCTGCGGCGCTGGTGTTGGGCGGATGTTCGGGTTCGTCGAAGGGTCCGGCGTCGTCGGATTCGGCGGGCGGCGTGGAGATT
>CAUVMZ010000102.1:0-10679 GCA_963552855.1 uncultured Corynebacterium sp. | reverse complement strand
CCATAAATCCCACTCCTTCCTGATCGATTACGTTACCTAAGCCACGAAAATCAAGCTTAGAAGATATGCAGCCACACCAGGACAAAGGGTAGAATAAGTGCTGAGCTGGAGTTCTGTGTTTTACCGGGCTGCCGGGACGGTACTGAATCGAGAAAGTCAAGCTCAGCAGACATGAAGCCAGCTGAGTGGTATACATATTAAGGAGCGTAATCCCCACATACGCGCCTGGTATAACCGACATACCACCATGCTGCACATGTTCTAAGCTGGAGTTCCGGCCAGGGGCGCTAGCCAACAACGCTTTATTCAAACAGCATCAGCACCCCTAGACCTGCTGGGTTACCCGGATCCACACCAGGCTATCCGAGAAGAAGTATCGCTACGCCGGAACTCCAGCTTAGAAGGTATGCAGCCACCTAGGCCTGGGGATCCGGCAGATACTATTAGGTCTAAAGGCACAAATAGCACAAGCACAAAACCGCCCTCATCAATCTTGATAAGAGCGGCAATGAATCAATATCAGGGCAGACGAAAGCCTACTTGGCGGTTACCGAACCACCGGCGGCCTCGATCTTCTCCTGTGCCGACTTAGAGAATTTGTCGGCGGTGACGTTGAGCTTAACGCTCAATTCGCCTTCACCCAACACCTTGACCGGCTGGTTCTTCCGAACCAGGCCCTTGGCCACGATGTCGGCAACGGTGATGTCGCCACCAGTTGGGAAGGCTTCACCAAGGTCACCAACGTTGACCACTTGGTAAACTACCTTGTTGCGGCTCTTAAAGCCCTTGAGCTTCGGAAGCCGCATGTGGATGGGCATTTGACCACCTTCGAAAGCTGCCGAAACTTGCTTCCGAGCCTTGGTACCCTTGGTACCGCGACCAGCGGTTTTACCCTTGGAACCTTCACCGCGACCCACACGAGTCTTGGCCTTATTCGCACCCTTCGCTGGGCGCAGATCGTGAAGTTTAATCACATCGCTCATTGGTTATTCCCCTGCCACTTCTTCGACTACCACCAGGTGGCGCACAACCTGAATCATGCCGCGCACAATGGGGGTGTCTTGGCGTACAACAGAGTGATTGATGCGCCGAAGCCCTAATGACTGCATGTTTTTGCGTTGTTTAGGGTTGGCACCAACCAGTCCTTTTTTCTGGGTGATCTTCAGGGCCATGGTTAAGCCTCCTGTCCTGCGCGTTGCCGCAGCATCCGAGCGGGGGCGACTTCTTCCAAGCTCTTATCACGACGGGCTGCAACTTCTTCGGGGCGAACCAGCTGCTTCAGGCCGGCAACGGTGGCGTGCACCACGTTGATGGCATTGTCGGAACCAAGAGACTTGGACAGAATGTCTTGAACACCAGCGCATTCCAGCACTGGGCGGGCAGCGCCACCAGCGATGACACCGGTACCGGGGGCAGCCGGGCGGAGCATCACGATACCAGCTGCGGCTTCACCCTGAACCGGGTGGGTGATGGTGCCACCAACCATGGGGACGCGGAAGAAGTTCTTGCGTGCTTCTTCGGCACCCTTTTGGATTGCAGCGGGGACTTCTTTGGCTTTGCCATAGCCCACACCCACCATACCTTTACCGTCGCCAACGATGACGAGGGCGGTGAAGCTGAAGCGGCGACCACCCTTGACCACCTTGGACACGCGGTTAATGGTCACCACGCGCTCAATGTATTGGGAGCGTTCGTCTTGTTGCTGATTACGACGATCGTCGCGGCGGCCACCACCGCGGCGCTCGTTTTTATTGTCGTCGGCGGAGCGTCCGCCGTCACGCCGTTCACGTCCGGACATTAGGCGTTCCTTCCGTTGTTGTTAATTGCGGTAGCCATTAGAATTTCAGACCACCTTCACGAGCTGCGTCGGCCAGAGCGGCAACCCGGCCATGGTATTTGTAGCCGCCACGGTCGAATACGACTTTTTCAATGCCGGCTGCCTTGGCACGTTCAGCGATGAGCTGCCCGACCTTGGCTGCTTTGGCTTTCTTGTCGCCTTCCACTGCTGCCACAACCTTCTCCACGGAAGATGCGGCGGCAAGGGTGTGACCAGCGGTATCGTCAATCACCTGCACGTGCATATGCCGAGCGGAACGGAACACAGCCAACCGAGGTGCTTCGGGGGTGCCGCGCAGGGTCTTGCGAACGCGGACGTGACGGCGCACCCGAGCCTCGCGGCGACGAGCAGAGATGTCTTTGCCGACCGGCAACCGCTTCTCGTTGTTGTTGTTGCTCATATTTACTTACCCGTCTTTCCGACCTTGCGACGGATCTGCTCGCCTTCGTAACGAATACCCTTGCCCTTATAAGGATCATCCTTACGCAGCTTGCGGATAATGGCGGCGATCTGTCCGACTTTTTGCTTGTCGATACCGGAGACCGACAGCTTGGTGTTGCCGTCCACGGCGAAAGTAATCCCCTCCGGGGGCTCGATGAGCACCGGGTGGGAGTAGCCCAGGGAGAATTCCAGATTCTTCCCCTTGGCGGCCACACGATAACCGACACCGAAGATTTCCATCTTGATGGTGTAGCCGTCAGTCACGCCCACAACTAGGTTGTTGATGAGCGAGCGAGACAAACCATGCAAGGACCGGTTTTTCCGGTTGTCATCGGGACGGGTCACCAGGATCTGGTTGTCCTCGATAGCAACTTTAATGGGTTCGGCAACGGTGTGACTCAGAGTACCTTTGGGGCCTTTAACCTCGACAAATTGGCCGTCGATTTTGACGTCGACATTGGCGGGGATGGCGATAGGTGTCTTACCAATACGTGACATTTCTGCGCGCCTCCCTTACCAGACGTAGGCGAGAACTTCTCCGCCTACACCTTTCGCATAAGCCTGACGGTCGGTCAGTAGACCTTGGGACGTGGAGATGATTGCCACACCCAGACCACCGAGCACCCTTGGCAGGTTATTGGATTTTGCGTACACCCGCAGACCCGGCTTGGATACGCGTCGCAGACCAGAAATGGCGCGCTCCCGGGTGGGGCTGTACTTGAGTTCGAGCGTCAAGGTTTTGCCCACCTTGGCGTCGTCGACAGTGTAATCAGCAATGTAGCCTTCGCTCTTCAAAATCTTGGCGATATTCACCTTGAGTTTGGAGGAAGGCATGGACACGGAGTCGTGGTGTGCGTGATTTGCGTTACGCACGCGCGACAACATGTCCGCAATTGGATCAGTCATGGTCATAGTAACGTGACCTGTTATGCCTTTCTCGTTGCGGTTCCTCTTGACCCGTTGCGTAATCCGCATAGCGTTACCGCATATTTTCCGGCCACTTTTCGCTTCCCATGCTCAATAGCGTGGGGCGCTCGCTGCCACAGTTATACGGTCGCACAAGGCGAGGGGCCTACAACAAAGTAGTTTTAGGTATATGGACGTGAAAAATAGTCCAGCGGGACACGTTACCGAAAAATGTGCTATTAGGCAAATGAGCTTTTCGACTGATGATAGTAACGATTATTACGAGCTGGTGCACTTGCCCCCCACAGAACAAACAAAACCCACCAGCACCTTCTGGGGACGAAACCAAGCTGAAGAAGCCGCAGCCGCGGCGGATATTCCGGTTCTAGTAGTAAATGTTCTGAGCTGGAGTTGTGGTTTTATCAGGCAGCTGCGACAGGGACTAAAAACCGAACTCCAGCTCAGCAGACTTGCGACAGTCATTGCTTATGGGAAGAAACCGTAAATCGCCTTGCTTCACTCGTGATTTTCGCGGCGATCGTATTACTGCTTGATGCTTGCCGCCCCAAACTCCAGCTCAACACCTGTTCTACCCGACGTAGGGGTTGTGCTGAGCTGAAGTTGTTGTGGCTCGACCCACCAGCAATCCAATCATGCACAGGATTACTGCCGGCAGTAATCCCAGAACGATCAGGTTGGGTGAGGCGATCTCCGCCGCGAATTGCCGCAGGATCACGGCATTCATGAAAACTTGGGTGATGACCCCGGGCCAGATTGACCTGGTGGCCCGAAACGCCTCGGTGTAAAACACAGTCCAGCACAGAAACATGGGGATGATTGCCGCCGCCATGGTGGTCCCGGTGACATTGAACTCGGCAATATGGTCGTTGTTCATCATCATGATGCCCCAGAAGGGCAGCCACCACACCCACCACACACCGGCGACAATGAGGTAGATCTGCCACGACCGGATGCGTAGTTTCAGGAGTTGGTTGGTGAAATAACCGCGCCATAGGGTCTCCCCCACCAGGCTGGTGACCAGCAACCATGGGAGGTTTCGGGCTACAACCTTCAGGTAGAAGACGGCGTGAAGCGTCGAAAAGCTTATGGCGTTGGTCAGGAAACCAATGGCGAGAGCTATCGTCAGTGCCGTGGGGTAGGCGAGGATGAGCAGCAGGTATGTTGCACCGGCGCCGCGAAGATTTGGGGCGAAACTGGCATCCCGCCAACCCCCGGCGACGGCGCGTAACGCCACCACGGTGAGAAACGGCAGGATGAGTCGTGGGAGTTCACCACCGGTGAGATAGTCGTTCAGGCTGGTGCGAGTGGATTGGTTGGTGAGGCGATCGGTGAGCAGCCCAGCCCATCCGCTGAGGAAAACCGCACCGCCAAAGAGAATGAGGTTGCCGACCGTGCGTTTCGTATCTGTCATGTTTCGCCTCAATCATTGGGAAGTACTAAATCGGGAAGGTGCTCTTTCACCTGGTCCAGGGGCTCATCGGCCATCACCACGTAGCCGTCCTGCGCATCTTTGGTGGGCAATAATGTCACCTTGTGAGGGATTGTTTCGCTGCTGGGCGTGTCATCGCCCTGGTAGTGCTTAGTGGTGGTCACATAGATGATGGCGGTGATGGTGCCGTCGATTTTTCCCTTCACGTTATAAATAGCCATGTCACTCCGGGCCTGGGTGATGGGCAGAACTGTTGCCATACCACTTCGTATCTCAAGGTTGAACCGTTCCGCAGCGGTCAATGGTTCCCGATCTGGTGGAACACCCGGAATCCCCTTACTAGATTGTGGACAATTTGCTATCGTGCAATCTGAATTATTCCATTCGGCGTCAACCACCTTCTGATACCTGGTCATCGCACTGTTAATCGATGCGATTCGGGGTTTTTCTACCCGAAAATGGTAAACGGTTGCGCCAATCAGCGCGAACGAAATGATAAGCAGAGACAAAACTACGTAGATGATCTTCCGCTGGCCCATCATCAGCCCCATCATAGTTGCAATAAACTGGGGTGGCGTGGCAACTACCCACGTTTTAGGAGGTGTACTTGCCACGCATTCGGGGGTTACCGGATCTCACTTCGGCTCGCCTGGTCGAAGAATTCGCGCTCATACGCGCACGCCACTTGGAATGCTGCCGTAGCCGCCACCCGCTGTGCACCGGTGGCCTGGGCTAGGGCATGCTCCACCCGGCGTAGTGCCGCCTCAGTGGCCGTGACAAACGACTGGTCACCATAGGTTTTCAACCATTCATGGTAGGGGTGATCTGGGTGGTTACTGACCGCTAGGCACGCCCCCACCTCGGCATAGATCCAATAGCAGGGCAAGACCGCAGCAGCCCCAACCACGTAATCGTCACCATAGGTGGTGGCGGTGAGGAAGTTCGTATACCCCAAGGTCACAGGGCTGATGTCACCACTGATGCCGCCCAACCACTCGTGATGCAGTTGCGCCTCCACCACCAGACAATCCCGGGCACTCTCCGCCCACTCCACCTGGTCCTGCGGCTCACCCGCCTTGGCCGCCAACACCGCCAAGGCCCGGGAATAGTTCACCAAATAGTGGGCATCCTGGTTCAAATAGAAATCGAACTCCCGTTTGGAAAGACTGCCGTCCCGCAATCCCATAAGAAATGGTAGCCCCATGATTTGCGACCACACCTCCCCCATGGAATACCACAGGGATTGGGTATATGGACCCACTGCTGGAATAGTTGGCTGATACCCCACTTTACCAGTGAATTTCCAAGGTTTTGTGCTGGCGCACGCCGCCTGCCGCCGCACTTGGTGGAAATGATCTATGGGACCGTGCCCACCAGGCACCCCCACCTCCAGGGTCGCCCCGGCGCGGATAGAATCTGCAAGCCAATAGCTCACCCATTCGATTGCTTCGGTGATGGTGTCGCCGGCGGCTAGTCGAGTGGCCAGTGCGGAGGATAGAGAACAGCCAGTGCCATGGGTGTTAGTGGTGTCGATTCGGGGTGTGGTGATGGTGGTGATGCGCCCATCGGGATACACCACGGCGTTATTGGCGAGCTTCCCGTCGAGGTGCCCACCCTTGGCAATCACAATGGTATTCGATTTTTGGGCAAATTCTGCCGCCTGGGACAGGGTTTCCTCGAACGTGCGTGCGGGTTCCGGGGCGCTGAGGAGTACCGCGAGTTCCGGCACATTGGGGGTCACAATGTCCACATGATGAGCGAATTCGATCACGGCTTGTTCCGCATCGGGGTCGAGAAGCCGATCGCCGCTGGTGGCGACCATCACCGGGTCAAGCACGACCAGGGGCATGGGGTGTTCCGCCAACCATTGCCGCACGCATGCCACAGTGTCTGCGCTGCCGAGCATGCCGATTTTCACGGCATCAATGGTCACGTCCGAGACCACAGCATCGAGTTGTTCCCGCAGGAATGAAAGCGGTGGGGTATGAATCGACCGCACCCCATGCGTATTTTGCGCCACCAGTGCGGTAATAGCATTCATGCCATAGCCTCCGGCAGCAGCAATAGATTTCAGGTCTGCTTGCGCACCAGCGCCACCGGTGGGGTCGGTTCCGGCTATGGAGAGCACTCGCGGCACCGACGGGCGTCGCATAGCAAAGGCCGCCCGAAGCTCACCAGCAGCCGCCGCGGGGTCAGGGGACGACATGATTGCCGACACAACGCACACGCCGTCTACCTGCTGTAATTCGGCCGCGATATGCTTGTCGACGCCACCAATGGCCACGCTCTTCATCCCATGGGCCGCCGCCATTCGGGCGATCCGTTGTACCCCGGCCACCCCCAGGGGCGTCGCATGGTCGGGTTTTGTCTTGGTGGCACGCACCGGCCCAATGCCGACCACGTCGGGAAGCCGCACCCCGGATGTCCGGCAGGTTTCTACCACATGTTCCAGCTGGTCGACGGTTTCAATGCTGAGCCCCAGCATCAATTCCGCCGGTAGCTGCCGTCGAGCCGCAACATAGGACAGATCTCCCTGGCCAATGTGGGCGTGGAGACCCAGTTCAGCGGCAATATCTACATGATCGTTAATGAAAAGCGGGATCGTGCTCGGGTCGGCATTCGAAACAGCCGTCACCGCCTGTATTGCGTCTTTGAGCGCTTGGGCTCGCTGGCGGATCTGGGGCTTGGTAGCGTGTTTGTCTCGCAGTTGCACCACGGTCACGCCACCGGTAATAGCCTGGGTGACGATGGCGGGCACAGCATCCGGGTCGGATCCGGGATCGGTGACGAGGTAAAGGTCCCAAATTGGTTCGCACATGTCTTACTCCTCCTCGATTGTGACAAGCTCGGCGATGCATTCAGAGGTGAGCTGGTAGAGCGCATCAATCCAGGCGACAGCGAAGGATCCGGGGGCGGATGCCCGTTGAGCAGCAACCATACCAGCGGCACCACTATGGGCGTGGGCCGCCACTACTGCATCATGCAGGTCGAATGCATCCTGGCCGGCCGTTGCAGTGCGGTGGGCGCCAAGATAAGCTGCGACCAGGGCGCCCAGGGAACAACCGGTGCCAATGACTAGTTGCATCATGGGGTGCCCAGAAACCAATCGGGTCACCCGGCGAATGCTAACAATAGCGTCCTGGGCCCCGGAAATGGCCACCACTCCCCCGGTTTGCGCCGCCAGATCACGGGCGGCGGGGATGGTGGCTTCTACTTCATCGGTGGCATCCACGCCGCGGCCGCCGGTCCCGACCCCGACCAGGGCGGCGATTTCTGAGGCATTACCACGGATCGCAGCAGGCCGGTACGCCAAGACTTCCCTGGCAAAAGCGGTACGATGCGGCAAGACTCCTGCGGCAACCGGGTCGAGCACCCAGGGGGTGCCAACACTATTGGCGCCGAGGATGGCCTGCCGCATGCCTGCGTATTGTTCCGCGGAGGGGGTTCCCGGGTTGATGAGCACCCCGGAGGCAACACAGGCAAAGGCTGCGGATTCTTCCGGGGTGTCACACATTGCGGGGGTGGCACCGGCCGCGAGTAACACGTTTGCGGTGACTTGGGTAACCACATTATTGGTGAGACATTGCACGAGCGGGCGAGTGTTCCGCATGGTGTCAATGGCGGCGATAAGCGCAGTTTTGGTGGCGTGATTCGGCATGAATGTGAAAGACCTCGACAATTCCTTCGCTAGTATGAGCTAGAGCAGGTTCAATGGGTGTGTTCTCAGCGCTCCAAGGAGCGCACCCCATGTCGATTTCCTAATGTAGCATAATTCGACGCCACCACCTGTCAGTTTGGGCTAACCCAGCTAGCCCCATGTGCGGTGTTGGCGCCCGGCCCGACTGTTTCAGCCGAGTTCGTCAGGCCAATGGTGGAGCTTGCCGCGCTGGTAGATCAACGGCCGGGTTTCTTCCTCCCAACCACAATCATCCACGGTAACGGTGAGGATAACATGGTCGCCACCAACATAGCGATCGGTGACAGTGCCAAGGAACCAGGCTGCCGCGCCGCCGATCAGTGGCACCCCCACATCATCCCGACCGTCAATGCTTGTGGAACCATCACGATGGGGGCTACGTCGCACAATATCCACACCGGCAAACCGGTCCAGGCCATGGCGGGCAAACTGCACCGCCAGGTGCAACTGGTCCTCGGCCAACACGGACACTCCGATTGGTGCGCCGACCATAAGGTGGGGATGGGATTTGGACATGACATCGATACTGAGCAGCACCATCGGCGGTTCCAGCGACAGTGAGGTGAAGGCGCTCACGGTGAGCCCAAGATCCGCCCCAGTATCGGTGTCACGGGCGGTCACCACGGTCACTCCCGAGGGAAAATTGCCTACGGTTTGTCGATAGTATGTGCTATCCACCATTTTCACAGCGCTAAGCATGGGCCCTCGCTCGCTCCAACTCCCACCGCAGTTGCGCTTCCGAGGGTGATTGCACCGGGATAAACGCCGCTTCCCGGAATCGACGCGATGCCGGCGAACTCTTGGCATAGCCGGCCCCGCCCGCGACCCGCACCTCAATATTGGCGGCGGCAACCGCAACCTCGGCGGCCTCTAACCGTAATTCTAATAGCTCCACGGGGCTAATATCCGAATTACCAACACGGGTAATAATGTTTTCCTGCCGCGCAATGATGTTGGAAACTTTCGCGGCAATATCCTGAACCTCATCGACGAAGGTCGCATTCACTCCAAACAGTCGTTCACTGGCGGCAGCGATCGCCGCCTCGGCAACCCCAATGCATTCTGCGATTTGCAAGACCACAAACGTGGGCCGCACCTGGAGGATGAACGCATCAAAATCGTGGGTGAGAACCTGCGACTCTGGCACGAACACGTTTTCTAATGAAACCCAGGCGGAGGCGGTAGCGTTCAAACCCAACAGGCCAAACGGTTTCCCAAACGTAAGCCCCTCGGCGCCACTCTCCACAAAAATGAGCAGCCGGTCACCACCATCGGTACGCACCGCGGTCACCAATACCGCATCATCGTACAGGTTTGATGCCCAGTTCAATTTGCCGGTCACCCGATATCCGCCTTCAACCGGAGTGGCGGCCAGTTCGATTTCGCCGCAACCGGCGAATTCCTTGAACGCAGCAGCCATGCCGGTAATACCAGGGCGGGCACCAGAACGCAACGACTGTTCCACTACCGACGCCGCCGGCTTGTTGGCATTGGCCAGATAGGTTTGGGTCATGAGGTGGGCCCAAATAGTGAACCCAACCGACAGATCGCGGCGGGAAATTTCCCGAACAGTTTGGGCCGCCGTGAGCAGATCAGTATCGAGCAGACCGGCTTCAGCGAGAATCGGCAGGATGTAACGTGCATCTTCGGTTCCCGCGTCAACTGCCTTCGCTTTCTCGCTCACAGTTTCGAGAATATTGGGGTCAACGACGAGAGGTGCGGTAACTTGTTCGATGATAGCGGTCATAGGTTATACCAATTCGGAAGTGAGACGAGCAGGACGAGTGTAGGTATTGACCACAGGCGACCACTTAATGGCATCACGGTGAATTTGGTCGAGAGTGTCACGATCGGCGTCACCCTCAAGCTTCACCTTGACGCGAACATCGGAAACTCCGGGACGCTTGTCGTCGGAAAGGTCGCCAACACCCCAGGTGGGAGAGATATCAATGTCACCTTCGATATCAATTTCGATTGCGGTAAGGGTAACGCCACGGTGGGTGGCAATGGCCTGAATACCTACGGAGATACAGGCGGCAAGCGCGGCTTGGGCAACCTCGGTGGGGTTGGGTGCAGAGTCGTCACCTAACAGCGCCGGAGGCTCAGACACGAGCACCGGATCCAGCCCACGCACCTTGGTGTAATTGCGGAATTGCCCGTCGGCCTCGGTGTGGGTGCGTACGGTCTTCCGACCCCCCTCGGGATTGTCGATGTTCTTCTGCGCAAGCTTGGCGAGACCCTCCTTGTCGATGGGCTGGAGGGGTTCGCCGGGGTTGTGGTTGGGGGTGAGGTCACTCATGGTAGGACTCCTTCAATTTGTCATCGTTGATGGAATTAGGAACCGACAC
>CAUVMZ010000101.1:0-10738 GCA_963552855.1 uncultured Corynebacterium sp. | reverse complement strand
AGCGGCAGCCAGCGATTACAGCTTGCGCATGCGCACCCGCTGCACCGAATGGTCGGAACGCTTCGCCAACACCAATGACGCCCGCACCCGCGTGGGGAGAATATTCTCCACTAAGTTCGGCAGATTAATCGTCTGCCAAATATGCCGCGCCTTCTGTGCCGCCGCACTATCCGGCAACTGGGCGTAATGGGAAAAATGCGCATCTGGCTCCCGGAACGCGGTGGCGCGCAGCTCTAAAAACCGCTCAATATACCAACGCTCAATATCTTCCGTGCGCGCATCCACATACACCGAAAAATCAAACAAATCAGAAATCACCAGGGTGGGGCCAGTTTGTAGCACATTCAACCCCTCAATGATGAGAATGTCCGGCCGGTTCACCGTAATAAACTCATTCGGCACCCGGTCATAGAGCGTGTGCGAATACACCGGTGCTTGCACATTTGGCCTGCCCGATTTCACATCCGTCACAAACCGCAATAATGCCCGCTGATCGTAGCTTTCCGGAAACCCCTTCCGGCTCATGAGCCCCCGTTTCCGCAGCTGCGCGCCGGGGTACAGAAACCCATCGGTTGTGACTAAATCCACATGCGGATGGCTGGGCCATCGCTGCAATAACACCTGCAAGAGGCGGGCCGTGGTGGATTTCCCCACCGCCACCGAACCCGCCACCCCAATCACAAACGGCACATGCTGCGGGTTTTCGCCCAAAAACGTTTCAGTTGTTGCGGTCAGCTCCTGCCGCGCCTGAATCTGCAAGTGAATCAACCGGCTGAGCGGCAAATAAACGTCGGCCACCTCGGCTAAATCAATGGATTCCCCAATGCCTCGAATCTTTTCCAGATCGTCCTCCGTGAGCACTTGCGGGAAAGAATTACGGAGTCCACTCCAGGCGCGCCTATCAAAATCTAGATAGGGGCTGGAAACATTAGGGCGGGTCATATCACTTATTCTGCCAATAGCCTGTGGCGGGACACAAAGAACCTCATGAGGAGCTACCCAGGAAACCCACCCCGCCGCTTATCAACCCACGCAATATTAGCCGGTAACTCGCAGCGTGATCCATTAAACTATTCTTAAACCTTCCACAATCGAAAACCGCATGATTGGAGCGCGATCGACCGTGACAGACGACATCCAATACCAGCCACTAGCAGAATTTGACCCGGATGTGGCGGCAGCAATCGCCGGCGAACTAGGTCGCCAACGCGCCACCCTGGAAATGATTGCCTCGGAAAATTTTGTGCCTCGCAGTGTTCTCCAAGCCCAGGGTTCCGTTTTCACCAATAAATACGCCGAAGGCTACCCGGGTCGCCGCTATTATGGTGGCTGCGAAAACTCCGACATAGTAGAAAACCTGGCCCGCGATCGCGCGAAATCCCTCTTCGGCGCCGAATTCGCCAATGTGCAGCCGCACGCCGGCGCCCAGGCCAATGCTGCCGTGCTCATGGCGCTCGCCAACCCGGGCGATAAAATCATGGGACTGTCCCTCGCCCACGGTGGTCACCTCACTCACGGCATGCACCTGAACTTTTCCGGGAAGCTCTACCAGGTGGTCGCCTACGAAGTAGATCCCACCACCTTCCGCATCGATATGGACCGAGTGCGGGAGCAGGCCCTGGCCGAACGGCCGCAGGTGATTATCGCCGGCTGGTCCGCCTACCCGCGCCACCAGGACTTTGCGGCCTTCCGCGCCATCGCTGACGAGGTGGGGGCGAAACTGTGGGTAGACATGGCCCACTTCGCCGGCCTTGTCGCCACCGGCCTGCACCCCAGTCCCATACCGCACGCTGATGTCGTGTCGACCACTGTGCATAAAACCCTGGGCGGGCCCCGCTCCGGCATGATCCTCGCCAGGCAGGAATACGCCAAGGCCATTAACTCCGCGGTCTTCCCCGGCCAGCAGGGTGGCCCGCTCATGCACGCCATTGCCGCTAAGGCCGTGGCCATGAAGATTGCCGCCACCGACCAGTTTAAGGAACGACAACAGCGCACCCTTGATGGCGCCCGCATCCTGGCGGAGCGGCTCACCGCAGCCGACTGTCAGGCTGCTGGCATTGGTGTGCTCACCGGCGGGACCGACGTGCACCTGACCCTCGTCGACCTGCGAAACTCACAACTCGACGGCAAACAGGCTGAAGACCTACTGCACGAGGTGGGCATCACCGTCAACCGCAATGCCGTGCCTTTCGACCCCCGGCCACCAATGGTGACCTCCGGGCTGCGCATCGGCACGCCCGCGCTGGCCACCCGCGGCTTCGACACTGCCGCCTTCACTGAAGTCGCCGACATCATTGCTGAAGCTCTCACCAATGCCACGGCGGTACCAGATTTGCAGGCCCGGGTTGCGAAATTGGCCGACGCCTTCCCGCTCTACGACGGACTGGAAGACTGGCGCCTGATATAAAAACCCAAAAAATCTTTGCTACTCACCCATTCATCGTCTAACCTTTGGGTTTGTGCGCATCTTAGTCATTGATCACCAGGATTCGTTCACCTTCAACCTGGTTTCTTACCTAGAGGACTTGGTTGGCCAACGCCCCACAGTGGTCAGCCATGACGAAAAACTCAGCATTGAATTCATCGCCAGCTTTGATGCAGTGATCTTTTCCCCCGGGCCTGGTAGGGCGGACAACCCGGTAGACATCGGCAACACCCTCAATATCATCAAGCTTGCCGACGTCCCCATGCTGGGCGTGTGCCTCGGGCACCAAGCCCTCGCCCAGGCGTGGGGTGGCGGCACCGACTACGCCCCCGAACCCGTGCATGGCCAAACCGTGTGGGTCTACCACGACGGTGTGGGCCTATTCGCCGGCCTCCCCAGCCCCCTGGAAGTGGTTCGCTACCATTCACTCATTGCTGAACCAATACCCGACTCCCTGGTGGTGACCGCTAGAACCATTGACGGCATCCCCATGGCCATGGCCCACAAGGAATTACCACAGTGGGGGGTGCAGTTTCATCCCGAATCCGTCGGCGGTTTCGATGGGCATCGACTCCTGCAAAACTTCCTCGCCATGGCTGCCCGCCGCGGTGGTGTGAGTTTTCAGCTGCGGCAAGCTCCCAAGGTGCCGGCTCCGCCGAAACCAACTCCGAAATGGCACGCAAACGTGCTCACCATTGACAAGTTGGTGAACACGGCCACAATCTATCGCAATCTGTTTGCCCGCTCCTACACGAGTTTCTGGCTGGATGCTAGCGATAATGACCATGCGGACGGGCGAGTAAGCTACTTGGGGGACACCACGGGACCGTATGCGATGACAATGATGCATAACGTGGGCCGGGGGGATGTGCTTGACCAATTGGAGTGGGTGCTCAACACGCATGTGGGGGAGACCAGCGCCCTCGACCACCTGGATTTAGGGTTCAAGCTGGGGTGGGTGGGGTATCTCGGCTATGAGCTCAAAGCGGAGTGCGGGGCGGATCGGGCGCATACATCGCCATACCCGGATATGTCATTGCTGTTTGCGGATCGGGCGGTTGCGGTGGATCACCACCGGAACCAGGTGCATTTGATGTGGCTCACGGGGGCGGATGAGCCGAGCAACCAGGAGCAGATGCAGTGGGTAGCCGAGGCCGTGGAGGCGATTTGTTCGCCCCGGAAACGGCTGAAGCGGCGGGAGCACCCCATGCGGGTGACAAAGCTGAAGGCCCGGGCCGGCTACGAACACTATTTGTCGGACATCAACGAGTGCATTGACCGGATTTATGCCGGTGACAGCTATGAGATTTGTTTGACCAATAAGATTACGGCCCGGGGCACCATTGATGTGGTGTCATCGTATTTGCAGCTGCGGGAGAGTAACCCCAGCCCGTTTGGCGCGTTGCTGCGGTTTGGGGATGTTGCGGTCATGTCGACATCGCCGGAACGGTTTTTACGGGTGGACGCTGCGGGCATGATTGAGTCGCGGCCGATTAAGGGGACCCGGGTTCGAGGCGAGACCGCGGAGGAGGACGAGCTGCTGCGGGAAGATTTAGCAACGAACCCTAAGGATCGGGCGGAAAACCTGATGATTGTTGATTTGGTTCGCAATGACTTAGCGCACGTGGCCCAACCCGGCACCGTCCACGCCGAACCCATGTTCGAAGTTGAGACGTTTTCGACGGTACACCAATTGATTAGCACGGTCACTGCGGAGCTGCGGGGTGATAAGACCCGGGTGGATCTCATCCGCTCCAGCTTCCCCGGCGGGTCCATGACGGGGGCGCCGAAGATCAGGACGATGCAGATCATTGATGCGATCGAAGGAGAGGCCCGGGGCATTTACTCGGGCGCGTTGGGGTACTTCGGGGTTGATGGGGCCATGGATTTGTCCATGGTGATCCGCTCAATCATTGTTGATGGTGATTCGTTGTCGTATGGGGTGGGGGGCGCAATTTTGGCACTGTCGGACCCGGAGACCGAATACCAGGAGATCATGACGAAGACTGTGCCGCTGCTGGACCTCACCAACCAGGATTTCCCGACCGGATAGCAGGTGGGTTGGTGATCGGTGATGCCTGAGGGCTACCGCCTGGGCGCTGCGGGGTTTGTGCTGGTGCCAAGCGTGCCCCCGCTGCCGGCGGCGCCGGACCATAATGTGATCGACTCGTTTCTGCTGGCTGATGGGGTGGTGTCGGGGCTGGGGTTGCATATTGACCGGTTTGTGCGGTCCGTGTCGGGTTTTGTTTCCCTGGGGGTTTCGGCCGCGGAACTAGAGTCCATGGTGCGGGCCTGCTTGCCGCAGGTGGGGGAGTGGTTTCCTCGCCTGGAATGCCACGCGGTGGATCGGGTCGGGTCGTGTGAGGTGTATCTTCGGGTGCGGCCGGCCCCGGCGCGCCGGGTGGCTACCAGGTTGTGGGTGCCGGCGGGGTTGGATCCGCGGGAACGTCCGGAAGTCAAGGGGTGGGATTTGCCGGCGCTGACGGACATGCGGGCGGAGGCCGTGCGGCAGGGGGCGGACGATGCGCTGCTACTGGTCGCGGGAACTGGTGAGGCCATTGAGACCACGACAGGGGTGCTGGTTGTGTGGGTGGGGGACCACCTGGTGACAGCGAATGCGGGGGTGTTGCCGTCAGTGACGTGGCGGTGCACCATGGCGGAGGTGCGGTCGGCCGGAATCCGGGTGGTCTCCGGTGCGGTTGATGTCGATGAGCTACGCCGATTGCCGTGTGCGGTGGGCAATGCGCTCCATGGGTGGACGCCGGTGGCGGCGATTCATGACGCGCACACTGTGACCCGGTCCCCGGCGCCGCCGGTGGATCTTAATCGGTTTCTTCGCTAGCGGCGGTACGGTTTTCGGCATGGGTGGTGCGGGCCTCCCGCAGCCAATCCGGTTGGTTTTCCAGCAGCGCCTTGATTTCGGCGGTGGTGAGCGGCTTGTCCATGCCGTTGCGTTTGAGGGCGGCAATGGTGATACCAAGTTTTTGCGCTACGACTGGCCGAGGGTGCGGGCCTGTGCGTCGCAAAGTTTGCAGCCATTCGGGCGGGTCAGTATGGAGTTTCGCAAGCTCAGCGTGGGTGATCGCGGTGGCCTGGAACTCCTCTGGCGCGGCGGGCAGGTAGATGCCCAGCTTTTTCGCGGCGGTCTGCGGCTTCATAGCCGTGCCGGACGGCTGACGTACAGATTCTTCATTCACGGTCACCACAGTAACATTAAAAATCATGTTGAGCTTAAGCTTTATTACCGGCACCGAACCCGATAAGTGGTTTCGGCGGTTTACCGACCGCACCGATCATGGGGGACTGCGCACCATGGCCAGCGACGATGCTTTGGCGCAGCTACTGAGCGGGGATGTCGATGTGGCGCTTGTGCGGTTGCCGGATGCGCGGGTCACCGACGAGATGCATGTGGTGCGGCTTTACGACGAGCAACCAGGGATCGCGCTACCAGTCGACCACACCCTCACCCTTCTCGAACAAGTAGGCGAAGCCGATATTGTTGGTGAGCTCATTCACTACCAAGGGGGCAGTGATATTCCCGCCATCCGGAAGTATCTGGGTGTGGTAGCGGCCGGTGTGGGAGTAGTCATCGCCCCCCGGCCGGTGCTCAAACTGCTGAGCGGGAAGAAAATCGCCCACCGGGAATACCGCAACCCCACCTACCCGCCGACCACTATTGCCCTGGTGTGGCGGAAAACCGACGACAGTGATGCCATCCAAGACTTCGTGGGCATTGCCAAGGGCCGCACCCCGCAATCGACCCGGGGCAGCCAACCCGCCAATGCGAAACCCGCGGGTCAACCCGCCCGGAAATCGGTAAAAACCACAACCAAAAATCGGGCGAAAAAACCCGCGGGTCGAAAACCTGGTCGACGACGCAGCGGCCCCCGCAGGTCACGGTAACACGCCGTAACCTATCGGCGGGGCAGCAGGTCGAAGCGACTACTTATCCCGATCCGTGTTCGCCATGGCCAACACGTCAAGACGCTTATCCAACTCCGCCTCGGTCAGCTTCTCACCATCAACAAACCCCAGGTCGATAACAGTCTGCCGGATAGTCTTACCTTCCTTCAACGCGGTCTTGGCCACCTTGGCGGCATTCTCGTAGCCGATCGCCGAATTCAATGGGGTCACAATGGACGGGGACGACTCGGCCAGCGTGCGCATCCGCTCCTCGTTCGGCTCAATGCCATCCACCAGCTTCGTGGCAAACACCCGGGCAGTATTGGCCAACAGCGTTGCCGACTCCAGCACGTTCCGGGCCATCACAGGGATGAACACATTCAATTCGAAATGCCCCTGAGAACCAGCAAACGCCACGGCAGCATCGTTACCAATCACCTGTGCCGCAACCTGGGTGGCGGTCTCGCACAGCACCGGATTCACCTTACCCGGCATGATCGACGAACCCGGCTGCAAATCCGGCAGGTGAATCTCGCCCAGGCCGGTCAGTGGGCCCGAACCCATCCACCGAATATCGTTGGCAATCTTATTCAACGACACCGCCACCGTGCGCATCGCCCCGGAAAACTCCACCAACCCATCGCGGTTTGCTTGAGCCTCAAAATGGTTCACGCACTCCTTCAACTCCGTGACATTGGTGAGCTTCACCAGCTCGGCCACAACCTTAGCGCCGAAATCGGCCGGGGTATTCAGACCCGTACCTACCGCGGTACCACCGATCGGCACCTCACCAAGGCGCGGCAACGTGGCCTCGACCCGTTCAATACCGGCGGCAATCTGCCGGGCATAACCGCTAAACTCCTGGCCCAACGTCACCGGCACCGCATCCATCAAGTGGGTGCGGCCCGACTTCACCACATGCTCCCACTCCTTAGCTTTCGCAGCCAACGAATCATGCAGTACCCTCAACGCCGGGATGAGCACGGTCACGGCAGCCTCGGTGGCGGCAATGTGGGTGGCAGTCGGGAACGTATCGTTCGACGACTGGCCCATATTCACATGATCGTTAGGGTGCACCTCAACACCATTGGCCTTAGCGATCGACGCAATGACCTCATTGGTGTTCATGTTCGAAGACGTGCCCGAACCAGTTTGGAACACATCAATGGGGAACTCGGCATCATGCTTACCATCCGCAATCTCTTTTGCTGCCGCAATAATGGCATCCGCCTGCTCATCGGTAAGCAAACCCCGGTCCTTATTCACCTGGGCGCATGCAGCCTTCAACAATCCCATGGCCCGAATCTGGGCGGGCTGCAACCCCCGACCGGAAATCGGGAAGTTCTCCACTGCCCGTTGGGTTTGCGCCCGCCATAGGGCGTTCACCGGGACCTTGACCTCACCCATGGTGTCGTGTTCGATGCGATATTCAGTCATAAAAAGACCACCTTACAAAAATAGAAAGCTATAATTATCGATTGGATGCCGAAAGACACTACCCCTTAAAGTATGTACCAAAAATCACTCTCGGGGTGGGGCATAATCCCCGAGAGCTACGCCACACCCTGGGCGTCGATAAGCGAAAAACCTTATGGCTTCGGCGAATAATCCACCAATGCATACTCCTGTAGCTTCGCCAACTTATGCACCGACTCGATATACCGAATTGTGCCCGACCGCGACCGCATCACCAGCGACCTGGTGGTTGCACCATTCGCCCGGTACGACACACCCCGCAACATGTCACCATTGGTCACACCCGTGGCTACGAAGAAACAATTATTCGAAGTAACCAGGTCATCTGTGGTCAAAACCTTACCCAAATCATGGCCAGCAGCTCGGGCTTTCTCCACTTCGGCATCATCCTTCGGCGCCAAAATTCCCTGAATTTCACCACCCATACACTTCATGGCACACGCCGCAATAATGCCCTCAGGAGTGCCCCCCACGCCCATCATGATATCCACCGAGTTGGTGTCCTGCGCCGCCGCAACCGCGCCAGCCACGTCACCATCCCGAATTAGTCGCACCTTAGCGCCCGAATCCCGCACATCCTGAATTAATTCGGTATGCCTGGGTCGATCCAACACCACCACCGTTACATCCGAGGGTGTAATCCCCTTCGCCTTCGCCACTGCCTGAATGTTATGCGACACCGGCGCCGTAATATCAATACAACCCACGGCATCCGGGCCCACCGCAATCTTCTTCATATAAAAAACCGCCGACGGGTCAAACATTGAACCCCGCTCGGCGGCAGCCAGCACCGAAATCGCATTGGGTCGCCCCTCAGCCATGAGTGTCGTACCATCAATCGGGTCCACCGCAATATCCACCTCGGCGCCCTCACCGGTACCCACATGCTCACCATTAAACAGCATTGGTGCCTGGTCTTTTTCCCCCTCACCAATCACCACGACACCATTCATTTGAACCGAATTAATCAAGGTGCGCATCGCATCGACTGCAGCACCATCACCCTCATTTTTCTTACCGCGGCCCACCCACCGGCCGGAAGCTAGTGCGGCGGCCTCGGTGACGCGAACCAATTCAAGAGCCAAGTTACGATCAGGAATACCAGGACGAGATGGTGACATGGGGTCACAGACTCCTTCATAATCAAAAGTGAGCGCCAAAAAATATGGCATAAAATCAGTGGGAAAAGTGATAAAAATCCCGCCTTTTATTCTTCCATTTCCATCCCGACTTGTGGGAAAAATACCCACCCGAATTAGGGTAAAATCCGGGATTTTAAGCGATTAAGACCTAAAGATGCCAAATTTATAATCGAAAAAATTTTGATCTTGTCGCGCACACGGGTGGTAATCAAGGTGTGTATGGCATGGTGAGACACTAAAACCTATCGACGCCATCCTGGCACCACACCGCTGCAGCATGATCGGTCATGCCAGAAAACCCACCCATTCATGCCATACTGAACGCCGTGACTGACGAAAAACCCAAAATCTTCCAAAGCGGCCGGGACATCATCTACTCACTCGCCGCCATTCTTGCCGTCATGATCGCATCCGTCGCCTTCACCGGAATGTGCAGCTACGGCCGCAACACCCCCCAAAACATGCCAGTCGTGAAAGTCGACGCCGCAACCTTCTTCAACCTCGAAGCCCGCGCCTCCAGCTTTCCCGTCCGGCTCCCCCAAGTTCCCGACGACTGGACCCCCAACTCTGCGCGCCGGGGCGTAGTGGCCGGCAAATCTGCGCCCATCGTGGGGTGGGTCATTGGCGACAATGGCTATGCACAACTCACCCAAACTGATGTTCCGGTCGAACAAGCAGTCGAAAATCTAGATGAGCATGTGCGAGAACAAACCTCAACCTATGATCTAGCCGGCCACACCGTCATGGTGTACACCGGCACCGACCGGGACATCCGTGCGGTGCGGGTGGTGGATCTTGGGGATGTGCGGCTGATCGTGACCGGCGCCGCCACGGATGACCAATTCAATGATCTGCTCACCCGCACCATAGCGGCCGACCCAATCCCGGTGGAACGCTAGCTCTGGTGACCTGGTGATCTTCGGGACTACAATGCGTCGTGGCGCGGGACTCCATCATAACCACCACCGTAACCGCCACCATAGGTGCTACCATGCTTGGGGCCCGCAGCGGTTTCAGATGTGCCATAGGGGCCATTTGTTCCAGCGGTACCGTTATCACTGGTGACGCCGGTGTTTTCGGGGGTTTCGGCGGCTTCTGCATGCTTATTACCGGAATTGTCGGCATTGCCGTCGCTGTCGGTGGTTTTTGTCGTGCCTTGGAGGGCTGCCTCTACCCGGCGCGCCGCCCCGGCCAAATGCTCCTCGCAGCGTTTAGCCAACGCCTCCCCGCGTTCCCAATATTTGAGGGATTCATCCAAACCCATTTGGCCCAGTTCGAGGATGCGCACAACCTCGATGAGTTCATCGCGGGCCTGCTCGTAGTTGAGACTTTCTACCGGGTCGAAAGCATTATCGCCGGTACCTTGGCCGAAAACAGTGGTGCTGCTCATGGTGGTTACTCCTTAAAAATATAGTGATGGGATTGTTTGTTGATGGTTGGGATGTGGTTGCTGGGTGCGGTGCCGGGCCTCGTTAAGGCTTTGCCAGGCATCTCCGAGCCGAATGCTGGCTGGTCGGTGGCTAGTCGGCGGG
The DNA here is from genome assembly GCA_963552855.1 of uncultured Corynebacterium sp. Classification (GTDB taxonomy): domain Bacteria; phylum Actinomycetota; class Actinomycetes; order Mycobacteriales; family Mycobacteriaceae; genus Corynebacterium. Next base: position 260 of record CAUVMZ010000101.1, on the reverse strand, counting down.
GGTGGTTTGCATGGCGGCTGCGGTGATGGAGCCGTCACTCACCCGGATACGCAATTGGCTGCCTGGCGGCGACTGGTCGATGCTCATGACCACCTCGGCGGGTCGGCCATCCCGGGGTACTACCTGAACAACAGCGTAGCCGCGGGCTAGGGTGGCCGCCGGTCCCAGGGCGGCTACCTGGGTGCGCAGGGCTGTCACCTGGTTGGTTTCGGTCGTGAGCAGGTGTTGGATTTCCCGCCGGGCCGCGGTGATGTGTTGGT
>CAUVMZ010000100.1:0-10851 GCA_963552855.1 uncultured Corynebacterium sp. | reverse complement strand
GTTGTATGTACGGTTCCGGCTGGAGGAAACCCCAGTGTTTAAGAAGGCCGTGGAGTCCGGGAAGAAGGTGAAGACTCCCCTGGCCGAGGTGTTCCGTACCTCGTGGAAGCCGTTGATTCTGGGCACGTTCATCATGGTGTCCTGCTATACCCTGTTTTACCTGGTCACCACCTGGGTGCTTTCCTACGGTATCGCCAAGAAGGGTGTTGGCCTGGGTATCCCCTACCTGGACTTTTTGAAGCTACAGCTCATCTCGATTTTTGCGTTCATTGTGAGCATCCCGGTTGCGGGGCGGCTTGCTGATTCCCGGGGCCGGAAGCGCACCCTTATAGCGGTTTCTGCCGTCATGATTGCGTTTGGCCTTACCTTCTCCTGGTTACTGCGGCCGGATACCGCCACCGAGGGCACCGTCCTAGTGTTCCTCACGGTTGGCATGTTCATCATGGGTCTCATCTTCGGCCCCATGTCCGCGGTGCTGCCCGAGCTGTTCCCCACCAATGTGCGCTACACCGGTTCCGGGATTAGCTATAATGTGGCGTCCATCTTGGGTGCCGCTATCGCCCCGTTTGTTGCGACCGCGCTAGTGAAATCCTACGGTGTGGGTGCCGTCGGTATTTATCTTATTGTTGTGTCCGTGCTTTCCCTCATCGCTATCCTGCTGATGAAGGAAACCAAGCATTTTGATATGTCTGACATTTAACACATGTTTTCGGGGGTTTGGCGTGCCATACTGAGAGCATGAAGCTTGCTGACCTCCGCGGCCGGAAACGCACCCTCGTTGTGGTATCGGTTGTCATGATTGCGTTTGGTTGGTTTCTTCACCCTGATTCCGATGCCACTGTTGGGCAGTTCCGTTCTGTCGCCGGCCGGAAGGAATATGTCACGCACTATCGGGAGGCTATGCGACGCTTCCCCACCCCGCCTAGTGTTACGGCTGATATTGACACGGATTTTGGGGCGGTCCGGGTGTACGAATGGCACACCCCAGAGACGAGGGACAGCATGCCGGTGGTGCTTATTCCCGGGAGGTCGTCTGGAGCCCCAATGTGGGCGGATAATCTTGCCGCGTTCAGTAGCCGTCACCGGGTGATAGCGTTTGACGCGTTGGGGGACGCTGGCCTGTCGGTCCAGGCCGCCCCCTTGGCGGATATGGCCGATCAGGCTGCGTGGATTCATCAGGTTTTGGCTAGGCAGGCGCCCCGTGGGGCGCATATTGTTGGGCATTCCTTCGGTGGCGCCACTGCCGCGGCCTATGCCCGCCACTACCCTACTGAGGTGCGGTCGCTCACGCTGCTGGAGCCGGTGTTCACGTTCAGCTACCCGTCCGCCCAGCTCATGGCCTGGACCATGGTTGCCTCGCTGCCGGGGCTTCCCACCGGTTGGCGGAACCACGCCTTGGGCCGCATTGGTGGTACCGACTATGATCCCACCGAACCCATGGCGCGAATGATTGACGCCGGCACCCACCACTATGACGCGCACCTGCCCACCCCAAGTTTGCTGTCCGACGATGATGTGCGCGTCCTCACCATGCCCTGCTATGTGGCGATAGCTAGCACGGATTCGCTCGCCGGCGGCGACAAAGCTAAGCGCCGCGCAGGTGAGCTACTCCCCCATGCCCAGGTGGATGTGTGGCCGGATACCACGCATTCGCTCCCCATGCAGGTTGCCGAACCGTTGGGGAAGAAACTCACCGAATTCTGGGAAACGTCATCGTGACGAATAAGCGTGGTAGATTTGGTAGCCGGTGAGCAGCGTCAACACCGCCCCTATGGTGGTGATGGGCCACATTTGTTGGATGGCCACGAAAATGGTGAACCCAATGACCACGACGAGCCGCAGCCATAGCATTGGGAGGATCATGGCTTTTTGAAAGTCAAGAGTACGTTCAGGTCGCCCTCCTCGGACACTTTTGCCGCAATGAATTCGGGGGTTTTCACCCCATAATCCAACCGGTTAAACCGCAGCACCGTGCTCACCGTGAGCTTGTCCCCATCACGCACTGCCTGGAACTCGGGTTTTACCTCCCGGGTTTCCCCCTTGATGGTGAGCTTCCCCGGTACCGTGACCATGCCCACTGAACCGTCATCCGGCAATGCGGACAAATCCACCGGCTGGGTCACCTCAAAAGCCGCATCCGGGTAGTTGTCGGTGTCAAATAGTTTAGTGCGCACATTCACGTCACGGCGCTGCGTATCCGTGCTGATCGACGTCATATCCACCTCGATCCGGCCACCAGGCTGCAACGTTACGTCGTCGACAGTAATGGTTCCCCGCACCGCCTGGGTAGAGCCGGAGGTAGTGCGCTTATCCGACGGTAAAATCTCATCAAACGTAAACCCCACCGAAGAAATATTCGGGGCGTCACCAGTGACCACCTGCCATTCGCCCCCCACATCCGTTGATGCTGGCTTAGTGTTATCCGCATTCAACTCCGGGGTATGCACCCCTGGGGTATTCAACAATGACATCACCACTGTGCCCAAGGCGAATATCGCCAACAGCACAATAATGACAACACCACCGATAATAATAGGTTTACGTCGAGTATCCATTGAGATTACTTATTCCTTCATGCGAAACTTTTCGGTTTTATGCGCTAATGCTACAAACTCATTGCATAATTGGGTAATCTCCGCTGCGGTAGCACCCTCATTGACGGCTGTTTTTACATCCTCGGCGGCACACCGCAATTCAAACAACGAATCCTGCAACCGTTGCGCCAACTCCGGCCGGAGAATAATCGCCTCCGCCGGAATCTGGGTACCCGCAATAGCGTTTCGCTGCTCATACGCTCGCTGCCGGCATGCTTGGCTGCAATATTTCCGAGGCCGACCACGCCGCGAACTATGAAGCTCCGTACCACACCACTGGCAGGTTGGGTGCCTCTTGGCTGCCATTCGCTTTAGTTTAGTCATATCCATCCCATCTCCAAGCATGAACCTACCCCCATTGTAAGTGCAACTTTGGCAGGTCATCACAAAGATACACGGATGAAACTACCCCATGGGGAACAAACCCCACCCAAACTACGTTATAATGTATGACCTTATGGGCCTAATACGAAAGGGTTGATGTATATGGCAGATCGTGTTCTCCGTGGTTCCCGCATGGGGGCGGTCAGCTACGAAACTGACCGGGACCACGATTTAGCACCCCGCCAAATGGTGCGCTACAAAACCGAAACCAACGAAGTATTCGAAGTTCCCTTCGCCCACGACGCCGAAATACCCGGCGAATGGTTGTGCAAAAACGGGCAAGTGGGCATTCTCATGGAGGGCGAAGGCATCGAAGCGAAACCCTCCAAACCCGCCCGCACCCACTGGGACATGCTCCGGGAACGCCGCAGCATCGAAGACCTCGACATTCTCCTGGAAGAACGCATCGAACAACTACGCAAGCGGCGCCGCAACGCCGCCCGCCTACTGAAACAACAACAGCAAGAGGAAGCAGCAGCGGCCGCAGCAGCAGAACAATAAACCTACCGATGAAGGTGCATCACCTGCGAGGTGGTGCACCTTCTTTCTATATCATGTGCTTCTTCCGCCAATTCTGAATCCCCTTCGCCCCCAGCCGGCGCATCTCCCGCGCCAACCCCGTCACCTGCTGCTTCCGGTGCCGAATCCCCCACTTTGTGACCTCCAACAGGGAATCCTTCACGAACGAACCATCCAGTTTCGACTCCCCAATTGCCCGCTCCGTGAACGTGATCGGCACCTCACGCACATCAAACCCCTCCTGCACGACCCGCCACGCCATATCCACCTGGAAAATGTAGCCAGCATTCGACAACTCATCCAGGTCCACGGTCTCCAACACCTGACGGCGAAACGCCCGATAACCGGCGGTCATATCTTTCAAACCCGCCCCCAACGCCACCGAAATATACACATTGCCGCCCTTCGACAACACCCACCGCTGCTTCGGCCAATTCACCACCTTGCCGCCCGACACATACCGGGACCCGATCACTAAATCCGCCCCCAACGCAATCTGCTCCAAGAGCCGATGCAACTCCTCCGGTGCGTGCGACCCATCCGCATCCATCTCGCACAACACATCAAAATCCTGCTCCAACCCCCACCGGAACCCCGCCACATAGGCGCCACACAACCCACCCTTACCGGCACGATGCAGCACATGAATCTTCGAATCCTCGGCCGCCAGCTTATCCGCGGCCTCCCCCGTCCCATCCGGACTATTATCATCAACCACTAAAATATCCACCTCCGGGGCGGCAGCCCGCACCCGGGACGTAATCAGCGGCAAATTCTGCAGCTCATTATAGGTGGGAATAATAACCAATGTTTTCATACTAAACCTTCTACATGTTTGATAACTACTTCCATGATAACCAAGCACACCCCAAATCAGGGAAACCCGCCACCACTTCGCCGGGCCCGAATCACCGCACCAGCCCCCACCAGCCACCCAGCTAATACCAGCACATACTCGATTACAAACCCAAACCGCACCGCAATAGTCTGGCTCTCCCGAAGCGGCAACGATTCCCTAAGCGTCGCCGCCGTGAAAATTCCCGTCTCCTGGCTCACACTCCCATCCGGGTGCACCATCGCCGACACCCCAGACGTTGCGGCAACCACCACCGCCCGATCAGTCTGAATCGCCAACATGCGGCTCATCGCCAACTGCTGATACGTCATATCCGAAAACCCAAACGTCGCATTATTCGTCGGCGTCGTTAAAATCTGCGCCCCCCGACGCACTGCCTCCCGGCCTGCATTATCAAACGCCACCTCGTAACACGTTGCCACCCCCACCAACACATCCCCCATCCGCACCGGATCACTCGTCACACCAGGCTTAAAATCCCCAGCCCAATCCACCTTCTCGGAAAACAGCCGGAAAAAACTCCGCAACGGCATATACTCACCAAATGGTTGCAAATACCGCTTATAGTGAAAATCCCCAGCCCCCGACCCCGGATTAAACACCGACATGGTATTCCGCAACCCCACCTCATCCCGAGTAATCGTCCCCACCAACACTGGCGCACCCGCCGCAGCCACCGCCTCCGACACCATATCTGCCGCCTGGGCATCATAAAATGGGCTCACATCCGCCGAGTTCTCCGGCCACACCACCATATCCACCGGCTCTGATCCCGCCAACTTCTTCGTCTCCGCCACATGATTCGCCAACACCGCCCGCCGCTGCGCATTAAACTCCAACCCCAACCTGGGCACATTCCCCTGAATCGCCGCCACCCGAACCGAACCAACATCCGCCGACCCCAACGACACTGAAGCACCCACCGCCAACAACACTACAACCCCCAATAACCCCGCGACCGGCAGCACCGGGCGTCGCAAAGCAACAGCACCCACACAACACCCCACCGCAACAACAACCCCACTCACCAACGCCGGACCCCCCACACTCGCCACATCCTGCAACGGGCCACCCACCTGACCCCACCCCAACCGCACCCACGCGAACCCCCCAAACGGCACAGTCGACCGCAACCACTCCACAGCCATAAACACCAGCGGAAACATGAGCGGGCCAAACCGTAACCTGGCCACCGCCACCCCGAAAACCCCCAACAGCACGCTATACAGCGACAACCAGACCGCCAACGCCACATACGGCATCGTCCCCACAAACGACCCAATCCACGGCAACAACAACAAAAACAACACCAAACTATGCGCCACCGCAATCCCGGCCCCCAACCGCAACGACGGCCCCCCACCCCTAGGCCACGGCGCAAGCACCACAAACAACAACGCCGCCCCCACTATGGCAGCCCACCACCACCCCACAGGCTGATACGACAAAAACACCAAACCCCCAGCAACCATCCCCCCCACCAGCCGCACCAGCGCAAACTTCACAGACTAACTATCCTTTCACATCCTTACCCGAATCATTATCCGATGAACCCCGCGGACCAGCAAAATCCTCCGGCTTCACCGACTTTGACCACTCAACAATCTCCGCCTCATCCACCACAATCGGCGCCGACTGGCCCCCAAAACTCCCATAACTCGTCCGCGGCTGCGACTGATACACCCGCGCAAAACTTCGAGCCCCCGCCACCGAAATCCGCTCCTGCAACCGCTTCGCCACCACCCGACGCACCACAGCCCGCGTCACCGGCACAATCAACACCAACCCCACCACACTCGACACAAACCCCGGCAACGCCACCCCCACCGTACCGGCAGCCACTAACCCCATATCACCAAGTAATCTCGACGAATCCCGCGGCGACAACCCCCGACGCTGCGCCAACCGACCCAACCGCGACATCTGCCACAACGCCACCAAAAATCCCCCAAAAAACACCCCCAAAAGCAGCAGCAGCGCAGTACCCACCCCCAGCCACTTCGCTACCGCATAAAACACCAACGCCTCAACAAGAACATAACCAAAAATCACAGAAGCTCGCATGCCCCTAACGATACCGACCACACCTGCCTAAAAGCTGTATGTTCGCTCAGGGCATGCCGAAAACTTATTACTACATCCGATCCTCCAACTCACCCTCCATAGCTAAATACGTCTCCCGCAGCGTCTCCAATGCCTCCTCAGACGGGCTCTCCCACAACTTCCGCTCCGCAGCCTCCAACAACCGCTCCGAAATATCCCGCAACGCCCACGGATTCGACTTCGCAAAAAACTCCCGATTCACCTCATCCGCCACATACGTCTGCGTCAACGTCTCATACATCCAATCCTCCATCATGTTCGTCGTCGCATCATAACCAAACAAATAATCCACGGTCGCACTCATCTCAAACGCCCCCTTATACCCATGCTCCCGCATAGCCGCCAACCACCGAGGATTCACCACCCGAGCCCGGAACACCCGCCGCGACTCCTCATGCAACGTCCGCGTCTTCACCGTCTCCTGCCGCGTCGAATCCCCAATATAAGCCTCAGGATCCAACCCGGTCAGCGCCCGAACCGTCGCCACCATCCCCCCATGGAACTGGAAATAATCATCCGAATCCGCAATATCATGCTCCTTCGAATCCACATTCTTCGCCGCAACCTGAATTCGCTTATACGCCGTCCGCATATCATCGGCAGCCGCAACACCCTCCAGGCCCCGACCATACGCATACCCACCCCACGTGGTATACACCTCAGCCAAATCCTTATCGTCACGCCAATTCCCCGACTCAATCAACTGCAACAACCCGGCACCATACGTCCCCGGCTTCGAACCGAAAATCCGCCGCACATGCTTATCGACGCCCGCCGCACCACAATCAGCGAGCACATGCGCCTTCACAAAATTCTGCTCCACCGGCTCATCCGCCTGCGCCACCAACTGCACCGCATCATCCAACAACGCCAACACGTGCGGGAACGCATCCCGGAAAAACCCGGAAATCCGCACCGTCGTATCAATCCGCGGCCGACCTAACTCAGCCAACGGAATCAGCTCCAAATCCACGACGCGCCGGGACGCATCGTCCCACACCGGCCGCACCCCCAACAAGGCAAACACCTCGGCAATGTCATCCCCGGAGGTACGCATCGCCGACGTGCCCCACACGGACAAGCCCACTGACTTGGGGTATTCGCCGTGCTCCTCCTTGTAGCGGGCGACCAGGGAATCCGCCAACAACTGGCCGGTCTCCCACGCCAGACGCGACGGCAACGATTTTGGGTCGACGGAATAAAAATTCCGGCCGGTGGGCAGCACATTCACCAAACCGCGCATGGGTGAACCGGACGGGCCGGCCTCAATAAACCGCCCCTCCAAAGCGCGCAGAATCTGGTCGATCTCCCGCTCGGTTCGGGCCAGGCGAGGAATGATTTCGGTGCAGGCGAACACCAGCAGGGAACGCAGCTCATCCCGGCGGGCATCCTCCGGCAGGTACACCGCATTATCCTCGATCACCCGTTCGACCGAGTCGGTTTGCCATTCGGCGGCCTCCAAATCGGCCAGCAGGCCGTGGGCGATCCGCTCCACCTCATCCACCCGGGTGCGGGACTCGTCACCGGCCTCCGACAGGCCCAACGACTCCCGCAGCCCCGGCACGGCGGTCTCCCCGCCCCACAACTGGCGGGCCCGAAGCATAGCAAGCACCAACTCCACCCGCATGTCACCGGTCACGGCATCGGCTAGCACGTGCAAGCCACCCCGGATGGCCACGTCCTTGATCTCGCACAACCAACCGTCGATCTCCATGATCTTGTCGTCGAATGCATCCTCGTCGGGGCGCTCTGACCAACCCAAATCATGGTCCATCTTGGCGGCCTGTAACAATGTCCAGATCTCCTGGCGGATAGCCGGCAGCTTCGCCGGGTCCATCGCCGCAATGGTGGCGTGCTCGTCAAGCAACTGTTCCAGGCGGGTAATATCCCCATACGACTCCGCCCGGGCCATGGGCGGAATCATGTGGTCGATCAGGGTGGCGTGGGCACGCCGCTTCGCCTGGGTGCCCTCACCCGGGTCATTCACCAGGAACGGGTAGATGAGCGGCAGCTCATGAATCGCCTGATCCGGGTAGCACCCATCGGACAGGCCGGCGTTCTTCCCCGGCAGCCACTCCATGTTGCCGTGCTTGCCCATGTGCACGATAGCGTCCGCCCCAAACACCTCACGCAACCAAAAATAGGTGCCCAAATAGTGGTGGTTCGCGGGCAAATCCGGGTCGTGGTAAATCCCCACCGGGTTATCGCCAAACCCGCGAGGCGGCTGCACCATGACCACCACATTGCCGAATTGCAGGCCGGCAATGTAAATCTCCTGCGTGTCTGGGTTCACATAGTGCGTGCCGGGGGCCGCACCCCAATGCTTCGTCATCTCCTCCTGCATGGTTTCGGGCAGGGTGGCGAAAAACCCCTTGTAGTCGTCGGCGGACAGCTTCAGCGGGTTTGTGGCCAACACCTCCTCGGTCAGCCACTCCGGGTCGTGCCCGCCGGCCTCAATGACCGCGTGCATGAGGGCATCCCCATCCAAATCACCGTCAATGGTGAACCCAGGAATTTGCTCCACATTACCCAGGTCATAGCCGGCCAAGTGCAGGGCCCGCAATACCCGCAAGGCCGATAGCGGGGTGTCCAACCCCACCGCGTTACCGATGCGGGCATGCTTGGTCGGATACGCGGAGAACATCAACACCAGCTTCTTCTCCCCGTTCGGAATATGCCGCAGCCGGGCATGCCGGTAGGCGATACCGGCCAGGCGGGCGCACCGCTCAGGATCCGGCACATAGGTAATCAACCCCTCGGCGTTATATTCCTTAAACGAGAACGGCACGGTAATCAGCCTGCCATCAAACTCGGGCACCGCAATCTGCGACGCCACATCCCGCGGGCTCAGCCCCTCATCGGATTCTTCCCACTCAGCCCGGGAATTCGTCAAGGCCAACCCCTGGATAATCGGAATGTCCAACGCGGCGAGTTCCGCAACATCCCACGCCTCATCATCCCCGCCGGCTCCCACACTGGCGGGCTTCGTCCCACCGGCCGCCAACACCGTGGTGATGAGCGCATCACACGTCGCAAGCTCCGCCAATAGCCCCGGCTCAGCCTGCCGCAACGAGGCAGCAAAAATCGGAACTGCGGTGGCTCCCCGGGCCACAAGTGCATCCGCTAACGCATGCACATAATTCGTGTTACCAGCCAAATGCTGCGCCCGGTAGTACACAATCCCCACCCGGGGCGCATCCGCACCCGCATCCCACGCGCCATCCTCCAGGTGACCCCAGATCGGCATGTGGCTGGGCGCCTCAAACCCTAAACCGGTGAGCAGCACCGTATCAGAAAGGAAATTATGCAGATTGACAAGATTCTGCTTGCCACCCTCCGCCAAATACGTGTGGGCGGTGGTGACCACACCGGCCGGCACCGTCGACAAGTCGGTGAGCTCCGCATCGACCGCCAACTCACCAGACACCACCACTAGGGGCTTTTTCGTGGCCAGCAGCACATCCAGCCCCCACTCCCAGGCCCGTTTGCCACCCAACAGGCGCACCACAAACACATCCGTGGTGTCCACCAGCTGGGCCAGGGTTTGTTCGGTGAGCAGGTTCGGATTGGCGTACTGGTAGTGCACATCCTCAGCGTGGGTGGCAGCCTGCGCCGACAACAAATCCGTGTCCGAAGTGGAAAGCAACGTAATCACGAGAAAAATAGTCCTTTCAAAAACTGGTTTAAGGTGACGCGCCTTTTAATCTAGGAGCGAAAGGCAATAACGCCTGGTCCAGGGTCTGACTATGACAGTGGCGCGACCGCCCAGAATTCCACTGGTTTCCAGGACCACAGCATAAAATCACATTAGCCTACTTAGTCAGAGAATGAGATTTCGCACTAGGATGAGCACCATGACTTCCCTTATTACAGCCCCAGACCGTACCCGAGGCGACATCTGCCCGGGTGCATTCAAACTCCACCACGCCACCGACGGCTCCATCGGGCGGGTTCGCTTCCCCGGCGGCCACGTGCAACCCCAACAATGGGCCGACATTGCCCGCATCTCCACCGAACTCGGCGACGGCAACATTCACGTCACCACCCGCGGTAATATGCAATTCCGCGGCGTCACCCAAGACCAAGAATTTGGGTGCGTGGTCACCCAAGCCGGTTTTGTCCCCTCCCAGCCCCACGACAAAATCCGCAACATCATCGCCTCCCCCCTGTCCCCTGAACTCTGGCCGCTTATCGACGCCCTGGATGCAGCCCTCCTGGCCACCGACGCAACCGCCGGCCTGTCCGGCCGCACCCTCTTTGGTATCGACGCCGGGGATGGGGCCATCATCAGCCAAGAACCCGACTTCGCAGCCCGCAAGGTTGGTGACCGCTACCAACTAGTGTTAGGCGGCGCCCCCCAACACGTCACCGTCTCCGAGTCGGATGTGCCGGAGG
>CAUVMZ010000099.1:0-11070 GCA_963552855.1 uncultured Corynebacterium sp. | reverse complement strand
ATGTGAGGAAGCAAGTCATTATTGTGCTCTGAATGATGATAATGATGAGCATATAGGGGATAGCCATGATGAAAAATAATCCCAGCCAGCCATCAAGTCCTGCGCGAATCCGAAGTATAAATCCCAAGGAAACTGCTAGGACACTACCACCAGTCCACAGGAGAAAAAACTTCAGGCTGTTTATGATGCCCTGTCTGCGTTGATGTAGTGGGTTGTCGTGATTTGTTCGTGAAGTCATGGTTTTATTGGCTTCCTATGAGGATGGCTATGGTGATCCATAGTCCGATGGTGGTAAAGATAGATAGCTTGAACATCAGAATTGAGAGTTTACCTGGATCAATGCCGAGTGATTTGCCGATAGTTTCATAAAATGGATTCCACGCCGCTCCCTGATCGGTCGCATCCCCGAATGTCCACAAAGTATGGATTACGGCAATAACGAGAATCCATGAGAATGTGTAGATTTGTGGTATTTGGTCGGGGCTTGGTTGGTAGGTGACGAACAAATAGGTCATGACCAAACCTTGAATAACAAGGTCAGCAAAAATTATTGGGCTGGCCATCATGAAAACTAAGAATCCCCATCCGCTTATTCCAGAGATGGTTCGAAAATAGAGTCCCACAATGACTGTCAGAATACTAACGCAGGTCCAGCATAAGAAGAACCTGGTGCCAGTGTTTATAATTTTATCTAGCAGAAAGTATCCCAAGAGTAGTGCTATGCAGGACCCGCCACCGATGCAGTGGAAGAACTTGCTGATCTCACCAGGATGATGAGATTTATGTTTCTTATTCATGATATTGTCCGTACCTTTATAACATTTATCGCCTGACCATGAGGGTCGCTATGGTGATCCATAGGATGCTTGCCCTAAGAGCTGATAGTGGCATGATGAGTTTTGACAATTGTGCGTAATCAATACTAAATGACTGGCCAATGGTCTCATAGAATGATCTTTTGAAGTCGTAGCCCCATACCCAGAAAGTGTGGATAATGGTGACGAAGAAAATCCACGAGAGCATGTAGATTTGTGACACTTGGTCATGGCCTGGTTGGTAGGTTGCGAACAAGTAGGTCATGATGAGACTTTGGCCGATGGTGCCTGCTGGTCCAGTGGAGAAAGAAATCGGTAGTGGTATTCACTCTGTCTTTGAACATAAAGTACGCGAGGAATACTGCTAGAGGACTCAAAAAACAGATTGCCTGGATAGAAGAAGTAATTATATCGGTAATTAACTCGAAAAAGGGATCCTGCTTCTCCATGATGCTCCTTAGCTTCAGGGGTTTACTATGAGGGCGGCTATGACGGTCTGCGGTCCTATGCTGATGATGGCAACCCAAACCACCTACCCTTACGTGGACTCGAACCGCTGCCGACCATCATCTTTTCGAAAAATACACTCTCCATATACCTATTCTACAGCAATGAAATAGCTGGTCAGATCAATTTTTTGCATGTCTGTTGTCGGAAGGGTGATATCTGAAGTCTCTGGTGAGTACACTAGGTTGATGAATAAGAATAATCCGCCGCTCACCCTTGACCAGCTACGCGATGGACAGCGGGTCCGCGGCATTGTTCCAAACCAGACGGTCACTATCAAACATGTGGATAGACTCGATGATGTTACCGCCGAGGTAATTTACTGTGATGAGGCTGGGCATTACTCGCCGGTTATCCTCACCCCGGATCGTCTCGCCAGGGTGGAAATCGTTACCGAATCGGGCGATATACCTGCTTTCGACGGTAACGCCGACGATTTCCGGCTCGTCGCCGAGGCACTGCGCATCACCTATGCGGCCCGTCATGATCCCATGGTTGCCGTTAATAGTTCCGACGTCGACCCGCTGCCGCACCAGATTCGGGCCGTGTATGAGGAGCTGCTGCCTAGAGTCCCCCTGCGGTTTTTGCTTGCCGACGACCCCGGCGCGGGAAAAACCATTATGGCCGGTCTCTATCTGAAGGAACTTATTCTGCGTTCCAGTTGTGAGCGTGCCATCATTGTGGTGCCTGGTGGGTTGGTGGAGCAGTGGCGGGATGAGCTCGCCCAAAAATTCGACCTCCACTTTGAGATTTTCAATGCTGCCAGCGACGATTCTACCGGCAAGAACCCCTTTGAAGTGCACCCTTATCTCATCGTGCGCATGGACCAGATTGCGCGCAATGATCGCCTGATGCGGTTGCTGGAGCAAGTGAAGTGGGATGTGGCCATCGTGGATGAGGCGCACCGCATGTCCGCCCACTATTCCCTGTGGGCCGGGGAAATCAATGCCACCAAACGGTTCAAGCTGGGGCAGTTACTGTCGGAAACCTCCCATAACTTTCTGCTCATGACTGCCACCCCACACTCGGGGAAGGAGGAGGACTTCCAATCGTTCATGTCTCTGCTGGACAAGGACCGATTTGAGGGCCAATACCGGCAGGGCATTCACCGGACGGACACCAAGGGCCTCATGCGCCGCATGGTGAAAGAAGACCTGCTCGCGCTCGATGGCCGGCCCCTGTTTCCCGAGCGGCGGGCCTACACCGTTCCCTACGAGCTGAGCCGTGCCGAGCGCGACCTGTACGAGCAGGTGTCCGACTATGTGCGCGACGAAATGGGGAAAGCCGACGCCATTCAGGACGGGAAACGCCGCAACAATGTGGGGTTCGCACTGATGGTGCTGCAACGGAGGTTGGCGTCGTCCCCGGAGGCGATTTTGCGGTCGTTAGAGCGTCGTAAAGCAAAACTGCGACGAAGCCAGAGAGAATGCGACGCCCCCAATGACTACGACAGCGCCATGGTGGAAACCAATTGGGAGGAGCTAGAACAGCAGGTCGACGAGGTGGTGGATCGCGCGACCGCGGCCCAAGACCAGGTGCAGCTCACGCACGAAATCGCCGTGCTGGACGGGCTCATTGCGACGGCTCGGCGGGTGCGTAACCAGGATGAGGACCGGAAGTGGGTGGAGTTGCGCAAAATCCTGGAAAGCAAGGTGCTGACCGGCACGAATGGGGAAAACCGCAAGATCATTATCTTTACCGAACACCGCGATACCCTCACCTACCTGGAGGATAAAATCACCACCCAATTGGGCAGCACCGACGCCGTTGTCACTATTCATGGGGGCACGCCGCGGCATCTTCGCCAGGCCATCCGCGAACAGTTCGCGCACGACCCGCGCACCCTCGTGCTGCTTGCTACCGACGCCGCCGGCGAGGGGCTCAACCTGCAACGCGCCCACCTCATGGTCAACTATGACTTGCCCTGGAACCCCAATCGTATAGAACAAAGATTCGGCCGTATTCACCGCATTGGTCAGCGTGAGGTCTGCCACCTCTGGAACCTGGTCGCCCACAACACCCGCGAAGGCGACGTGTTTAACCGACTGCTCGAAAAAATCGAGGTCATGTCCGAAGCCTACAACGGCAACCTATTCAACGTGCTGGGTGACACGGACTCCTTCGATGGTCGCCCCCTTAAAGACCTGCTTATCGAGGCTATTCGCTACGGTGACCAGCCAGAAACCAGGCAGTGGCTCGACAAAGTCATCGACGCCAGCGTCTCCAAAGGGCTTGATGAACTCCGCGCCAAACGCGCCCTTAGCGAAGACATATTCAGCAGCCGCGAACTTGACCAAGTGCGAAACACCATGCGGGACGCCGAAGAACGCAAACTTCAACCCGGATTTATCCGCTCCTTCTTTATTCCCGCATTCAAACGTTTGCGCGGATTGATTGATAAACGAGAATCCGGTTGCTACAAGGTCACGTATGTGCCGCCACTGCTTCGGGACATTGCCAGTTGCCAGTACGAGTGCGTCACCTTTGATGTTGACTACAGGCACCCCGCTGGTACCCACCACGATGCCGCCCTCATCGCGCCGGGACACCCGCTGCTCGACGCGGTACTGGTCCGCACTACCGAAGACCTGAAACCAACCCTGGCCCAGGGCACCATTTTCGTGGACCGGAGCAGCAAACAACTCGCCACTCCGGCGCTGCTCTACATTGTGGAACAGCGCATCACCGCAGGTGGGGACAAGGACACGCTCTACCACCATTTCGACTACCTGCTGGTCCCCCAAGACAGCGACACCAATGTGAATGCCCCAGATGATGGTGGCATTACCGTAACCACGACGCCGCCGTTCCTCGACTACGACACCCCCAAGGAGGAAGAACGCGCCATCATCCAGAACCTCATGCGCGACCCCATGCTCCGATCCTGGTTGCGCAAGGATCACGGCAGGATCGTGACATTGTGGGCGACCAAGGAAGGAATACAGCCGCGCATGAAAGAACTGGAGCGGCAACGTCATGCAGAAACCCAGCGGGTGTGGGGCCAAGTAAAAAACCGGCTGACCATTGAAATTAACTATTGGGAACGAATGATCAGCGAGCTGCGGTACCAGGAGCGAAACGGGCACGTGAACCAGCGCCTCGGCTCCAAGGACGCGGCAGCCAAGGTCGCCGACCTGGAGCAGCGGCTGGAGCTGCGGAGACGCGAGAAGAAGCAGGCGTCATGGTTGAGTGCGAAAACACCCTTGATTCGCGGCGTGGCCCTGGTCATTCCCGGACACCTCATTGACGCGCACTCGGCGCCCAACGCGAAGAAGCAGGCGGCGACGTTTGCTAAGGAAACCCAGGAGGTGGAGCGCCGGGCTGTGGAAGCCGCTCTTGCCGCCGAGCGGTCCCTGGGTCGGATGCCGGAGGAAATGCCGCGCAATAATCCCGGCTTCGACATTCGCTCCACCGACCCTGCCGACCCGCTTGCCCACCGGTACTACCTGGAAGTCAAGGGCCGCATCGCAGGCTCGAACACGTTTACGATCACCAATTCGGAGATCAATTTCGCCCAAAACCATAAGGACACCCACCGCCTGGTGTTAGTGTCCGTATACCCCGATGGGCCAGAGTTCGACGAGGTGCGCTATGTCACGCATGCGTTCGATGACATGGAGGCGTCCATGAGCACGCATTCCCGCAATGAGAAATGGTCCCACTATTGGGGGCAAGGTGGTGCACCAGTATAGTTATTGTTCAGCCACCTGATGATCCCTAAGGAAGACCGACATGACCACCGTGAAGAAGAAACTGATCGAGACGTCACTACCGCTCGAAGCCATTAATGTGGCATCCGCGCGCGAGAAATCCATCCGCCACGGCCACCCCTCTACGCTGCATTTATATTGGGCTCGGCGTCCGCTCGCAACCGTCCGGGCTGTGCTTTTCGCCCAGCTTGTCGACGACCCGGCGTCGCGGCCGGAGGAGTTTCCCACGGTGGAATCCCAGGATGCGGAGCGGGCCCGCCTGCATGCTCTTATGGAAAAACTTATCATTTGGGAGAACAGCAATGACGAGAAACTCCTGGAGCAGGCCCGGGAAGAGATACGCAAAAGTAATGACGGGAAATTGCCCGCGGTTGTGGACCCGTTTGCGGGTGGCGGCTCGATTCCGTTAGAGGCCCAACGGTTGGGGTTGGAGTCGCACGCCAGCGACCTCAACCCGCTGGCAGTACTGATTAATAAGGCGCTCATTGAGATTCCTCCGAAGTTTGCCGGCTGGTCACCGGTGTTCCCCGGGGTGGCGGAGGAACAATCATCATGGCTGCGCGCCGAGGGGCTGGCTGCCGACGTGCAACACTATGGTCAGTGGCTGCGGGACGAGGCGGAGAAACGTATCGGTCACCTGTATCCGAAGGTCACGGCCCCCGGCGGTACCGAACATACCGTGATCGCCTGGATTTGGGCCCGAACCGTCATCAGCCCCAATCCCGCTAATCCGATTGAAACACCGTTGGTTCGGTCCTGGTGGTTGAGTAAAAGGAAGGGCAAGGAAGTCTGGGTGAAGGCCACCGTTGTGGACGGGCGAGTGCAGTACGAAGTGCAGCATAATGCGGATGGGCCGAAGAAGGACGAGGATGGGACCATTAAGCATGGTAAAGGTGCTTGGACGGTGGGGGATGGGACGCCTTTCAGCTACGATTACGTGCGCGAATCGGGGAAGAGAGGCGAGATTGGTGCGCACCTCATTGGTATTGTTGCTGAGGGAAACCCAGGTCGGTTATATCTTTCACCCACACCAGAACACATACAGGCTGCCAAAGTTGATGCCGGAGATGCCGGCATTATCGGTGAAATTGCCACTAATCCTCGGTGGTTCTCGCCACCTGCATACGGAATGCGGGAATTTTCCGACCTTTTCACTAACCGCCAACTTGTAACTCTCTCTACCCTAAGTGACCTGGTTTCCGAGGCGCGTAGCAAGGTTCTCGAAGATGCCTTGGCCTCAGGTATTCCTGCAGGCGAACGATTGGAAGATGGTGGTGTGGGGGCTGAAGCATATGCGGATGCGGTGGCGACGTATTTGGGATTGGCGGTGAGCCGTGCAACGGATAGATCATCCAACTTGTGCGGTTGGGATTCCAGTCGAGATAGCGTAAGGAACGTTTTTGGTCGCCAAGCAATCCCTATGGTTTGGGATTATGCCGAAGCAAATCTTTTCTCAAACTCTTCGGGCAACTTTCTTGGGCAAGTGGAATGGGTTAGCAAAGCTATTGGAAAAACACCAGCAAAATCAGCGGGTGAAGTAAAACAAATCAGCGCCATGTTGCGCGATTATGCTGATTTAGTCGTGTCCACTGATCCACCTTATTACGACAATATTGGGTACTCGGATCTGTCAGATTTCTTCTACGTGTGGCTGCGGAAATCATTGCGCACGATTCATTCCTCGGTTGTGGGAACTATGCTCACTCCCAAGGCCGATGAGTTGGTAGCCAATCCCTATCGGCATGGTGGTAAACAAGGTGCAGAAAAGTTCTTTATTGAAGGCTTTAACTCCGTGTTCCACCGTATTCGGGCAGATGATGCCAACCCTGACGTGCCTATGACCGTGTACTACGCTTATAAGCAACAAGACAGTGGCAAAGACGGTACTTCATCCACCGGCTGGCATACCTTGTTAGATGGGCTAATCCAATCCGGGTGGGAAATCACCGCCACCTGGCCCATGCGTAGCGAACTCAAAAACCGCATGCTCTCCCATGGCACCAACGCCCTGGCGTCGTCTATCCTTCTGGCATGCCGGCCCCGCCCTGCTGATACGCGGGCCGTGGCGCGCCGGGCTTTCGTGGCAGCACTGAAATCCGAGCTCCCCGAAGCGCTCCGCACCCTCATGCAGGGTGCCATCGCCCCCGTGGATTTGGCCCAAGCGGCCATTGGGCCGGGGATTTCCGTGTTCTCCCGGTACGCCAAAGTGCGGGAAGCCGACGGGTCTGACATGAGCGTCAGGGATGCGCTGCAACTTATCAACGCCACCCTCGACGAGGTGTTGGGTGAGCAGGAATCCGACCTGGATTCGGACACCCGGTTCGCGGTGCGCTGGTATCGCCAATATGGGTGGGATGCTGATAGCTCTGGCATTGCCGACCAGCTGGCCCGCAGCTCTGACACCTCCCTCGCTGAGCTACAACGTGGCGGCATTTTCGAAGCCAAGGGCGGCAAGGCCCGGTTGCTGTCGCCAACCCAATTGAACGAGGGGTGGGATCCGGCCGCGGACGAACACGTGAGCGTGTGGGAGGCAACCGTGCGGTTGGCTGCGGTGCTGGCGAAAGACGGCGTGGACAAGGTCGCGGAGCTCCTGCCCGCGGTGGGGGAGAAGGTGAGCCTGGACGCGGTGAAAGAACTCGGCTTCCTGCTGTTCCACGAGGCGGAGAAAAACAAAGACACCGACGACGCAATCCTGTTCAACGGCCTGGTGAGTTCCTGGGGTGATCTCAACGAGCAGGCTCGTCAGATTGTGGCCCATCCGAAAGCCCACCAAGAAGCTCTCACATTCGAAGAAGACTAGGACGCAATGAATCATGGCACTCAATAACCGGGAACGCATCACCAGAGCATTCGACCTGCTCCAGGAGGGGCTGCATGACCTTGTGGACGAGGTGATGACCAGGTATTTTCACACCAGTGACTGGCCGGAACGGATGTCCGCCCAGGATGCGCAGCGTTACGGTCGGGAGCGCCGTAGGCTGGAGAAAACCGACCCGCAGGTGCAGTTGCGGGCGATCACTGAGTACGGTCGGGAGTTCAGCAGGGAACTGTCCCGGGGGCAGCAAAGTTTAGCGTCGGAACTGCGGGATACCCGAAACGAGTGGGCGCACGGTGCTGCATTCAACTCTGACGACACGAGCCGCGCCCTAGACACGATCGAACGGCTGTTGCGGGCGGTTAACTCGATGGATTCCGCGAATGACGTGCGCAAACTACGCGAAGACCTGCAGCGCACGGTGTACGAGGACCGGACCCGGAAGCGGTCAAAGCCCACGAACACGGCGTCGATAAGCGCAAGTAAGGGGCTGAAACCGTGGCGGGAAATCATTCACCCGCACGACGATGTGGCGCGCGGCGATTTTACCGCGTCCGAATTCGCCGCCGACCTCTACGACGTGAGCAAGGGGCAGGCGAGCAGCGAATATGGCGACCCGATCGAGTTTTTCAGCCGCACCTACCTGACCGAGGGGCTGCGGGACCTGCTCACCCGCGCTTTACGACGCCTCAGCGGGGACGCCAACGCCAGCCCGGTGGTGAACCTGCAAACCAACTTCGGCGGCGGGAAAACCCACTCCATGCTGGCCCTTTACCACCTGTTTAGCGGCACCAAGAAGGACGATTTTCCGCAGGAAATACAGGACCTGATCCAAGCCGCCGGCAACCCGCGGCTCGATGACCTGGGGGTACGGCGCGTCACCTTAGTGGGCACGTATTTGCAGGCGGGGTCGCCAAGCATCAAGGAAGACGGCACCGAGGTGCACACGCTGTGGGGCGAGCTTGCGTGGCAGCTGGGCGGCCGGGAGGCCTACAACATTGTGGCCGGTGCGGACAGGTCTGGTACTAACCCCGGTGAAGCATTGCACACACTCATTAGCGCCCACGGACCGGTGCTCATCCTGATCGACGAATGGGTGGCGTACGCGCGCCAACTTGTCACCGACAAGGAGCTGCCCGCGGGCTCGTTCGATACTCAATTCACTTTCGCGCAATCATTAACGGAGACCGTGCGGGGCATCCCCGGGGCGATGCTCGTGGTGTCCATCCCCGCCTCTGACGGTGGGAAAGACGGGCGTGGCACTGACATCGAGGTCGGTGGCACCAATGGACAACTTGCCCTCGAACGGTTGCAGAACGTGATCCGGCGCGTTGCTGACCAGTGGCGACCCTCAAGCCGGGACGAATCCTTCGAAATTGTGCGCCGGCGACTCTTCAAGGAACCCGACGCGCAGGGCCTCGCCGACATCGCGGTGGTGGCCCGCCAATTCGTCACCATGTACCGCAATAATGCGCCCTCATTCCCGCGGGACGTGGCCACCACCAACGACTACGAACACCGCATTCGGGCCTCCTATCCGCTGCATCCCGAACTGCTGGATCGGCTCTATGAGGACTGGTCCACCCTGGAGCGATTCCAACGCACCCGCGGCGTGCTCAAGCTCGTGTCTTCTATCGTGCACGAACTCTGGGTCAACAACAATGATGCGGCGCCGCTGATCCTGCCCGGCAATGTGCCGCTGTCCGCCACCCGGGTGAATACCGACCTCACCCAATACCTGGAAGACCAGTGGAAACCCATCATCGACTCCGACATTGACGGCGTTGGCTCCACCGCGCAACGTATTGACGCGGACCGCTCCGCGCTGGGTGAACGGTCCATCACGCAACGCATCGCCCGCACTATCTTCATCGGGGCGGCTCCGCGCAGCAAAACCTCCCACAAGGGATTGGACAAGCAATACCTGTGGCTGGGCACCGCAATCCCCGGCGATCCGCTCGGCAACTTCGGTACCGCGGTCGAACAGATTTCCCAACGATCCACCTACTTCTACGAAGAACAAGGCCTGTACTGGTTCGACACCCAACCGTCGGTGGCGAAAGCCGCGCGCGACCATGCGGAACAGCTGCGGGAAGACCCGGACACCGCATGGAACGAAATCATCCGCCGGCTGAAGGCATCGGAGGGCAAAGGTCGGGGCTTCTTTAGCCACATCCACATTGCGCCCGATACTGCCGCCGATATTCCCGACATGGATACTGTTCGGCTTGTGATCGTGCACCCCCGGCTGCGGCGCCGCAAGAAGGATGGGGCGGAATCCGAGGTGGTCAAGTGGATTCGCGCCGCGGTGGAATCCAAAGGCGCGGCCCAACGAACTCACCGCAACACGCTGGTCTTCCTGGTCGCCGACTCCGACGAGCTGGAACGCCTCGAAAACACCACCCGCAACTACCTGGGGTGGAAAATGGTGCAAGACAGTGCGGAACAACTCAACCTGTCCAAGCAACAAAGCAACCAGGCCGACAGCTGGGTGAAACGACTCAACGACACCATTAACAGCAACATTCGCAGCACCTACATGTGGATGCTCTACCCCGAACAAATCGACCCCACCCGACCCTTCGAACTGGCAGCCGAAAAAACCTCCGACTCCGACGGCAAAACACTCACCGAACGAGTGTTCACCAAGATCAAACGCGACGGCCAACTGATTACCGAACTCGCCCCCACCATGCTGGGCATGACCCTGCACAGCGAATTGGGTGCGCTATGGGATCGTGTGGACGACATGACCGTGGGCGACCTGTGGGGATACTTCACCCAATACGCCTACATGCCCCGACTGGCCTCCCGAACCGTGCTTGACGACGCCCTCCGGTCGGTCATCGACGTCATGCTCATGCCCGGGGAACAGTTTGCGCTGGCCACGGGGAAGGACAGTGGGGATTTCGGGCATGGCCCAGGTGCTCGGAGCGGTCTGGGGGCCGGGGTTGTCGGGTTTGCTGGGGAGGGAGCGGCTCATTATCAGGGACTTATCCTGCCGCCATCCAGCGCCGCCACCGCACCAGCCATTACCGACAACACACTCGTGGTCAAGTGGGAAGTGGCCAAAGCGCAGGCTGATGCCGAAGCGGCCGAAGCGGAACTGGCGGCGCAGCGAGCTGCCGCGGAGCAGGGAAGCCAAGCTGGGGGACAGGGAGACCAGGCAGTATTGCGGGGCGTCCCATCAGCCGGAGACATGCTTACGGCGTCGCGCCACGGT
>CAUVMZ010000098.1:0-11095 GCA_963552855.1 uncultured Corynebacterium sp. | reverse complement strand
CCCAAAGATCATAGTCGCTGTTAAAACACCGCTCCTGGAGGGAAAGCACGCTGGCAAAGGTTTCGAGTAGCGTCAATTCCAGGTCAGCATGGGAAACGTGTGCGGGACCAGCCGCTGGAAAAACCTCGGGCTGATGATACTGGCCAAGGCATGCAATATCCGCGTCGCCGGGAGATTCTTCCACACCTAGTTGAACCGCGAAGCGGATAATGCCGGTCGTGGTGATTTCGCACCGGCGACAGGCCCAAGAACCCATCTCAGTTTCGACCTGATACCGCAGGGTAGCGTCATCTACATGAATGGGATCATCACTGAAATAGAGGATAATGAGGTTTTGATCATAGCCTTTCTCCAGGTAGTCGGTGGTGTAAACGTCACCGAAAGTCCGCTCGATTCTCTGGGCGGTGATTTCGGGCAGCAGCCGGTGGGTGGGGACAGCCACAAGCACAAAGGTTGCGCCACCATAGATGGGGCCGAGGCGCTGGTATTCGTCAATGAGGGCGGGAATGGTGTGGGCACGCTGGGCGGAAAAGTTCCGGACGTCAAGGCGAAGCTGATGTTGCTCCGCATCGGTGAGGTATTCGAGTGTGGTGCCGCGGCGGATGGGGGCCGTGCCGTCGGCCAGGTGGTGGGGCGCCTGGTCGTCGTAAGGCACCTCGATGGCATAGACGACGCCAGTCGGGGCGATGGGGATGTGGTGCACGGTAACGTCGGCAAGCGGCGGGGTGACAAGGTCGTGGGCCACCTGGATGACCGTGTGGTCGATGTCGGCGATCGGCTGGCAGGGCGCGAGGTCTTCGACAACCCCATCGGGGGCGCGAATGCCGTAGAAAATCCACCCGCCGCCCCGGTTAGCGAGGGCGCACAGGTCACGGGCCAGGGCGGCGGCGATGGCGTGGGGTGCTTCGCGGAATATGAGGTCGCGTTGTTCGCGCGCCCCAACCCGGATTGCCTCCCCGAGGAGATACTGGTCGAGGGGCGTCATGGCCAACAGTTCGAGTTCCCGGTGCAAAGGGGTAAACACCATGTTTCGTCCTCCAAGATGGCGTGGTGGGGGTTCACGCGAATGCAATAACCACCACAATCAGCAGTCGCCCACATGCTACCTACCGGGTTGGACACAGTACTATGTAGTACTTGAGCTTATGGCGTCTCGGCCAGGTTTCCCATGTCAAGGAGTATTATTATGCGTTCACCATTGGGTGTGGTTGCCCCACGTCTCCAGGAGGTTTTCCATGGTCTCGGCTTCGATTCCGCCGGGGTCGAGGAGTATTTAGGCAGCACAACCATGGCGGCATTACGGCGGGGCGAGCCCGAGGCGGTAGCAGCGGCATTGCGACCCAGATTGTCCGAGCCGTTGGCCGTGGCGATTACCGTGTTTTTGCTGCACGAGGAGCTGCCCCGCCCGGTGGTGGAGCAGGTTTTGGGGGCGGATCTAGTCGCAGACCTGATTACGGCTGGGGTGTTGGGTCGGCGCCAGGTGATTGGCTCCCCGCAGCAGGATGCCGACAACGCGGAGGTTGCAGGGGCGGATTTACGGTTTCTGACCGCGGTGTTGGATGTGCAGCCGTATGTGATTTCGGGGGAATCACGGCTGGTGTTTTCGGATGTGGCCGCCGGATTGGTACCGCATTACGCACCGGGGCGGGATCATGTGGTGGGCGTGGGGGCGGCGAGTTTGTCGCTGCTGCGAATGACCTGCCGAACCCCAGTGGATTCGGCATTGGACCTGGGTGCGGGTTCCGGGGTGCAGGCACTGGCCCAGTTGGGTTGCGCATCGCAGGTAACGTTAACGGATGTACACCCGCGGGCGTTGGACATGGCGGAGGCCACTTTGGCGGCGGCGGGCGCACTGCCGCAGGCGGAGCTGCTGGAGGGATCATGGTTCGAACCGGTGGCGAGTCGAACATTTGATCGGATTGTTGCGAATCCGCCGTTTGTGGTGGGTCCGCCGGACATTGCCCACGTGTATCGGGATTCGGGGCTGGATTTAGATGGGGCAACCCAATTGGTGGTGACCACGGCACCGAAGCATTTGACTGAGGGCGGCGTTGCGCAGCTCCTGGGAGCATGGGCGCATGTTCGTGGCGAGGATTGGCGGTCACGGATCGCCGGGTGGCTGCCGGACCATGGGGTGCGGGCATGGGTGTTACAGCGGGACGTGGTGGACCCAGCGCTGTATGTGGGGACATGGTTGCGGGACGAGTCGATTGATCCGCGGTCCCCGGAGGGGCGGAGTAAGACGCAGCGCTGGTTGGCGCATTTCACGGATGCCCAGGTGACAGCGATCGGGTTTGGGTTTATTGCCCTCCAAAAGATCGCGGCGGATGCGCCCACTGACGTGCTCGTCGAGGAATTAACGCATGACACCGATGCGAACCTGGGTTCGGAGGTGGCCGAGTATTTCGCTCGGGCCGAGTGGTTGTCGCAGGTGGCTGCGGCGGACATGTTGGCGAGCCAGTTTATGCTGCGGCCGGCGGTGGCGAAGGAGGAGGTGAGTGTGGCGGATGCGGATGCTGGTGTGGGGTTTGCGCCGGCGGCACTGCGGTTGGTGCGCATGGATGGGCCCCGGTGGTCGCATGAGGTAGATGGCCCGTTGGCGGCGATTGTGGGTGGGTTGCATCCGCAGGGGTTGACTTTGGGCGAGACGGTGGAGCTGTATGCGGTGGCACATGGGGTGGATGGGGCAGAATTATGTGAGGCGGTGATTTCGCCCATGGTGGATTTGGTTCGGCATGGGTTGGTGTTACCTGCACAGCTTATCGACGACTCAAGGTGAGGTGATGGTCATGAAGGCGGTATTGACTCGGGTGTCTGAGGCGAGTGTGACAGTCGACGGCGAGGTGGTGGGGTCGATCACCGATGGGGTGTTGGCCCTGGTGGGGATTGGCCGGGATGATGCCCCGGATGCGTGGCAAACGATGGTCCGGAAGATTGCGGAGTTGCGGATTCTCCCCGAGGAGCGGAGCGTGTCGGAGGTGGGGGCACCGGTGTTGTTGGTGAGTCAGTTCACACTTTTGGGTCGGACGGCGAAGGGGCGGCGGCCGTCGTGGTCGGATGCGGCCCCGGGGGAGGTGGCAAGGATCGTCATGGGGAAGATCGCGGCCGGGCTGCGGGAGCGTGGGATTGTGGTCGAGGAGGGCCGGTTTGGGGCGATGATGAGTGTGGCTTCTGTGAACGAGGGGCCGGTGACATTATTGGTGGATTGTTAACCGCTTGCGAACGTCGCAAAGTCGTTATAAAGCAGGTTTGCTGTGTTATTTTTTTGTTACCTTTGAGCTGTAGGAATACCCGATTTTTACGATAGTTTTTGTTCGCCAGGAACTTTTTGGGAATTCACGTCGTTAACTTAAGTAGAAGCGTCGCGGAATATAAGGAGGCCATAGCCATGACTAGCTCTGCCCTTAAAGAATTCGACAATGAAGAAGATCTTGATGTTGTTATGGGGGATGAGCCCACAGACCTCGTAGATGATGATCCGGGGGCGGATGACATTCTGGACCCCACTGATGAAGAGTCCGCTTTTGATCTTGCGGTAGATCGTGGTTCACGTCGTGGCCAAAACAACGACAACCCTTCGGCCGATCTGGTTCGCGTGTATTTGAATGGGATCGGGAAAACCGCCCTTTTGACGGCCGAGGATGAGGTACATTTGGCGCAAACCATTGAGGTGGGGCTTTATGCGGAGTATCTACTGACGGATTCGGATGAGCCTTTGACCCGGGCGAAGAAACGGGATTTGAAGGTGCTTGTCAAGGAGGGCCGGAAGGCTCGGTCGCATCTGCTGGAGGCAAACCTGCGGTTGGTGGTATCACTGGCAAAGCGGTACACGGGCAGGGGTATGCCCCTTTTGGACCTGATTCAGGAGGGAAATTTGGGTCTGATCCGGGCAATGGAAAAATTCGACTACGCCAAGGGTTTCAAATTCTCCACATATGCCACATGGTGGATTCGGCAGGCCATTACGCGTGGAATGGCAGATCAGTCGCGCACGATTCGATTGCCGGTTCATTTGGTGGAGCAGGTGAATAAGCTGTCGCGGATCAAGCGGGAAATGTACCAGCAGTTGGGCCGGGAAGCCACCAATGAGGAGTTGGCCGAGGAATCCGGTATTGACGAGTCCAAGATTGAGTTGTTGTTGCGTCAGTCGCGTGATCCAGTGAGCTTGGATATGCCGGTGGGTGCCGATGAGGAGGCTCCCCTGGGTGATTTCATTGAGGATTCCGAGGCTGCGGATGCTGAGTCCGCGGTGGTGGCATCGTTGCGGCACTCCGACATTCGGGATGTTATTGGCACCCTGGAGGACCGGGAGCAGGATGTTATCCGCATGCGTTATGGGCTTGATGATGGCGTGCCCCGCACCTTGGACCAAATCGGCCGGCAGTTTGGCTTGTCCCGGGAGCGGGTGCGCCAAATTGAACGGGAGGTCATGCGTAAGCTTCGGGATGGCCAGCGCGCGGAAAAGCTCCGCGAATACGCCATGTAGGATTCACATAATTTGGCAATAGTCACAACCTATACACCTGGCCCCTATTGGTGGGGCTGGGTGATTTTTTATGGAATCTTTAAAAACCACTGCCCATGGTCAGCCGTTTGTCATCTGACGCGCCGATGGGTTTTGCAGTTAGGCTATACTTGCGGTGGATGGTTAGGCAATACACGCCAAACAGTGAAAACATATCTTTCAAGGTATTCCGGCGGACCAGATGGGCGGCATTCTATAGGCATGCGAAACTGCCTGGAATATTTTGGCTGAGTATCGACTTGAACCTGAATGTTCTCGGGTTTTCTTAAGAAACCGGCGGGAACAACAGTTTGGGTCGAAAAGTACATCACTGACACATACACATGGACAGAAAGGTATAAGCAACTGTGAAGGACCTGGTTGATACCACCGAAATGTATCTGCGCACCATTTATGAATTGGAGGAAGAAGGCATCACTCCGATTAGGGCCCGCATCGCGGAGCGGTTAGAACAGTCCGGCCCCACCGTGAGCCAAACCGTCGGCCGGATGGAGCGTGATGGTCTCGTCGTGGTCACCGGGGACCGTAGTCTTCGCATGACCCCCGAAGGCCGGAGCCTAGCCATTGCTGTCATGCGAAAACACCGGTTAGCGGAGCGGCTCCTCACCGATATTATTGGCCTGGATATCCGCAAGGTTCACGACGAGGCCTGCCGATGGGAGCATGTGATGAGCGACGAGGTGGAGCGCCGCCTCGTGGAGGTGCTCGACACCTATGACCGCTCCCCCTTTGGGAACCCAATCCCCGGATTGCAGGCGTTAGGCGTGGATCAGGCCGATTTCGTGGACCCGGGGCTCCGCACCATTGACACCGAGGAAAGCGATATTCCCCGCCGGGTACGGATCACGCAAATCAATGAGATTTTGCAGGTGGATTCGGAGCAGTTCAAGGAGATGTTGGACGCGGGCATGACCGTGGGCGCCGAGGTGGATTTCGAACACATTAACGGACAGATCCGGTTAATAAATGGCGATAAAGTTGTTGACCTGGTGGATGATCTAGCGCACGCAGTTCGGGTCCAAGAAATCTAGCGGACTCTAGGCCGCCGCTCCCCTACCGACGCCCAACCGCGCCAAACTAGCTGCCACCGCCTCGACTAGGCTATTGAGGGTATGTTGCTTACCAACCATCCCAGAAAGGCCAAGACTATTATGAAGCTGCTTGTCACAGGTGGTGCCGGCTATGTGGGCAGTGTGTGCGCCACAGTGCTGTTGGAACAAGGCCACGACATCACGATCGTGGATAACTTCTCTACCGGCAATCGGGATGCGGTGCCCGCCAACGCTACCCTGATCGAGGGCGACATTCGGGATGTCGCGGGCGATGTGCTTGCGGGGGACAATTTTGATGGTGTGGTGCATTTTGCCGCTCGTTCCCTGGTGGGGGAATCCATGGAACGGCCCGAAGACTATTGGCACCATAACTTCGTCACCACGCTCACGCTTCTCGACGCCATGCGCACCCATGGCGTGACAAACCTGGTGTTCTCTTCCACCGCGGCTACCTATGGGGAGCCCGACCGGGTGCCTATCACCGAGGACATGCCCACCGCCCCCACCAACCCCTATGGGGCTAGCAAGCTTGCGATCGACTACGCCATCACCTCCTACGCGCACGCCCACGGGTTGGGCGCCACCAGCCTGCGCTATTTCAATGTGGCCGGCGCCTATGGTTCGGTGGGTGAAAACCGTGAGGTGGAAACCCACCTCATTCCTCTGGTGTTGCAGGTGGCGTTGGGGCACCGGGATGAGATCTTCATCTTTGGTGACGACTACCCCACCAAGGATGGCACGTGTATCCGCGACTATATTCACATCAAAGACCTGGCCGACGCCCACGTGCTCGCCCTGGAATCAAATACGCCCGGCACGCACCGGATTTTCAACCTGGGCTCGGGTGATGGGTATTCGGTGAAGGAAGTCATCGATAAATGCCGGGAGGTCACCGGCCACCCCATCCCCGTCACCATGGCTGCCCGGCGCGCCGGCGACCCGGCCGTGTTGATTGCCTCGTCGGCGCGGGCGAAGGCCGAATTAGGGTGGCGGCCATCCCGCACCGATTTGGACACCATCATCGCCGATGCGTGGGCGTTTACCGCGGCGTTGGGTGATAATGCCCACAGCGCCCACCGGAACCCCTAAGTTGCGGTGATGGTGGTGTCGGCGTTTGGGCCGGTGGTTGCAGTCTGGCGGGGAATGCTCAGCCCATAGTAGGCAGCAGCCGCAGTACTGCCGTCTCGTACCTTTTCGATCAGGTTTTCGGTGAGTTCGTGCTGGTAGGCGAGCAATAGGTAGCGGGTGAATGTGTGGTTGGGTTGTTCCGCGCGGGCCACCATGAGGGCGTGGAGTGCCTTGGGGGTGTTGTGTCGGCCAAGGGCGCACAGGGCGAAAACGCAGAGGGCTTCGGTGCGGATGGGGGCATCGAAGTGTCGGGCGACTTCGAGCACTAGAGTGCGGGCGGCATGGTCGTGGTCGAGGAGGAGGTTGATGGCGGCGTCGCGGATCCGGGTGATGCTGAGCATGGCGGCGCAGGTGTCGATGATGTCAGCCCTTGGCCCTGGTGGGGTGGGGATGGGTTGTTCGAGTCGGATGAGTTCTGTTTCCAGGGTGGTGAACCAAGCCTGAAATTGGCTGGGGCAGCATTGGGCGTCGACGGTCAACTGGGCGGCCAGGTTGGCAACGTTGCTGGTCCGGTCGCGCCATGTGATTGGGTCGGTGGTGGCTTTGTCGAAGGCGGTGAAGCAGTCGTCGCGGGAGAGTTCGGGAAGGTCACCGTCGGCGAGGAGTTGTTGGGTGGCTTGGGCTGTGGGGATGTCGGCGATACAGCCGTGGCGCCAGCCGGCGGTGGGGAGTCCACGGTCGGTGAGGGAGGGGGTTTGTTCGAAGCGGAGCTGGTAGGTCCCGTTATTGGTGATGGTGGTGGCGTGCCAGCAGGCGTCGATGGGCACGATGTGCGTGTCGGCGGCTTGGGCCAGGGTGGTGGTTATTTCGTTGAGGGTGGTGCCGTCTTGGGTGGGGAATCGGCCGATGATGAAGGCGAGGACCACGTCAGCGTGTTCCGCGGTGAGGACTTCGCCGACCTCGGGGAGTGCGTCGAGGCTGTCAATGTCGATGCGGAGGGTTGGGCCCAGTGCCCACCGGCTGTGGGTGTCGTCGCGGTGGTGGCGGAAGGTGACGAAGATGATGGATTGGTGGGGGTAGTAGCCTAAGACTCCGGGGATGTTAGCGAGTGTTTGGGCGGGGAGCGAGTTCATGGTTTTATCCCAGCATGTGGGTTTCGGCTGGGGCGAATTTTGCGCTTGGGTGCAAAATTTTAGTGGGGATGGTGGCGCCACCTGGGGCGAGTTATGCACAGGGCAATAGATTATGGTTTTTTCTTGATTTTATGGTTGATGGGATTACATAATTAGGGGTTAAGGGTGGGAAAAATAGCAGATATAGCCCAGAGATTCGATTGCACACCAATATTGTTGTGGTGTTGAGCGGCGGCGGAGTACGTCGAAAAGCTTGGCGGAATAATACAACCTCGATCATTGTTTAAGTTAAGGTATAGTTAAGAACTTTTAAAGGAGAACTAATGGAAGACAATAACCGGAAGATGTACGAATTGGAGTTTCCGGTGCCGGCAGTATCGCAGCCGGGCAAGGAAGGCCCCACAATGGTGGTGGCGCTACAAGGCTATGCCGATGCGGGGCATGCGGTGGATCAAAGCTCCGCATATTTGCTTGCCGCTCTCGATCATCGGCCGGTGGCGTCGTTTAATAATGATGAGTTTATTGACTACCGGTCGCGCCGGCCTATGACCACTATTGATCATAATTCGGTGGCCGATGTGGAGGAGATTAACCTGGGTATTCAGGTGGTCCTCGACGCGAATGATAAACCGTTTCTGCTGCTTACCGGGCCGGAACCGGATTTGCGGTGGGAAGCTTTTAGCCAGGCGGTTGCTGATCTTATTGAGCGGCTTGGGGTGACGCAAACCATTTGTTTGTATTCCGCACCCATGACGGTGCCTCATACCCGGCCGATGGTTATTAGCGCACACGGTAACTCGTTAGAATTATTGGAGCCCTATTTTAAGATGGACACCAGGTTCAGCATCCCGGGTTCGGCATCGTTACAGTTGGAGTATTTGCTCAATAAGCAGGGCCGTAACGTAGCAGGTTACACGGCACATGTGCCGCATTATTTGGCTGCTTCCCCTTACCCGCAGGCAACGTTGAAGCTGTTGGAGGCGGTATCGAAGGCTGCCGGGCTCACCATTCCGCTGGGGGCATTGGAGGAGGATTCCCGGCGGATGGCGGCGCAGATCGCGGAGCAGATTCAAAGCACCGCCGAGATTCAGCAGGTGGTGGACTTATTGGAGCAGCAATATGATGAGAATCTGGAGCAGTATCATGAGGATCACCCGCATATGGCGCTGCCTGGCCATAGTGCCGAACCCATGCCGAGCGGTGACGAGTTAGGGGAAGAGTTTGAGCGGTTCCTTGCCGCCTTGGACACCCCAGATGATTCCGCCGACGATGAGGACGATAACTAGCCAGCTTTACGACGCCACCCTAGGGCCAATCATCGGCTTCGGGGTGGCGTCGTTGCTTGGTAAATTCGATTAGGGTTAATGGGTGTGAATCTAACACTTGCCCAAATGCTGCCCGACTTGGAAGAAGTGCCCGAATCCCTCATCGACGAATCCATTTTTGATTCGTTCCTCGCCTGGGCGAAAGACAAGGGGATCACCCTGTATCCGGCGCAGGAGGAGGCCGCACTAGGCATCCTCGCCGGCGATAATGTTATTTTGGCCACACCCACCGGTTCGGGGAAATCCATGGTCGCCATTGCCGCCCATTTCATTGCCATGGCCCGCGGCCAACGGAGTTTCTACACCGCCCCGATTAAAGCATTGGTGAGCGAAAAGTTTTTTGCGCTCTGCGATATTTTCGGCCCAGAATCCGTGGGCATGATGACGGGAGACGCCACCGTGAACTCCCAAGCTCCGATCATTTGTGCGACTGCCGAAATTGTGGCAAATATGGCGTTGCGTGGCGGGGAGCGTGCCGAAATTGACCAAGTAGTCATGGACGAATTTCACTACTATTCGGATCCGAGTCGGGGGTGGGCGTGGCAGGTTCCGCTCCTGGAAATGCCGAACACGCAATTCCTATTGATGTCAGCCACATTGGGGAACACCAGCATGCTTCAGGAGGATTTGACCAGGCGCACCGGTCGGGTTACTTCGCTGGTTGGTGCGGACGCCGATAGGCCGGTGCCGCTTGATTTCGAATTTGTTTACACCCCAATACATGAAACCATTGAGCGACTCTTAAAGGAGGATAAGGCACCAGTTTATGTTGTGCATTTCACCCAGCGGGAGGCCGTTGAGCGGGCACAATCGCTCACCAGCCTGAAAATCATCGACAAGGAGACGAAGGAGAAAATCGCCGAGGAGATTGGTGATTTTCGGTTCACTACTACCTTCGGGCACACGCTGTCGAAGCTGTTACGGCGTGGGATTGCGGTGCATCACGGTGGCATGTTGCCGAAGTATCGGCGGCTCGTGGAGCGGTTGTCGCAGACTGGTTTATTGAAGGTTATTTGCGGCACGGACACGTTGGGGGTGGGCATTAATGTGCCGATCCGTACCGTGTTGTTTACCGGATTGGCGAAGTTTGATGGCAGCCGGCGCCGGATTTTAGCGTCGCGGGAATTCCACCAGATTGCCGGGCGGGCGGGCCGCGCCGGGTTTGATACGGTGGGTTATGTTGTCATTGAGGCAACCGAACATGAGATCGAAAACTGGCGGTTACGCCAACGGGCGGGGACGGATCCGGCGAAGCTGAAAAAGCTTCGGAAAAAAACGGTTCGGGACGGTGAAGTAGTGTGGTCGGAGAAGACCTATCAGCGGCTTGTGGCCGCGCAGCCGGAAGGGCTGGTGAGCCAGTTTCGGGTGTCGAGTTCCATGTTGTTAAACGTAGTATGCCGGCCGGGCAATGGGTTTGCCCACATGAAGCATTTGCTGCGAGATAATCATGATTCCCGAGAAAAGCAGAATAAGGATATTTTGCGGGCGATAGAGCTACTGCGGGGGTTGGTGACAGCGGGGATTGTGGTGAAGTTAGACGAACCGGACCCTACCGGCCGGGAGTATCAGCTTACGGCGGAGTTGCAGCCGGATTTCGCGTTGAACCAGCCGTTGGGGCCGTTTGCGTTGGCGGCGTTGGAGCTCTTGGACAAGGATTCAGACACGTACACGTTGGATGTGATCAGCGTGTTCGAGTCGGTACTGGAGGACCCGACACCCCTGTTAATTGCGCAGCAGAAGCAGGCGCGGGGGGAGGAAATCGCCGCGTTAAAGGCCGAGGGTGTGGATTATAACGAACGCATGGCGATTGTGGAGGAAATCACATGGCCGATGCCATTAGCCGACGAACTGGAAGAGGCGTACGGCATTTACTGCAAGGGGCACCCGTGGGCACGAGAGTTCGACATTAGCCCCAAATCGGTGGTGCGGGACATGATCGAACACGGCATGACGTTTTCGGATTTGATCGCCACCTATGGGTTGGCGCGGGCG
>CAUVMZ010000097.1:0-11155 GCA_963552855.1 uncultured Corynebacterium sp. | reverse complement strand
TGAATGATGGTGATGGAAATGTAGAAGTGTAAATATGTAAATGTGTTTTTGTGGTATGGGGGTTGATTACTACATTCAGCCATAGTGATTTCATTGCTAGCGTACTAGGAAGACTTTGAAGATGCTGCTTTATTGGCAATACTTTCACATATGAGTCGTGCTGCTTCGGTGTGTCCATATCCATGTTTTTCAAGATAATTTAGATACTTGGTCGCTACTGATTTCTCCCCGTAGGATACGATAGCCGTTTTGTTGATCTTCATCGGTGAGATAATAGCCACCCATATTCATTGATGCTTCTACCGCAGCGATTTTTTGCTCAATAGTTCGAGTATCTTTTATGATTTTCCTTTGAGTGTGCATGATGATCTACCTTATTATTTATTAGGGGAAATAAAACTAACTATCTCTTCAAGTATGGCATATTCCTAACTGCCACACAAGACATTTAACGGTAAACCGGGTTTACATTTCTACATTATTTTACTCAATACTATGAATATTGCCCTTATATGCATTGGTTTTATATCTCCCTGAAGCGTTGGACCATAAAAACGGATTTACGGTTCAACACTTCAGGGGATGGGCTATCTCCAATAATTTCAGAGAGCTTGAGAGTTGAACCTCAGCCAGCCAGCTCCCTTTTTCACGACGTAAACCGTTCATATCCTGCATCACCAATAATTTCCGCACCTGTGACAGCAATACTTGGTACCCATTGATTCCTCTCTGTACCTGTTCCTGGCATAAACTCCGCGGCCACCATCACCCACATTCCATCAGATACCCTCGCAAGAATCCCCTTCGGATCATGCAACCGCACCTGATACATACGGGCATCTGCGGCACAACAAATAATTACCACCCGAGATAACACCCGCATGTCATCACGTGTACTCACCTGCCCCTTCACCATAAACTTCTGCCCCCGCAACCGTAAATCTTCTGGAACACCAGATCTAGCAATAACCTCCCGTATCCGCAGCTGCGGTATAGTCGTAGGATCAAGCGGCGGCCACGACGATGGATCACCACTCCCCCTAGCAACCACCTGATTCGCCCGCTCAATAACCCGAGGATCAAGCAAAGCCGAACCCCCACTCATCCCCATCGCTAAAATAAAACTACCTATAAAAACCACATGCACCCAGCTGGGGTTCAATTCTAAAACCGCCTGCTGAGCATGACACTCACACTCATCTACAACACGGAAAGTAACCATACACCGAGCTACAGCCACACCAATAAGAAGAATCCCAGCGCCCACCAACACCACCGGCCACGTAGTCACCCACGTGACACTTATACCCGTGACACCAACATACACCATGCTTATACCAACAAGCACCAACATCACACTCAGACACCGGTTAGCCATGCTATCACCACCACCCCAACATACCTGCAATAACAAAAGTACTCATCACACTCATACCAAACCCAGTCAAAGCAAGAAACCGCGTTGCTGAAGAACCCAGTACCCCCTCCATCATCACCCCCAGCTTCACATCCAAAATCGGACCCAACGTCATAAACATCACCATCCCCGCTGGATGAACCCCCACAAACGATGCAGCCACAAAACTATCCCCATAAGAACACAAGGAATATACCATTGCCAACACCCCCATCACAATAACCGCAAGCACCAGATAATCCCCCAACTTCATCACCACAGATGACGGAATCACACTACTTGTCACACTGGCAAAAAACGCCCCTAACACCAAAAACCCCAAAGCCTCACCCACATCATGATGCATAACAACCACCGCTTGCCGCCACCGCACCCCCACCTCCCGCGCCGGTACAGAAGAACCAACTACCCCAGAATCCCCCACAAAAGAAGCATCCTGAATCATACACGAAGAAAAGGCCTTCTCACCCCACCACGTAATACATAATCCCACACCTATCACCGCCACCACACTTGCAATCATTCGAATCAATGCCCACGACCAACCACCAAATGCCGTCATAGTTGCAACCATCACCAACGGATTCAGCGACGGAGCCGCAAGCATCATCGTCACAGCAACAGCCGGTGGCACACCTGATCCCATCATTCGTTTCGCCACCGACACCGACGAACACTCACACGTCGGCAGAATCAACCCACACCCAGCGGCCACAACAACAGCACAATACTTATTCTTCGGTAACCATCGCGCCCACACATAAGATGGAATAAAAACCGCCACCATAGCTGATATAACCCCACCCACAAGAACAAACGGAACAGCCTGCAACACAAGCGCTACAAAACTATTCACCCCCACCACAACCCGAGGATACTCAGATAACATATCCCTCCATACTGCGTTTACTTAAACAATAAAACGGTCGAGATAAAAAGTCTAGAATCTCCCCCATTCATCAAACACCACTGTTGTCCAACTCACTGAACATCATCTAATGATAAACTTATTTATGGTGTTCTAAACACCTCCTGCGTCGTGACAAAGTCCACGTTCAGCAGGGGTGCCTTCGTCATGGTTGACGCAGGGGCCCACGACTATGGAGGATTCCAAATGAAAAAATTCAATTGGAAACACCTGGGTGAAAACATCACTGCCGCCACCAAACTGGTGACGGCAGTAACAAAATTCATCCATACTCTAGCTGAATTATTCACCTAGCTAGAGCCGGGACGCTTGTCCCAGAGCCAATCCAGTAGTATCTAACCCATCCTACCGGGTGGCTCCTTTTTACACCCCAAGTATAACCTGGTTAAGGTTCACCCTCAAGCTAGTTAGCTAGTTGTCAATTGGCTGGGCTCATGAGCTGGACAGTAGCACTACCGGTATATCAGGGGAACCCAAAGAAGCTATTTACTATTCAAATAATCCAAAGAAGCCACCTTCCACACACCTGCTTCTTTCACCAAATGAGCATCAATATCATTCGTATGAATAGGAGTCTCATCCCCATTTTTATGCCGCACAACCGTTCTAGCTGTCACAGGAATCACCACCGACACCGCATCCTCCGGAATATCACTATCCCCACGTATCGTCACAAAAACCATAATACGATCCCCCGCCTGCTGCCACTGATACCACTTTTTCGTCCGAACTGGCTCATGATTCGACTCCGCCGCATCACGAAGCTGTCCACTTAACCGATCCTTTTCCACCCGCAACCGATCATCAGGAGTCTCCCCCATCGCAGGAGAATACGACAACATCGACGTTACAACCGCAATCGCTGCATTCTGCGCATCCTGCTTTACCGGATCCACACTATCAACCTCTGGATCACCCACCCCCACAAACCCATCCACCGCAGGCCGCGTCACTGACCACACAATCACCCCCACACTCACCACCGCAACCACCAGACACACACCCATAACAACCTTCCACCACCGAGTAAGAAAATCCATAATACTCACCGCACCTTCTTCTCATACTTCTTCGCCTGCGCCGGAATCTTCTTCACATAATCCTGTGTCTCACCATTCAACGGCACCCCACCAGCACTCTGAACAGCATAAGGCCCAGCATTATACGCAGCCAACATCAACTCCGTATCATCACCATGCACACTCCCATTCGCCTTCCACTGCTTCACCTTCTGCGCAGCATCACACAAATACCTGCCTGAAGCCATCAACGCATCCGGAATGCTCCGCGGATCACCGCTACCAGGCGGACCAATTACCTCACCAGTATTCTTATCCACCTCAGCACCCGACGTAGCCCACGTATCCGGCATAAACTGCGCAGGGCCCTGCGCCCCTACATTACTTACCGCCCCAATCGTAAACCCAGACTCCGCCCAAATAAGCGCCGCCTGAATCGGAGCCGTCAACTCCTCACACTGCGCCGCCGACTTCTCAATCCACTTCACATACTCCGGCGGAATATCGTCACTGTTACCTAACTTCTCCTCACCCACCGGCTTACCACTATGCAAGCACTCGACACTTGCTTCCTCCACAAACACATCCGTTGTCTCCCCCTTCAACATATACTTTTCATCTGGCTTCGGTAACCCACTCGGCTTCGTTGTCACATGCACATGATCAAAATGATTCAATGTGAAAGAACCCTGATCCGCCATCTTATTCGGCTGCCCCTCAAACGGTCGATACGTCTGCCGCCAAATCGTGTACTCTACCCCAAAACTGACAGCATTCGCCTCCACATACGCCAACACATCATTACCCAACTGCTCCCCCTCCCCATCCTGCCAACCAGGAATCATAATATCCACAGCCAACCCTTTACCATGGTCATCATTACTATTACGCCACCCACCAATCGTCTGAATCTGCGGAAACTTATGCGCCACCGCCCGCGCCACTAGTACCGCATTCTTCTGCAAATGCTCCTCACTTGTTATAGCCTTCTGCGGCCCTAACTCCACATCCCGCTTCTGCTCATGTGACCCTGTACTTGTCTTAATCACCGATGATGCAATCACCCCAGCAAACGCCTCCCTCCCCGCATCCGTAGGATGCACCCCATCATGAGAAATATACTCCGGATGCTCAGCAACCACCTCAGCCCAATCCGCAACCCCTACCTTCGTATCATTCTTCTTCACCAACGCATTCACCTCACCAGCAGCAGACACATTCCGACCCCCCACCGTCATCAACACATACCGCCGCGCCTTCCCAGAATTCAACGTCGCATCAATATCAGCCTGCGTAAAAGCCCCATTTGTCCCTAACGCCATCACAATCACATCATACTTCTTCTGCAAACCCCGCAACTGCTCCAACCCCCACGAATACTGCTGAGACTCCTTCGCAATCACATCCACCCCCGGAAGCTGCTTCTCAATCAAACTCTGCGCCCCCACAGTAATCGAATCACCAATCACCGCTACATGCGCCCCCACCTCCTCCTTTTGGCGCGACTCTTTACTCCGCCGCCGCGAATCCTCCCTAGCCTTATTAAACACCCCCTGCACCTCACCAGGATTCACCGCCTTCTCCAAAAACGGCTGCGGATTCACATCATGCCCACCCGTTAACCGACCCTGCGGCCACACCTCAAAATGCACATGCGACCCCCGCACATCCTGCGGTATCACCTGACCATTATACCCCTCCTTCGCAATCACTTGACCAGCCTTCACCTTCTGCCCCACCTGCACCAACACTCCTTCCGGAAACATATGCCCATACACCGTCGAATACTTCTTCCCATCCCACACATGGTCAAGAATAATCCACTGCCCAAAACCATCCGCGGGGCCCGCAGCCACCACCTCACCATCAGAAAACGCATGAATCTCCGTCCCCAACCCCGAAGCAATATCAAACCCCTGATGCTTTGGGCGATCCGGTGTCCGCCACCCTGACTTCACCTTATCCAGCGCATCCATCTCCGGCAAACTAAACTTCCCCGCCGGCACCTCATAATCTTTAATCGGCCCTGTCCCTGCCTTCGCCCCCACCGGTTGACACTCATTCATCTGCTCCCCCTCGCCATCCTCATCCAGCACCACCACAAAAACCACCACAGCAAGAAGACAACCCACAATAAGACCCAAAATCGTTTTCATAACACTACTACTTCACACCACGAGAAACACCATCATGCACCACAACTGCCTCCCCCTCATGGAGATAACCTGACTCTCTCACTGTCACATGTACATGATCACAATGATTCAATGTTGAAGACCCCTGATCCGGCATCTTACTCGGCTGTCTACCAAACGGCCGATACATCTGCTGCCAAATCATGTACTCCACCCCAAACTCCACGGCATTTGCCTCTATATACGCCACCACATCATTGCCTAACTTCTTCCCCTCCCCAGTCTCCCAACCAGGAATCATAATATCAATAGCCAACCCTTTGCCATGGTCATTATCCTCATCCCGATATCCACCAATCTCTTTAATTGCAGGAAACCGATATGCCACTGCCCGCGCCACTTTAATCGTCCCACGCTGCAATTCCGCCTCACTTAACACTGCTTTCTGCGGACTTAACTCCACACCTTGTTCCTCAATAACCACCCTCGACGAGGCCACACCCCCGACAAACTGCGGTTGAGAAACAGCACACCCACTCATCATGACACAAAGTAGGAAAAACCCAGAACACACCCTACGCATCACTGCTTTTTTCCTCAACCACACCAGAAGACTCCTGAAAGAAGTCATCAAATCGCTTATTCGTATCATGCAACCGATACGCTACTTCCGTCGGCGTTAACACCGTCCGCACCGGAATACCCGGAGTACCATCCTTCGCCGTTTTAATCATAAAACACCCAACTCCGCGTGAGGAGTTGTCTTTTTGTCCCCGTGATCGTTTTGGGTTTGCACCTGCGGCCCAAGAAGTAATGAGTGTTTGCTCTGCTGGGGAAAATTGTACGTGGTCGTTCAGTTTCACAAGCTCGTCTTTGTCTAGGCCGCCTACAATAAGCATGCCGGCGCGAGCAATAAATCCTTTTGCGATTTTCTGGTCTTTTTCGCTAGCTAGTGCTTCCAAATCTTTCATGGTGTGAGTAATCATATTCAGTGATGTTCCAACTGTTCGATTAAGTCGGGTTAAAGCGTCGATTTTTTGCACCATTTGTGGTGCCGCACCCATGACTTGCCACATCTCGTCAAGCGTGACGGAGAAGTATTTCTGTTTTTCCAATCCTGCATCAGCTAAAATATGTGACGCTTGGATAGCACCAAATGCATTTGACCAGCAGCTCATCATGACTGCTGCTTTCATTTCAGCGTTATTCCCATCAATGGCAGATACATCAATGCATACTGCTGAGGAATCTACGCTAATAGGTTCTGTAGTTTGGCCGGAGAATATCTTGCCAGTTGCGCCGTCTAATAGCGCATTCAACGACAATAACAACGGCTTCGTTTGCTGATCCCACGCCTCATCAGACTCCGCACGAGCCTTCTGCCGCAACCTGGGCGAACCCCGTTCTAAATATTCAATCAAATCCTGCAAAATCGGCGGATTATCCCAATCAATATTCTCCTGCGAATAAATCTCCCCCAACGCAATCGACACCACCATCGCCTCCCAGTCCAACAACGGCTCCTGCCTAGATAAACTAAGTAGTGTGGAAACCATTGTGACTTGGCGTTCTTGGATTTGTGATTTTGCATGTTCTACGAGGCGTTCTAGTTCTGTAATCCGCTCGGTTATTTGATACGACTCACTCTGCTTCTTCAAAAGCAATAACGCATCAACTTTCTGCTCAAGAATCCCCTTCTGTTCCTCCAACAACACCCGCTGACCCTGAGCATCAGCAATAATATTGCGCTTTTCCTTCTTAGCAATCGAATCAATAATACCCACACACCGGTCGTACTCCGCCTGCACCGCCGCCACCTCATTCCGAAGCGGCGTCAACCGCTGATCCAATTCATGAGTTTTCTTCAACAACTCATCAAATTCCAGCTCACCCAACCCAGCCATACCATGATTCCTGGTCCTATCATGTTCTTGCTGCGCGGCTATAACCTTCCGCTCCGCCTTGATAAGCGTTACTTGCGCCGCCTGGTAAAGTTCATTTTCTTGCAGCCGTTGCTGCAACAAGGTTGAATCCCCCTCACCCATCGAAGATGATTTCGCAATCTGCGCCACCACCTCCTTTAACTCCCCCTGCACCTGCTGCAACTGCTGCTCCACATCACCATCACTATCAACAAACTCCGCCACCGCATCAGCAGTCGCCGCAAGCACCGCAACATCTTCACGCAACCTCATAATCTCCGCCTCCAACGTCGGAATCGCCCGACCCAACGCCCCCACATCAAGCGGATTTAATCGGGAATCACCACCACCAAGGGAGATAACTTGGCCGCCTACCTGATGAACAAATCCCACGTATTCACCTTTAATATCACCGGCGATAATAGGGATATGCCCTTGAGCAACATCCCCCATCAGCATTTTCCGTACTAGAGTGGATTTTCCCTTCGCAGGTACACTCATTAAAAAGAACGACGGATTATCAATGATTCCTTCTCGAAACCATGCTAGGGGATCACAGCAGATTTCTGCACCTGTAATCACGTGTTGACCAATGGGAGTACCAATTGCAGGAGCTGGTGCCCCCACCACATTCGGATTAAACCCCCCACCCAAATTCGTCGTCGTTTGGTATCGTTGCCCACCAGATACCACCATCGCCTGACCCGACAACCTCCCCACAAACCCCCTCGCACCAGCCGTCGAAAACCCCCGCTCGCCCACCACCGGTACCTGATTACCCACCTGCTTCGCCAACCTCTCCACCTGCGCCGCATGCTTCTTATTCAGCTTCAACCACCTCGCATATTTCCTCCCCACCGCCGAAAACCGCGACGGCACCTCCCGATCACCACGAGTAATCTCATCATGCAACACCGCACAATCAACATCCACAACCCGAGACATCACCAAACTCCTAACTTCTCTTACTTCTTCACCATCTTTGACACCAACGACGTCACCCGAGATGTCTGCCACCCATACACCGGAATACCCGCTGCTAACAACACACCCAAATACTGCCTCCCATACAACCGTGACAACCGCAACCGTGATCTAACAGAAATCCGAGCAATCATCTCCGCAGCAAACCCCTCCAACCCCACATCAGATTCTGCTGACAAAACTATAATGCCCGAACGACGAAACCGATCCGCCTCCGGATACTGCACCCGATACAAACTATCCGTCGGCCGCACCACCTCCACCACATACATCGACTCCCCTACCCCCAACGAAGCAGAAACCACCAACCTCCGTATCTCCTCCAACGCCGCCAACCCAGCAGCATCATGCGCATTCACCTCAAACACCACCCGCGCCACCCCATCACACACAATCGACCGAGGCCCCTCCACCAACTCATCCGCAAACGGCGGAAATACCACCTTCGAGGACGGCGCCCACACAGAACTCGCATACCCCGCCACATCATCCACCGACTGCACATGCCACATAATCTCCACCTCATCAGGCGAATAACACAACACCGACAACCGCTTCGCCACCAACGTCAAAAACTCATCCCGCGACAAACCCGACATATCAAACGTCACCATAAACCGAGGGACCCCACCATCAACACCCGCCACCGTCATCACCGTAGCCACAACAACCCTCTCCACCGAAGAAATATGCACCAACCACTGATCCACCTCCTCCCGCGTCGTATCCTCATCCCCCCTCACCACTACAGTCGCTTGATGAAGCACCGACTGCATCATCACCCCCACCCTATACCCACCAATATCAACAACCTCCACCAACTCCACCCCCCGCAACACCGGCACCTGCACATCCTTACTCCGCCGACTCACCGACTTCTTCCACAACACCCTCAACTCACCAACTTCCCCATCAACCTACGAATCCAACCACGACGGCGTAGAAGCCTTCACCCAAGGAACCTGACCAAAACCACACGCCACCTGAAACGCCGCATCCTGCTGACGCTTCATCAACTCCAACCGAATCGACGACCCCGCCGCCAACTGCTCCACATCATGCACCACCCGCGACATATCATCCCCCTCAGCAAGCGTCGCCGTCACAAACAACGAATACCTCCCCAACTGCGAACCCTTCGCCTGCGCCCGCCTGGCAGCCTCCGTATGCTCAAGACGCATCTCCGCCGCAGCAGAACGCACCTTCTTCGACGAATTCGCCGCATTCAACGCATCCAAATGCTCCTTCTCCACCAACCGCGCCGACACCCCCGCAGCATACGGCTGATAACACAACGCCACCCTTTTACGCGCCACCCGCTGATGCGGGGCACATAATCCATGGAGCACCATATCATCAAATGTTGAGCGGGGAGCCTCACGCATTTCCCAGGTCACCGATCGACATCCATCATGGAAATAAAACCGAGGAAACACACACGCCACCCCCGGACCCGCATCCTCCCATGAAAGTCCATGCTCCTCACCTGATAACAACAACTGCTCAAAATCCACCTCCGCCGCCGGATTAAAAAACGAATGCACCCGAGCCACCGCCCGCTCATACGACATCGGCTTCACCACCATCGACGACCACCCCGCCATCTCACACCAACTCGGCACCCTAGTTGCCAACTGCCCCAAAAACTCATTATCCTTCATCACACCCGAACTCATCTTCACCGTAATAGCAATATGCCCATCCACCTCAGGCTTCCCTGTTGAAATCGCCGACGCAGCCTCAAACAACACCTGCCTAGCAATCTCCGGGGCATCATCACGCACAATTGAACGTACCTCGTCGGCTACTAACATGCCTGAGCCTGGCCTGGTGGAAACAACAGTTACTACCTGTTCAATATCCCCAGATAATGATAGATTCGCTAAAAAGTCACACCACCCCGATGTCTGCACATTCCGCTCCGCCTGCGTCACCTTCACCTGACCCGTGAACTCCACATCCAACAACACCGTCGCCTCCTTCTGCGGCCTATCCAAAACCACCGCAAACTCCCGACCCAACACATCCCGTCCCCGCAGTAACTGCGTCCTAGCCAACAACCCCGGCAACCGCCGCTGACCACCCGGAACCCGCGAAAACTCACCCGACACATACAACTCCCCACCCACCAACGACCGCCGAAAAGACTGCCACACAATCACCGCATACTGCGCAACAGAACGATTATTCCACCGCATCGAAATCACCACAGCAAACCCCACTGCTGGCACCACCACCACATACGCAACCAGCCCCAACCCCCCAACAAGCTGCAACACC
This sequence comes from uncultured Corynebacterium sp., assembly GCA_963552855.1. Lineage (GTDB taxonomy): Bacteria > Actinomycetota > Actinomycetes > Mycobacteriales > Mycobacteriaceae > Corynebacterium. Next base: position 470 of record CAUVMZ010000097.1, on the reverse strand, counting down.
AACGCAAAAATAAACCCCAAAAACACCACCATCGACGCCCGCGCCGAAAACCCCCCAATACCCGTCCGCCGCGCCGGCAACCCCAACGCATACTGAATCGGCTTATCCCAATCCACCTCAGACACAACCACTCAACACCTTTCCCAACAACAACCTTTAATAACAAAACCACACATCACCGAGCAATCTGCCCCGGACCGCCCATCGCATTCTCCATCATCGACTCATACGCCCGCACAGCACCACCACCCATCCGCGCACCGGACGACGCCCCCCGAGCAGCAAACGACGCAGCCCTACCAAACCGCGACTGCCGAGGCATATTAATAACAACAGGCGGCGGCGCCCCATGACCCCCACCAGCAGCACCAGCAGGCGCAGCACCCGAAGAAGACCCACCATCACCAGCAGCCACCGGCGGCGCCCCATGACCCCCACCAGCAGCACCAGCAGGCGCAGCACCCGAAGAA
>CAUVMZ010000096.1:0-11189 GCA_963552855.1 uncultured Corynebacterium sp. | reverse complement strand
TACCCGACTCCCGCATGCGCCTCGTGGGGATCGGGAGAAACCGCACGCTGCCAGGCGTTTCCGTTTCGCTCCACCAGTCCTTGCTGCGCCAGCGATAGGAGCAGGTGTACGGTGAGCCCAATGGTCAGGCCGGCGTCGTGTGCAAGCTGGTCGGTGGGGATGGGTCGGGGGCCGGTGGCGTCGTAAATGCGCATCTCATTCCGCGATAATTTCTGCACGGGGGTGGCGGCAAATTGCATTTCGTACTGTTCGCCCACATCAATGTCGCCGATTTTGGCGAGGAGTTGGCGGACCTCGTCGGCGGAACACACCATGACCGCATCACCGTTTCGGATGCGCTCATGGCAGCCCAGGGATTGGGCGGTGGTGATGGGCCCGGGCACGGCCATGGTGATTTTTCCGAAGGCGGCGGCCCAGCTGAGGGTGTTGAGGGCGCCGGACCGCCAGGCGGCTTCGATGATGACAGTACCGGAGCTGAGCGCGGCAATGAGTCGGTTTCGGGTGAGGAACCGGTGCCGTTGCGGGGTGGCGCCGGGCGGGTATTCGCTGACCAGGGCACCATTATGTTGGGCAATGGTGGTGAGCATGTCGTGGTTGCGGCGGGGGTATGGCCGGTCGAGTCCGCAGGCTTGCACGGCGATGGTTGTTCCACCGCGGGCCAGGACCTCGGTGTGGACGGCGCTGTCGATACCGAAGGCACCCCCGGAGATGATGGTCCAGTGGTGGTCGATGAGGCCAGCACTGATGAGTCGGGCCGCGTGGGAACCATAGTTGCTGGCAGCGCGGGATCCCACGATGGACACGGCCTGGGCGCAGAGTTGCCGCAGGTTGCTGCCGCGCACCCACAGGGCATGGGGCGGTACGGCGTCTTCTTGGTAGCTGCGTAGGGTGTCGCTTTTGCCGCTGACGGCGAATCGGAAGGCGGCGTCGAGGGGTTCGGCGGGCCATTCGGGGTCGTCGGGGGTGACGAGTCTGCCGCCGATGGCGGCCATGGTTGCGAGGTCGGCTTTGGCTCGATCGTCCTGGTAGCGGGTGTGGGTGCGGGCGAGAATGTCACCGAGCCAGGATTCACGGCGGCGAATGCCCTGGGCGATGGCCTCGGGATCATACCCGTTGTTGAGCAGGTTGGTGAGTTCCCGGCTGGGGCCTTCGAATACGCGCGATAGGTACGCCCACGCTTGTCGACGCTCATCTATAGGTGACTGCGGGTTGGTCATAATAGGTCTTCTCCTCTCAGGTCTAGTGCCTGTGCTATGTGGTCTAGGGTGGGGGTGAGATCGCCAGCCAGGTCGGCCAGGGTCCAGGCGAGTTTCAGCACCCGGTCAACCCCACGTTGGGTGATGTTTCCCATCATTAGGTAGCTGGCGAGCATGGCCATGCCGGCTTCGTCGGCGGGGAATTCTCGGCGGAGGATGCAGGGGTCCATAGCGGCGGTGGTGATTTCGCCGTATCCGGCCTGCTGCCAGCGCCATCGGGCGCGGGCCCGGGCTTGGGCTACTCGTTCGGCTATGCGGCGGGAGGGTTCGCAGGTGGCACCGCCGGTGACTAATGGCCCTTTGGTGTGGGTGCGGCTGAAAATATCGATGCGGTCCCGGAGCGGTCCAGAAAGGTTGGTGAGGTATTTTGCCCGCACGGTTGCGGGGCAGGTGCAGGCTTCCGGGGTTTCGGCGGCGCACCGGCAGGGGTTGGCCGCCATCACCAGTTGGAACCTGGCTGGAAACATGAAGGTGCGGTGGGCCCGGTGGATTCGCACTTGGCCGTTTTCCATGGGTATGCGCAGTGAATCTAGGATTTTTGCCGGTATTTCTGATACTTCGTCGAGGAAGAGCACACCGTTGTGTGCCAGGCTGACGGCGCCGGGTTTGGGGGTTCCGGACCCGCCGCCGAGGAGGGCGGCCGCGCTAATGGAGTGGTGGGGCGCTATGTAGGGGGCGGTGGTGATGACATGGTCGGTGGTGGTTCCGGCTATGGAGTGCACGACGGTGGATTCCACCTGTTCCGCCTGGGTCAGTGGTGGGAGCAGGGTGGGGATGCGTTCGGCAATCATGGATTTGCCGGAGCCGCGGGGGCCGATGAGTAGGAGGTTGTGGCCACCGGCGGCAGCTACTTCCGCGGCGAATTTTGCCTCGTGTTGGCCGGCCACCTGGTTCATGTCGAGATGCCTGTTGGTGTGGGGCAGCTCAGGCGGTTGACCTAGGGTGATGTGGGCGAGTTCCGCCCGCCCATAGGTCCAGTCGATGATGTGGGTGATGGAGGTGGCGGTGAACACATCAATTCCGGGGCAGAGGAGGGCTTCGTGGGCGTTTCCTTCCGGGATGATGACAGTTTCTACTCCGGCGGCGCTGGCCGCCAGGACGGCGGGCAGGATGCCGGGCACGGCCCGGAGGCGACCGTCGAATCCAATTTCGCCAAGCACCATGGTGTTGGCGAGGCTGGCGCGCACCCGGGCATCGGGGTGGGTTGCGGAGAGAATGGCGACGGCGATGGCGGCGTCGAAGTGGGAGCCGGTTTTGGGAACATCACTGGGGAGGAGGCTCACCATGACCTTGGTTTTAGGCCAGGTGAGTTTGGAATTTTGGGCGGCAATTTTAATGCGGTCTCGGGCCTGGTTGACCGCCGCGGAGGCGAGGCCTACGATGTGGGTTCCGGGGAGGCCGGCACCAATGTTGGCTTCTACTTCAACGAGCTGGGCGGCAACACCGTTGAGGGTCACGCTGAGGGTTTTAGCGAGCGCCATCGTCAACCCCGATGTAGCGTTGCACGCTGGCCAGACCGGTGGGGTCGAGGTATATGGCCACCACGTCGAACCGCACTTCGGACCATGGGACATGGCGTTCGGTGAGCCATCGGTAGGCGGCCTGGTGCATGCGGTGGAGTTTGCGTGGGGTCACGGCCTCGGCAATGCCGAAATCCAGGGTGGTGCGGGTTTTTACTTCGATGAAAACGATGGTGCCATTGGGGTCAGGGGCACGAGCGATGAGGTCGAGTTCGCCCACGGGATAGCGCACGTTGCGGGCGAGAATCCGGTAGCCTTCGTCACGGTAAAACTGGGCGGCGGTTGCTTCGCCGAGTTCACCGACCCGGTGGGCAAGATGGCTGCGGTATGCCCGATTGGTGCTACCGGGTTGTCGTCGCGGCCGGGGTTTCGGTGGTGTGGCGGGTGGTTCCGGGGTTTGTTGGAGGGGCTGGTTCATGGGGCACCGCTGCTTTCTTGGGGTGGGGATGGCTAATCCCCACCCTGCTCGCCCCGCAGTGGTGTGTCGAGGAATTGGCGAAAAAATTGTGCCCCTGTGGATAACTTTTTTCAGCAGGTGTGCCGAGCTGGGGGTTTCGTGGCAGTTGCGGAAACCAGGGGCATCTATTTTACTCCGGTATGATGAGATCCGGCTTGTCGAGTTCTTCGATATTCACATCCTTGTAGGTGATGACTCGCACATAGCGGACAAACCGGACCGAACGATACATGTCCCACACCCACGCATCGGACATGCGCACCTCATAGTAAACGTCGTTTCCTTGGGTATGGGGTATGAGTTCTACAGCGTTTGCCAGGTAGAAGCGACGTTCGGTTTCTACTACATACGAGAATTGGCTCACCACATCCCGATATTCCCGGTAGAGGGAGAGTTCTACTTCTGCTTCGTAGTTTTCGAGTTCCTCGGCGCTCATTACTGGTTATCCCACCTTGTTTTTTTAGAATAAAAACTGTTCGCCACCCATGGTGGTGTGTGCCTCACCTGGGGTTGGTTTTTGGGTGTGTGTTGGTGTCTGCCCTAACCACTCCGAATGTGCGGCAGCTACATTTGCATAACTATAACGATGAACCGGGCTTGCTCCGTAACGGCGCACCGCAGTCATGTGCACCTTCGTGCCGTACCCCTTGTGGCTAGCGAATTCGTAACGGGGGTAGGTTTCGGCAAGTTCCGCCATGACCAGATCGCGGGCGTGTTTGGCCAACACAGAGGCAGCGGAAATGCAGCGGGCTGCGGCGTCACCACCGATGATGGGCAGATAGCTGCAGGCGAAACCGTCAACTTTGAGGGCGTCGGTAAGCACATACCCGGGTTGCACATCCAATAATGCTACTGCCCGCCGCATGCCGAACACATTGGCGTGTTGGATGCCGTATTGGTCAATATCGGCCGCGGAAATGTGAAGAATGGACCAGGCTACCGCGTGGTGTTGAATAAGCGGGAAAAGTACGGCCCGGGTGGCCGCCGATAGTTTTTTCGAATCCGTGAGCCGGGAAAGCGCGGCTAATGGTTGTGGCGGCAGAATACAGGCAGCGATGGTAATGGGTCCGGCGCAGGCCCCGCGGCCGGCCTCGTCCACGCCGGCAACCGGGCCAAGCCCGGCTCGGTGCAGCGCTACTTCGAAGGTGCGGTGGTGTTTGAGAACACGCATGGTTGCTTGTGGTTACTTTGATCCGTCATGCCTTAGGGCATCGACAAGCGACACGACATCAGCCTTGAATGTTCGGGTCGGCGACGCCACCAATGTGATTGAACGGCAGAATGATCCACTGTACTTTGCCTTTCACGTTTTCCAGCGGGATGGTGCCCTGGTATTCGTCGCCCAGGTGGTAGCGGGAATCGGAGGAGTTGGTGCGGTTATCCCCCATCATAAAGAGCCGACCCTGGGGCACAGTGATAGGCCCGAAATAATTGCCGCCGCACGCATCGGAGCCCACCCTATGGTCAATGGGGTTTTGCGGCGGGTTCAGAATATAGGAGTCGTCTACTTTCTTACCGTTCACCATGATTCCAGGATCGCCCTGTAAGCATTGAACGGTTTGGCCACCCGTGGCGATCACCCGTTTCACCAGGTTATTCTCCCCCGGCGCGGCGAATCCCAGCCAGGTCCCCACGGTTTCGAGGCCCCGCATGATGGGGTTGGTGGCGTAGTGGGGGACGAAGCTGGCGTTCCAGGAGGGGGTGCCTTCGAACACAATGACGTCGCCGGGTTTGGGGTCGCTGAATCGGTAAGTGATTTTCTCTACGACGATTCGGTCGCCAACACAGCCGGTACAGCCGTGCAGTGTGGGTTCCATGGAGGAGCTGGGAATCAAGTAGAGTCGCCCGACAAAGGTTTGGAGCAGCGACATGAAGATGACGGTAATGAGTATTACCACGGGGATTTCGATATACCAGGGGGTGGGTTTTTTCTCTGGTTTTTCCGCGGTTTTGTCCTTGGGTTTTTCGCGGTCTCGCGCTGATTTCCGGCCAGATTTTGCGCCGGTTTCTTCACTGGTTTCCACAGCATGTGACGGGGAAGCGTCAGTGGTTTCTTCGTTGTTATCGGAGCTTTCCTGCTGATTCACAAGGACTGAGCTTAGCAGGGTTAAGCATTGCGCTGCGAGTTCATTATGTATTCCTACCCACGGTTGTTAGCAGCGAGATGGGTGAGGGTTTATCACTAAAGTTTTATAGAACACACAGTCACATCATGGGTGCTGCCCATACACTGAGAGAATAGTAAATTTGGTATAAATTGAGTGATGTTTTTTCTGTAGAAGGGCTATGTATGCTGGAGTTTGTTGAGGTGCCGCAGCGGTATGTTGTTGGGGTGCGGCGTCAGGTTTCCGCCGAGGAATTATCCGATTTATACGAACATGCGTTCAATGAGACGGCGGAGGTGTTGGCACAGGCTCAGGCCCAACCGGGCACATCATGTTGCTATTTTTTTGCGGCTACCCCTCAGGTGGATCTATTGGCTGGTTTTGAGGTTCCGGTGGAGCAGGTGGCGCAGGTGCAGGAGGTTGCTACGGCGCGGGGGTTGGCGATTCACCGGTTTCCGCCGGGCACCGCGGCAAAGGCTGTGCATAATGATTCTTATGAGTCATTGCCGGATGCGCGGCAGGCGTTTACGGCGGAGGTTGCGCAAGTGCCGAGCGAGCACCCCAATGGGGCGTTGGTGCCGATTTCATGGGAGGAGTATGTGAGTGTGCCTTCCGATAATGACCCGTCGGCAGGCTATGTGACGGAGTTGTACCGGTCATTGCCATAGGGGCAAACAGAAACCCCACCACCATTGATAGTCCAAGGTGATGGGGTGGGACCGTAAAACTTAGCGCTTTTCTTTGATCTTGGCTGCCTTGCCGCGCAGGTCGCGCAGGTAGTACAGCTTGGCGCGCCGGACTTTACCGCGGGACACGACCTCGATCTTGTCGATGTTGGGGCTGTGCACCGGGAAGGTGCGTTCCACGCCGATGCCGAAGGAGATTTTCCGCACGGTGAAGGTTTCCCGAACACCGCTGCCCTGGCGGCGGATGACAACGCCCTTGAAGACCTGGATACGTGACTTGGTGCCTTCGATCACTTTGACGTGCACATTGAGGGTATCACCCGGGTGGAATGTGGGAATATCGTCGCGCAATGAGGCTGCATCAACTTTGTCAAGAATGTTCATGTTTGGAAATACCTTTTCTTATCTGGGACAGAGGATTCTAGCGGCGCTTTTCACTCGGCCGATTCGTGTCCGCGACATGGCGTGATGGCTGGTGGAACCAGACAACTGGCCCATTATGACATATGCATGCTGTTGGTGCCAAACTTGCTTTGCGACGCCCTCACGCCGACGACACCTGGGTTTATGGGAATGCTAGCCCATATGGCAGGGTGGCGAACACGAGGAGGCTGTAGCCGATTTCTGGCATGCCAATGTTGCGGGGCCGCCAGGGGATGCCGCGGCGTTTCGCCAGCAGCGGCATGGCGACGGCCCGGCCGGTGAGCAGCACCCACACCAGCACATGGGTCCAGTAGTTGTAGCCTTGTACCGCCAGTGCCGCCATGGTGAGGGTTGCGATCACGTGCACGGTGATGGAACCAACGAACCAGGGGGTGGAGTTGCGTTCTCTGATGACGGTTTTCACGAAGGGGACGGTGGTGGCGAAGTAGGTGGTGAGCAGGGCGCACAAATACCAGCCCTTGGGCGCGATGGTATCGGCCGCGAACCAGGGGTGAGGGATGTCCACGTTGATGGTGAGGGGAAGCACGAGGCAGGCGGCGGCGATGGCGACGAGTCGGGCGAGGAGCGAGCGTTCTTTTTTGGCCCAGGACAGGTAGAATGATGCGACGATGAGGGGGATGTAGATGAGTCCCCACCACAATAGGTGGGGTGCACCGATGATGAGTATGAGGCTAAAGATTGCGGCGATGGCACCGTAGGTGATGAGCGCCGGCCGGTAGCGGGGTTTGTATCGGAATTTGAGCCATTTTTCCGCCACGGCGAAGAAGAAGAATCCGCTGGTCCAGGCGATAACAAGCATACCGTGGAGCCAGGTGAGAGTGGGGGCGGACCAGAGTCCGAGGACGAGGGGGACGAATCCCATGGCCCAGGAGCCGTGCTGGTCGGTGACCCACCCGTTTTTAACTATGTTGTGAGAGCGGCGGCGCGAAGTCATACCTATGAACTATAGCTAACCACCACCAAAAGTATGAAGTGGCTTACCGTCCGAAGCCAGCCTTCTTCAGGGCGTCAGCCATGGCGCCTTGCGGAGCAGCTTTATTGCCGCCCCGACGATCACCCCGGCGGCCACTTTGGCGATCGGTACGGCGGTGACCATGTCCACTCCCCCGCTGGTCGCCGCCGCGTTTCCGGTTGGCGGGTTGGCCGGGTTCGTCGTCAAGCCGCATGGAGAGGCCGATGCGATTGCGTTCCACATCAACATCCATGACTTTCACTTTCACCACCTGCCCGGAGCGAACAATGTCGTGCGGGTCGGACACGTACTTGTTGGCCAGGGCGGACACGTGCACCAGACCGTCGTGGTGCACCCCCACGTCGACGAATGCACCAAAGGCGGCCACATTGGTGACGGTTCCCTCCAGGATCATGCCGGGGGTGAGGTCGGAGAGTTTTTCGATGCCTTCTTTGAAGGTGGCGGTAGTGAATTCGGGGCGGGGGTCGCGCCCGGGTTTGTCCAGCTCAGCGAGGATGTCGGTGACGGTGGGAATGCCGAAGGTATCGTCGGCGAAGTCCGTGGGCTTGAGCCGAGACAGGACCGCAGTATTACCGATCAGGTCGGCCACGCCCAGGCCGGTGGATTCGGCAATGCGGCGCACCACCGGGTAGGCCTCAGGGTGGACGGCAGACGCGTCGAGCGGGTCGCTGCCGCCGGTGATGCGGAGGAACCCGGCACACTGTTCGAAGGCCTTTGGTCCCAGGCGGGGCACGTGTTTCAGGCCGGCCCGGTTGGCGAATACCCCATTGGTGTCCCGGTAGGTGACAATGTTGTGGGCGATGGTGTTGGTGATGCCAGCAACCCGGGCTAAGAGGGGCACGGAGGCGGTGTTGAGGTCCACGCCCACGGCGTTGACGGCGTCTTCGACCACGGCGTCGAGGGTTTTCGCCAGGGCGGTTTGGTTCACATCATGCTGGTATTGGCCCACCCCAATGGCCTTGGGGTCGATCTTCACCAGTTCGGCGAGGGGGTCTTGGAGGCGACGGGCAATAGAAACCGCACCCCGGAGAGACACATCCATATCGGGGAATTCGGCGGCCGCAATCTCGGAGGCGGAGTACACGGAGGCCCCGGATTCGCTGACCACGACGGGTGTGGGCCGGGTGCCGCCGGCCTTGGCAATGAGGTTAGCGACCTCGCCGGCGAGCTTTTCAGTTTCCCGGCTGGCGGTGCCATTACCGATGGCGATGAGGTCGACATGGTGGGTGGCGCATTCGTGGGCGAGGGCCTGCACCGCATGGGACCACTGGTTTTGGGGTTGGTGGGGGTACACGATGAGGGTGCTGAGCACCTTACCGGTGCCGTCAACTGTGGCACATTTGACGCCGTTACGGTAGCCGGGGTCCAACCCCAGGGTGGCACGTTGGCCGGCGGGGGCGGCGAGCAGCACATCCTTCAGGTTGCGGGCGAAGACTTCGAGGGCTGCCTCCTCGGCGGTTTCCTTCAGTCGCATGCGAATGTCCAGGCCGGAGGAAATATAGAGCTTGGTTTTCCACCCCCATCGGATGGCGTCTGCCAGCCACGAAGACGATGTATCAAGTTCGAACTGGTTGGCGATTATGCCGCAATAATGGTCGTCGTCACCAGCATTGAGATTGAGATGTAAAACGCCTTCTTTTTCGCCCCGGAACAGGGCGAGAATCCGGTGAGACGGCAGGGAGGTGAAGGGCTCGGCGAAGCTGAAATAGTCGGTGAACTTCGCCCCTTCCTGCTCCTTACCCTGAACGACCTGGCTTTCCATGCTGCCGGTGTTATACATAGTTTCCCGGAGCTCCCCCACCAGGTTGGCGTCGAGGGCAAACCGGTCGATGAGAATAGCGCGGGCCCCGTCGAGGGCCTTCTTCGGGTCCTCAAACCCGGCGCACACATAGGCTTCGGCCGCCGACACGGGATCACCATGGGGTTCGGCGATGAGCCTGTCGAGCAGTGGCTCCAGGCCAGCCTCCCGGGCCGCATCGGCCTTGGTTTTGCGGCGCTTCTTGTAGGGAAGATACAGGTCTTCCAGGCGGGCTTTGGTGTCACAGGCCAGAATGAGGGCCTTCAGGTCGTCGGTGAGCTTGCCTTGCTCCTCGATGGCGGCCAGAATGGTTTGCTTCCGGTCCGCCAGCTCAGTGAGATACGTGGCACGCTCCTCAATGGTGCGCAGTTGGGTGTCGTCGAGACCACCGGTGGCTTCTTTCCGATACCTGGCAATGAAGGGGACGGTGTTTCCCTCAGCGATAAGCCTAAGGGCAGCAAGAACATTGGCTTCGGGTACGTGTAATTCGGTGGCAATATGCGCGGCAATGTGGGGTGCGGTACTCGCTGAACTCATTGCTCGAAGTTTAGTAGATGTTCGACCACCATGACGGCAAGCGGTATCGTGCCGGAGGTTAGCGTCGTCAAGCTTGGTGTGAAGCTTAAGCGGTAGAAAGATGTGGCGGAAAAGACTTTAGGTATTATTTCACTAAGTCACAGTTGTTCACCGTTGTGCTTTCACATTCAATTGGGGGATTTTAAGACAGAAATCCCACAAATCATGGCACTATGTAAACCATGAGCATTGTTGCGCGTACTATCAGCAATCGTCGTTTAGAAGAAAAATCAGCAATCCTTAAGCTGCTTCGTAGCCCACTTATGCCCGTTGTACTGGGGTTTGTTGCTGAACACTTTCCTCCTAGCACGAAGGCCCGGTCGGCCATTGAAATCTATGACCTCCTCGATGCCGACCTCAAAATGCTTCGCGCAGAAGGTTTGGAACTACCGCACGACCCCCAAACCTACATTACAGACTGGGTAAAAGCCGGCTGGCTGGTGCGCCGCCCCGGCAATGCGGTCACGGGGGAAACCATCGAACCCAGCGCGACCACGCTCAATGCCCTGGATTCGGTAGAGAGCTGGCAGCACCCACATTCGGCGGTGTCGGCGGCCCGAATCCATTCAATCGCGGACTCGTTGGAAAACCTCTCGCGGGAGTCGGACCCGGATATTAACACCCGATTGGCGCAGTTGGCTGAGGAAAAAGAGGCGTTGGAGCAACTCATAGCCGACACCGAACGGGGGTATTTTGAGGTGCTGTCGGCGGACCAAATCTCCGAACGGGTCCTCGACGTACTGGAGCTGGCTGGCACGATTCCCGCCGATTTCGCCCAGGTACGCACCGAGCTGGAAGAAATCAACCGCACGCTGCGGCGCCAGCTGTTAGAGCCGGAAGATAGCCGCGGGCAGATTTTGGACGATATTTTCCGCGGGGTAGACGTCATCGCCGAATCCGACGCGGGCCGTAGATTCCGCGACTTTTATACCGCACTGTTAGAGCACAAAAAATCGACGCCTATCGACGAGTGGATCACCAACATCCTCAACCGGGAAAGCGCCAAAGACCTCGACGCCACCATTGCCGACCATCTTCGCAGGCTCTTCCAAGACCTGGAGTCGGAAGGCTACCAGGTGAACATGCTCATGACGGAACTCTCCCGATCGCTCCGCGACTACGTGCGCACCCAAGACTTCACCGAAAACCGCCGCATGCTCGAACTGCTCCGCGAAACCCGGGCGCTGGCGGGACGCACCATCGAACACCAACACCTGGGCCCCCTGGTGCAGCTGCACACCCCATTGACGCAGATCGGCATGAACATTCATTCCATCGACTCCCTGGAAATGAAGAACCTGGGCGAAGAAATGGTCGAAACTCTGCCCGTGCCGCTCGAAGAAGCCCACATTGATACCGAAGCTCTGTTCGAAT
>CAUVMZ010000095.1:0-11199 GCA_963552855.1 uncultured Corynebacterium sp. | reverse complement strand
TACCCCAGCTCAGTAAAGTTGCAGCCCTCAGGTTTACAGTTCGATGGTGGTCAATAAGTCGGGTCGAACGTAACCCGGCACCTTGGTGGCGGTGAGAATGCTGTCCACCAAGGCCTTGCCTTCGGCCGATAGAATGGCATCGTGGATGGGCAGGGATAATCGTGGCAGAATGCTGTGTGCAAATTCCACGGTTTCGGACACCTTGAGCCATGGGGCGGCCACCGGCAGGAACAGAATCTCAATATTATTGAGCGAATGCATGGCAACGTCGGGAAATTCGTCACCAGGATGCAAAATACGGCCGTCGATGAGATACCCCAGGTTGGTCGGCCGATTGAGGCTGGGATGCACAACCGCGTGATAACCCCCCACGGCACGTATATGATGCCCACCAAGCTCTAGTTCGTCACCCGGATAAACTTCATGAGTATCGCAATCCGTCAGCTGTTCAATAGCTTCTTTAGGGCCATAAACCGGCAGGTTATGGATGATATCGAGATTGCAGTGGTCGGGGTGGGAGTGGGTAAGCAGCACATGCTCGGCTCCCTCCATGATGGCGGGATTGGTGAAAATACCAGGATCAATTGCAATGCGGTCGATACGCACGCCGGAATGTCCAAAGAGGGTTATAGCGGTCATGGTAACTATCATAGAAAATCTTCTGGCTATTCGAGGTATGTTCTTGGGGTGTTTGCTCATCGACGGCTAAACTCGGCAGCCATGAATGCAACACAATGGATCGCTCTCGGTGTCACCATCATTTTGCTTATCGCCTGTATCGTGATACTTGCCTGGATGGTGCGGTGGGTCATCAAGAATCTCAAATAGACTACCCAATTTTCCAGAGATCATTTTTAGGATGGTCTCATAATAATTTTGCTATCATGCAATTAGTTAGTGATTGGTTATTGTCATAGCATGGTGGTGCGGGGCGGAGAGTTAGGAATCACCCAGACACTACCATGATGGTTTCGGAGCCATGATCGGGTCCGGTGATGTGCACGGCCTGACTATCGGTGATGGCCAGGGCTTCGGGATACGCGGCAATAGCCTGGTCCACGGCTGATTCGAACATGGGATTGTGCTTGTGTGGTAACACCCGTGTTGTGGTGAGCCCCAGGCCGGTAAAATCCGTCATGGAATGAAAATCAAAGGATTCGGGATCCTCTAGCGGGCGAATATACGCACAATCATTGGCAGCAACTGCGCTGCCTGCTGATTCTCCAATATATGTGGTCCCTTGTCGCACAGCCTTGGCGATAAGAGAGCCAGCATTACTGTCCCGCAATTGTTTGAGCAGGTAGAAGGTGTGCCCGCCGGAAACATAGATGCAGTCTGCCGTGGCGATCGTGGTGGTGATGCTGGCGGCATCCGCGGAAGCAATGTCTACCTCCCTGATGGTGGCACCCAGGTCGACCAAGGCCTGCCTGGCTTCAGCTACATAAAAATCCACATCCTCCACAGCGGCAGCTGTGGGAATGAACGCAATGGTGCATTCTGCCAGTGGTTTGTCGGAAATAGTCGGGAGAAGATGTGCGACTTTTGCAAAATACGAGGTGAGAAAGAGATTCATGTGTTCCAGCGTAGCCGCAGTTGCTCCACCGGCAATGGTCGGAAGTGTGATGTAGTAGATAGTTTTTGGTGGTAGCCACTACAGTGAGGTGATGAATGAAATTCGATTTTATCGTGCCCACGATGATTATGGTTTCCTCTCTAATTTTGCTGCTTATCCCTTCAAACTGGATGGCAAACGATGGCCTACATCGGAGCATTATTTTCAGGCCATGAAGTTCCTGAATCCGGAAACCCAGAACCTGATTCGGTCGCTGGACACCCCCGGGAGGGCGGCTAAGGTGGGGCGTAGGGAAAAACCGCTGCGGGAAGATTGGGAATCCATAAAAGATCAGGTCATGTTTGATGCGGTTTTGGCAAAATTCACTCAGAATCCCGATATTGCCCGTAAGCTCTTAGATACTGGTGATGCCTATCTGATTGAACATACAAGGAACGATTCCTATTGGGCCGATGGTGGCGATGGCAGTGGTAAAAATCGATTAGGTGAGGTATTAATGGCCGTTCGGGATTCCTTGCAGGCCCAGCAAAAACCATAAGGTGATTCCATAAGGAATATTTCTGCAGCTCAGGCTGGTGTTTCGAATCCGCTACCCCCATGTGTCGGTTGGTGGCTAGACAATAAGGAACCCCTGACGTAGGGTCGCAAGTGTATTTGAATTCGTCAACTAACGACCTGAACAAATATGAAGATATGAAATGGGGCCATGAAGCTACGGGAAACGAGAAATCATCCACGACTCACGATATTTCTCTGCTTTTTGCTGCTTGTAGCTATGGTCGCCATTATCTTTGCCATCGTTGATTATCTGCGGGATGAGCAGCCAGTGGTGGAACAACCTGGCGTACAACTAGGTCCTATAATTGCTCAGGAAACCGCTGGTGCCGAGGTGGACCGTGCGGTCGGCGCCGCCGTCGAGCAATACCAAACAGTGCTTGACGCCGAATGGATCGACCCGGGATGCTGGCTCTCGCACTGCCCCAATTCCAGCTGGGCTATCCGTGGTACACCGCCGGAGCGGGCCCTGCTCACCAAGGCGGAACGCGGCAATCTTGAGGCGCGGGATGACGCTTTGCAAAGATTTCAGCGGATTGTGGTGGTAAGCACCATCTATGTGTACAGCGTGAAGGCCAGTCCGGGAAAAGGTGTTGAAGCCATAGTAAGTGTCATGACCAATAAATGCTACGACAATAATCCCATAAGCTCTACCGATACCCACCGCATGTTCCTGGCTGCCAGCAGCGTGAATGCAAAGGAATACGTTGTGCTGGCAGACGAGGTGATCTCGCCAGAAACCGGCAGGTTAACCGAATCCTACGTACCGCTATACTCTTCCCGTCGGGATAAACCGCCCTGTTTTGTGCAAAAATAACCCCCGGCGAATCAGCGTCACCAGGGGCATTCCAACCACAAACTATGCGGTCAGACCATCAATAATCGCATTGAACGCTGCCGACGGCCGCATGACCGAGGTCGCCTTCTCGGAGGGCAGGTAATAGCCGCCCAAATCGGCCGGCTCACCCTGAACTGCTAATAATTCCGCAGCGATCGTATCAGCCTGCTCCGTCAAAGCCGCAGCGACCGGGGCGAAAACGGCTGCCAACTCGGCATCCGCCGTCTGCTCAGCCAGTGCTTGAGCCCACGCCATCGCCAGGAAGAAGTGCGAGCCACGGTTATCAATCTCGCCTGCTTTGCGGGAGGGCGACTTGTTTTCGTCGAGAAGCCGTTCCGTGGCCGCATCCAAAGCGTCGGCAAGTACCGCAGCCTTCGGCGTGCCACCCGTGTTCGAGATGTGCCGCAGCGACTCGGCCAACGCCAGAAACTCGCCCAAGGAATCCCACCGCAGATGGTTTTCGGCCTGCACCTGCTGCACATGCTTCGGCGCCGAACCACCAGCACCCGTTTCGAACAAACCGCCGCCTGCCATCAACGGCACGATCGACAGCATTTTCGCCGAGGTGCCCAGCTCCAGGATGGGGAACAGGTCAGTATTATAGTCACGCAACACATTGCCGGTCACCGAGATCGTGTCCTCACCACGGCGAATCCGCTCAATCGACACCTTGGTGGCCTCAACCGGAGACTTGATGGAAATGTCCAGGCCAGTGGTGTCGTGATCCGCCAAATACTTCTCCACCAACTCCATGATGTTCCGGTCGTGAGCCCGCTCGGGATCCAACCAGAAAATCGCAGGCATCCCCGACAGCCGGGCCCGGGTTACCGCGAGCTTCACCCAATCCTGGATGGGGGCGTCCTTGGTTTGGCAGGCCCGCCAAATATCCCCAGCCTCGACCTCATGTTCGATGAGTACGTCGCCGGCAGAATTTACCACCTGCACCATGCCGTCGGCTGGCACCTTAAACGTCTTATCATGCGAACCGTATTCTTCCGCCTTTTGCGCCATGAGACCCACATTTGGCACCGTGCCCATCGTGGTTGGATCGAACGCGCCGTGAGCTTTGCAGTCGTCGATGACCGCCTGGTATACCCCGGCGTAGGAGGAATCCGGGATGACCGCCAAGGTGTCCTGCTCCTCACCAGCGGCATTCCACATGTGCCCCGAGGTGCGAATCATCGCTGGCATTGAGGCGTCCACAATCACGTCCGATGGTACATGCAGGTTAGTGATGCCTTTGTCTGAATTCACCATGGCCAACGCCGGACCATTCGCCAGGGCGGCGTCGAAGGCCGCCGCGATTTCCGCCCCGTTGTCCAGCGAATCCAGGCCGGCATAAATAGCGGCCAGGCCGTTCTCGCCATTGAGCCCATTGGCCAACAACACGTCGCCATACTTCTCGAACACGTCTGCGAAATAGGCGCGCACAACGTGGCCGAAAATCACCGGATCCGACACCTTCATCATCGTGGCCTTTAAATGCGTTGAGAATAACACGCCCGTTGCGGCGGCCTTTGCCACCTGTGCGGCCAGGAATTCATCTAAGGCCTTCGCCGACATAAACGTGCCGTCAACCACCTCGCCGGCCAAAACCTTCAGGTTGTCACGCAGCACGGTTTCGGTGCCATCCGCCGCCACATGCTTGATAGTCAGCACATCAGCAGCCGGCATGATGACGGATTTTTCATTATGGCGGAAGTCGTGGGCGTCCATTGTCGCCACATTTGTTTGGGAGTCCTTAGACCACACCCCCATGCGGTGTGGATGCTTCTTGGCAAAATTCTTGACCGCGCCGGGGGCCCGCCGGTCGGAGTTGCCTTCGCGCAGGACTGGGTTCACGGCTGATCCCTTGACCGCATCATAGCGGGCCCGGATGGCTTGTTCCTCTTCCGTGACCGGGTTGTCTGGATAATCGGGAATCGCAAACCCGTTCGCCTGCAATTCAGCTACGGCCGCCTTGAGTTGGGGCACGGAGGCGGAAATATTGGGCAGTTTAATGATATTGGCCGCCGGGGTTTGTGCCAGTGAACCCAGTTCCGCAAGAGCGTCAGAAACCTGCTGGTCAGCGGGGAGATAGTCCGGGAATTGCGCCAGGATCCGGCCGGCCAGCGAAATGTCGCGTTCCTCAACCTCGATGCCGGCGGTGGCGGCGAATGCCGAGACGATGGGGCGGAGCGAAAGGGAAGCGAGCAGCGGAGCTTCATCGGTGCGGGTCCAAATGATTTTAGCCATGGGTCTCCTAGATAATGTTTTGAGAAGTACAAGGAATCAGGATACCGGCTGCCCCCATTCTTTGCCCCGTTATTGTTGGAAATCGGCCGCATAGCGCGAATACAGTACGGTTGTCCTGTTTTAATTGATGTCGCCACTCACCCTAATGGGGGTAGGGTGAGTGACCATGCAGATTACGACCGTCAACGTCAACGGCATCCGCGCTGCCACCAAAATTCGCTCCAGCACCAACCACGGATTTCTCCCCTGGCTTTTCAACGTCGCCCCCGACGTAGCGTTGCTCCAAGAGACTCGCGCCACCGACGCCGAGTCCCGAATTGCGCTCGCCCCCGCGCTCGACGTTGGCTGGCATTTCTATAGCGCGCCCTCCATCCGTAAAGGGCATGCCGGCGTGGGTATACTCTCCCGCCGCGAGCTTATCGACGTCCGGATCGGCCTAGCCGGTTTCGAAGACGTGGGCCGCTACATCCAAGGCACCTACCCCGATGATGACGGTGACGTTATTATCGCCTCCCTCTACTTGCCCGTCGGCGGGGCCGGTAGTAAAAAGCAGGATGAGAAATACGAATTTCTCGACGCCTTTGACCAGGTAATCTCCGATACGACAATCCATAATTCCCACATGGTCATCGGGGGCGATTGGAATATTTGCCACCGCGAACAAGACCTCAAAAACTATCAGGCCAACCGCAAAAATTCCGGGTGTCTGCCCGACGAGCGGGCATTCATGGATCACATGTTCGGTACCTACCCTGATACCCAATCCCAGGTGGTGGGTGCGGGGGAGTGGTATGGGGCCGTAAATTATCGCTCGAAGAAACGTCGTCAAGCACCAAAAACCCCACAATGGTACGACGTGGCGCGACGTCTCCGCCCCGACGACGCCCCCTATACCTGGTGGACCTATCGCGGCCGCGCCTTTGACAATGATGCTGGCTGGCGCATCGACTATCAAGCCGCAACCAAATCCATGTTCGAACGAGCGACGGCGATGCGGGTCGACAAGGCCGCCAACCATGCCGCCCGCTGGAGCGACCACGCACCCCTCACCGTGTGGTATCAGTGAATCTTCTATCGGTAAAAACTTGGCGAAGTCCCCACCTAATGGGGTAAATTAACAGCAGTTCACCCACAATTGTGATTCAAGGAGAATTGGTCATGTCTGCGCGCGCTAAAGGCGTCATCCTGCTCATTGTCGGAATCGTTCTGCTACTCATCTCCCGCACCCTCCTCGGCGCCAACGACATCAACGGCCTCCTTGGCGGACTTTGCCTCGGCATTGGCGGCGCCAGCGTAATAAGCTCGCTTGTCTTCCTGCTCAGCAAAGAACCGGAAATGCAGTAAGACACACGGTCGGTGGGTATACTGCTGACTTATGACTGAAGCAGCACCCACCGAATCCATGGAGAAAACCCAACGAATTCTCTCGGGCATCCAACCCACCTCGGATTCCTACCATCTCGGAAACTACCTGGGTGCGCTCAAACAATGGATCGACCTCCAAGACACCTACGAGGCGTTCTATTTCATCCCGGACCTGCACGCCATCACCGTGGACCAGGATCCCAAAGAACTCCGCGCCCGCACCATCTCCGGCGCCGCCCAACTACTAGCGCTCGGCATCAACCCGGATAAAGCCACTCTCTTCGTGCAATCCCACGTGCCGGAACACGCCCAACTCGCGTGGGTCTTCACCTGCCTCACCGGCTTCGGTGAAGCCAGCCGCATGACCCAATTCAAGGATAAATCCACCAAACAAGGCGCCGACCGCACCTCCGCCGGACTCTACGCCTACCCCATGCTCATGGCTGCCGATATTCTCCTCTACCGGCCGGAAATCGTGCCCGTAGGCGAAGACCAGCGGCAACATCTCGAACTCACCCGCACCCTCGCGGAACGCTTCAACTCCCGGTACCAGGAAACCTTCCCCGTCCCCGAACCATTCATCCCCACCGGCTCCGCAAAAATCTACGATCTGCAAGATCCGACCGCCAAAATGAGCAAGTCCACCAGCAACCCCAAGGGCCTGATAAACCTGCTCGACGACCCCAAGACCTCCACCAAGCGTATCAAGAGCGCAGTCACTGACAACGACGGTGAAATCCGCTTTGATAAGGAAACCAAACCCGGGGTGTCAAACCTGCTTGTCATCCAGTCGGCGCTCACTGGAACCACCGTCGACGATCTCGTGGCACGCTATGCCGGGCAGGGATATGGTGCCCTCAAACTGGACACCGCCGCCGCATTGGAAGCATTCGTGGTTCCCCTCAAAGAACGCTTTGACATGTACATGTCCGACCAAGCCGAACTAGAGAATGTGCTGGCCCGCGGTGCGGAACGTGCCCGCGAAGTCGCCACCCAAACACTCGCCGACGTCTACGATCGCATCGGCTTCCTGCCAGCCCGACAACCATAAAACCTTGCCGAAAACGGGCGGGATTGTTGGCTGCCACTTAAGGCGAAGCTCCTCTTCCATCGCCAGGCCCTAACCAGCAGCAGGTCAGATACAAAAGGGGAGCTTTTGAAACCACAAAACGGTCACCCCCATGAGGGGAGGCCGTTAGACTTTGACATAATAGCCGCTAAAGTTCTGTCCACATGTTCATATGACGTATCCCACTTTCACGGGTGGGCTCACAGTGGGGGTCATCCTGGATCGTGACGATTCCCCAACTTACAAGGACTAACAACACATGGCTACCACAACCCAGTTCAACGAAAAATATGCCGACGAATACGGCATTGAACGCGCCAACCTTGATGAACCCAGCTTCGTCGATAAATACCGGCGCCGTTGGGGCTGGTTTGACCATCTCATGCTCATGAACGAACGGTACACCTCCATCGGGGGTAACCAATTTGCCGCAGGCATCACCTACTTCTCCGTTCTCAGCATGTTTCCCCTGCTCATGATAGTTTTTGCTATTGCCGCCACCATGCTGGCCAGTCGCCCCGATCTCCTCGGCCAGATCAACAACCACCTCACCACGTCGATAGGCGGCGAACTGGGGAAAACTCTCCACGGCATCCTCATCAGCGCAGTTGACCAGCGAGGATCGCTCTACGGCGTGGGCGGGATCACCGCACTATGGACCGGCATTAACTGGATGAACAACCTCCGATACGCAGTATCAAAAATCTGGAACTACTCCATTGATGCCAAAAACTTCATCATCACCAAACTCGTCGACCTCCTAGAACTAGTACTACTACTAGTGTTGTTGATTATCGCAGTCGGCATCACCGCGGTGGGCAACTCGGGCCTATCACGATCTCTGCTTGCTTTCCTGCGGCTCGATCATATACCGGGGATTGGCGCGGTAACGGTCGCGGTGGCTCTCATCCTCGGCCTGGTAGCCAATTTCCTCGTCATCTACACCCTCATTAAAATCATCCCCCACGGAGAGGTACCGCGAAAATCCGCATTCCAGGGCAGTATCATTGGGGCCATCGCCCTGGAAATATTTCAACAATTGGGAAGCGTGTTCTTCGCCACCGCCATCACCAACCCGGCAGGCGCAACCTTCGGACCCATCATCGGCGTCATGGTGTTGTTCTACCTGATTTGGCGCATCGTACTCTATTGCAACGCCTGGGCCGCCACCACCAAAGAATCATTAGCGATCGCCCAGCTCAACACGCCCGCCCCAGCGGTCATCCATGTGCGGGAAGAGATCAGCTCGGGTACCGGCAACCCCCAACGATTCACCACTGGTCTCGCCATCGGCGCGGGCATCGTGAGCGCCGCATCCATCATGCTCAAACTCAAAGGCCGCCGAAGGTCGCCAAAATATTAGCCCCTAGTCGGTTTTCTTCCGTCGATCCCGCCGCCACAAGGCCAAACCAATAACGCTCGCCAAGAAGAGACACGAACCGGCAACAATATAGACAGCCCCAGTGGAACGATTCTTCATAAACTGTGACGCATACGTACCATCACCACTACTAGCATGAACCTCCTGAATCGGCCGAGGACTGGGCGTGGTAGATGCCGAGGGATGCTGCGATGCCTGAGCCCCCGACGTGCCGGGTTGGGGAAGCATCCCAACATTTGCCGTCACATTACGATTGTCGTCGATAAGCTTTTGTGCCTGCTGCCACGGGCGACCCTTATCCACGGTGGTATCCAAAATTACGGCGGCGATTCGGCGATTACCCACCTTTTTTGCCCCAACAAACGTGTGGTTTGCATCCGACGTAAAACCGGTTTTCCCGCCAATACCATCCGGGTCGTTCATGAGCAGCCCATTATCATTCCCAATGGGCCACCCCGGATTATCCTGATAACCAGGGAATTTATATTCATCCGTGCCCACAATCTGGGCGAACGTGGGATTCTTCCACGCATAATGGTAAAAAATCGCCATGTCGCGGGCCGATGTGGACATGCCGGGTGCGTCCAAACCCGAATAACTGGCGGCATAAGTATCGGTAGCGCCCAGGTTATGGGCGAGCGCATTTACCCGAGTCAAGGCCTGCTCGTTGCCACCCAACTCTTGTGCCAACGCGTGTGCCGCATCATTGCCGGATTGCAGCAGCAAACCATGGAGCAAATCCCGAATGGTGTACTTTCCGCCCGGACCGATGCCCACAGCGGATCCCTCCTGGTTGGCGGATTCGGCGCTTACCGTCACCACCTTATTAAGGTCAAGGTTATTAATGACCTCCATGGCTAATAAGACCTTAATAATACTGGCGGGTCGATATCTGCCGTGTGGATCCTTTGTACCTAAAACCGCACCAGAGTCCAGATCCCAGACCAGCCAGGCGCTAGCGGTAATGTCTGGGACAACAAACCCAGTGGCTTTTTTCACGCCGCAAGTGCCAAACTCGTTGGGGACCTGGGGGAGCGGAGTGGGAGTGGCGGCACCAGGAACTGGCCGTTCCGAGGTGGTGACAGCTTTGGGCGGATGTTCCGCATTGGGACAATTATTCGTATCGGGTGCGCTAGTTCTAGGGGCGGGGGTTATTTCGGCGTCGGGCATGCCCGGAGTACTGATAGGACTGGGATTGGTGTTACCAGCAGGCGCCGAGGCGGAATTCCTACCGGCGGCCGGAGCCCCCGCTGTTTCTGCCCTACCCGCAGCGTTTGCGGTATTCACAGCGTTTGCGACCTCTGCGGCTGCCGCAGGTGGGGCGGCGGGAGGTGCGCCGGGGACGCCAGGCGAATCGGGGGCCTGCGCTGTATCAGGCGTGATGGGGGCTTGAGCATGGCCGCTGATCGGCATGGACATGCAGCATAAAACAGTCAGCATCATGGTCGTGGCTGAAAGTTTTTTCTGTTTCATTATCTAGCCAGCTTTCTTTTATCATTTACACTGGGGTCCATGGTGACAACCCCTGATTTTCTACCTGAGAACAAAACTCTGACACCGGAACTGGTAGCCACCTTACCGAAAATATGCCTGCAAAGTCGGGGAGACTTAAGCACAATTTTAGCTCAGGCAAAGAATCGCCACGTGATGTATGTGGAACACCTGGCTGCCGTAGCGGATGTGCCGCAGTTGGCGAATATTGCTGAAGAATCGAGCATTATGGTGGGTTTTGTGGTTGATTGCACCGGTCCGGCAGACCTTGAAGCTATCATGGATGACCCTACGGGATTAATCGTCGGAGCGGTAGCACATACCCCAGAAGTGGCTGCATTACTGCGAAACGCCCTGGTGCCGTACGTCTACGATGGCAGCGTATTAGAACAGGTAATCTATGCCGCAGCGCGCATTACTGATGCCATTGGGCTGGTGTCGGACTTCCAGCTCACCGATGACGCCGAGATTATTCCCACGGGTGCTGCGGTATTTGTGCTCGACCGCAACCTGCCGCTGTTATGTCAACCAGCGGAAGATATTCGGCAAGAAAAAATTGAGATAATGTCGGATCACCCATTAGTTTTATTGGATTCTATGGGGTTTAATGTTGCGGTCGATGATATGACCACGGAGGTTATTGAGGCGACCGAGCTAGAGATCGACCAATACTATCGGTTGCTGCATAACAC
>CAUVMZ010000094.1:0-11283 GCA_963552855.1 uncultured Corynebacterium sp. | reverse complement strand
ATACCTGACTGTGACTTCGTTTGACTCTGATGATAGAGTAGCAAGGTCAGTCAATTCTAAGTCGCCCCACGGAAACCGCGGGGTATCAACCAAACACAAAATTTTCCTGCCAGCCCTATGGCTGCGTGAGGAGCCAGGAGGCTAAGTGTCCGCCATTCTTCAGGCATTTAAGGATGCGGATCTGCGCAAGAAAATACTTATTTCTCTTGCCCTGATCATTTTGTACCGCATCGGTGCCCAGATACCGTCGCCGGGTGTTGATTACGTTTCCATTTCAGCACGTATTCACCAGTTGACATCCGATTCTCAGGGTGTCTACGCCTTAATCAACCTGTTCTCTGGCGGCGCCTTGCTGCAACTGTCCGTTTTCGCCATTGGCGTGATGCCCTATATCACTGCCTCCATTATTGTGCAGCTTCTTACCGTGGTGATTCCTCGGTTTGAAGAGTTGAAAAAAGAGGGGCAATCCGGCCAGGCCAAAATGGACCAGTACACCCGGTACCTCACATTGGCGCTGGCTCTGCTGCAATCGTCCGGCATTGTGGCCCTCGCCGATCGGGAACAACTCCTCGGTCAGGGCACCCGGGTGCTCAAAGAAGGCCGCACCCTCTTCGACCTCGTTATCCTCGTGCTTGTCATGTCGGCCGGCGCGGTGCTGGTGATGTGGCTGGGCGAAATCATCACCGAACGGGGCGTGGGAAATGGTATGTCGCTGCTCATCTTTGCCGGCATTGCCACCCGCATTCCCGCCGATGGGGCAAATATCCTCCATGGCTCCGGCGGGCTCGTCTTTAGCCTCGTGCTTGCTGCTGTCATCATCCTGGTCGTAGGTGTGGTCTTTGTGGAACAGGGCCAGCGCCGCATTCCCGTGCAATACGCCAAGCGCATGGTGGGCCGGCGTCAATACGGTGGCTCCTCCACCTACCTGCCGCTCAAGGTCAACCAGGGCGGTGTGATCCCAGTGATCTTCGCCTCCTCGCTGATCTATATGCCGGTGCTCATTACCCAAATCGTGAACTCCGGTTCCCCCACCCCGCCGGATAACTGGTGGCAGCGTAACGTCATTCAATACCTGCAAACCCCTTCGTCGTGGCAGTACATTGTGCTGTACTTTGTGCTCATCATCTTCTTCTCCTACTTCTACGTGTCGGTGCAATACGATCCGGCCGAGCAGGCGGAGAACATGAAGAAGTATGGTGGCTTTATTCCGGGTATTCGCCCCGGTCGGCCCACTGCAGAATACCTGGGCTATGTGATGAACCGACTCCTCTTCGTCGGCGCCCTCTACCTGGGTGTGATTGCTATCCTCCCGAATATTATGCTGGACTTTGGGGTGTCCGCCCGGGCTGGCTCGTCCACACCGTTTGGTGGTACCGCAATCCTCATTATGGTTTCGGTTGCTTTGACCACCGTCAAGCAAATCGAATCCCAACTTCTGCAAAGCAACTACGAAGGACTCTTGAAGTAATATGCGACTCGTACTCCTCGGCCCCCCTGGTGCCGGTAAAGGTACCCAGGCCGTCATTCTTTCCAAAAAACTTGGTGTGCCTCATATTTCCACCGGTGACTTATTCCGTGCCAATATTGGTGACGGCACCCCCCTGGGGCTCGAAGCGAAAAGCTACATTGATGCCGGCAAACTGGTCCCCACCGATGTGACCGCCCGCATGGTGAAGGAACGCCTGGCTGAGGACGATGCTCGTGATGGTTTCCTCCTCGATGGGTTTCCCCGCACCGTGGAACAGGCCGAAATCCTCGACGGAATCCTCACCGAGGCAGGCGTTGCCCTTGATGGCGTGGTGAACTTCCAGGTTTCCGAGGACGTGGTGGTCGACCGCATGCTGGCCCGTGGCCGTGCCGATGACAACGAAGAAACGATCCGCACTCGGTTGCAGGTGTATCGGAGCGAAACTGCACCGCTTATCGAACACTATTCCGATCGGATTATCACAATCCCCGCCGAAGGTACGGTGGAGGAAATTAATGCGGCAACTATGGCTGCATTAGGCAAGTAATTGATAAAAAAATAGCTATAAAATACCAGCACTTATGCAGAAATGCATGTGATGCTGGTATTTGTTTGTTGATAACATTTCGGTTCTCTTTTCGGCTGTGGTAATTGGTTGGTATTCTAATTGTTGAACGCTAACCAGACGGAAAGGGGATAAGCTCTATGGCAAATAAACATTACGATTGGCGGTTCCGGAAACGTTCGGCACGGATGGTGCTCGACACCGGGCGGCCAATCAGCGCGGTCGCCAAAGAAGTAGGTGTGAACCCTATGACTCTCAGCAGATGGGTGAAAATCCAATCCGAACTTGACAGCCGTGACAGCCGGGCCGCCGCCCGGGCCCAAAAAATTAAAGAACGCCGACTCGCCCGCCAACAGCGCAACGAAGAACTCGATAAGCAATTTCTAGCGGTGATGAAGAAAAACCTGCCCGATCACGCCACTAAGAGCGAAAAATTCGACCTCATGGAACAGGAGCGTGGCAATTTTGATCTCAGCCGCATGGCGCGCCTGCTGGGCGTCACCAAGGGTGGTTTTTATAAGCACATAGAGGAACCCCGCCGCGAAAACCGACTCAAACAGCAACGACTCAACGATAAACTTGATCTTTTTGTCTACCAGATTTGGTTAGACTCCAATGAGGTATTCGGGGCCGCCCGAATCGCCGCCCAACTCATGCAGCAATACCATTGGGAAGTAAAAATCAATGAGGTGCGGCGGTCCATGCATCGGCTCGGGATTCGTGGTAAAACCAATTCACCACATATATCAAAATAACGGGTAGAAATACGGGTAAGAAATGGTTTTCCGGAAGCGTCGTAAAATAATTCCTGCTAAAACACCAGGTGAATTGGATGCGATGCAAGCGGCCGGGGAAGTCGTCGGTAAGGCGCTTCAAGCAGTCAAAGCAGCGGCAATAGCTGGGGTAAGCACCCTTGACCTCGATAAGATAGCCGAAGACGTCATTCGCGGTGCTGGGGCAATTCCCACTTTTCAGGGATATCAGGGATTTCCGGCATCAATCTGTGTGTCGATCAATACCGAAATCGTTCACGGCATCCCCAACGATCGTACACATGTGCAGACCGGTGACCTTGTTTCTATAGACTGTGGGGCCACCCTCGACGGCTGGGTGGGGGATTCCGCGTGGACGTTCGGCATTGGCGGCCAAGAGGCCCTGAAGCCGTCGGCTGCGGCATTGAATGAAGCCACCGAATGGGTGCTTATGGAGGGCATGAAGGCCATGATTCCGGGAAACCGACTCAGTGATGTTTCGTACGCCTTAGAGCAGGCTACCCGCCAAGCTGAGCAACAATGGGGTATCACGCTTGGCATCGTCGATGGTTATGGGGGGCATGGAATTGGTCGGACCATGCATGAACAACCATGGCTGGCAAACGAAGGACGTCCCGGTCGCGGCCCCCTCATTCAGGAGGGATCCGTGCTGGCCATCGAGCCTATGCTTACACTGGGCAGTGTCGATTCTTTCGTGCTTGACGACGGCTGGACAGTGGTCACCGCCGATGGTTCGCTCGCTGCCCACTGGGAACACACAGTGGCCGCCACCGCAACAGGACCCCGTATCCTTACACCACGCTATAAAATAACGAAGTAATAACGGTCATATTTGGGTGTGATTGTTGCATTTGTTTTGTGACGGGCGTCATAGTCACCCTTTGCCAAATTGTGACTATTGGTCCTGAACTGGGAGGATGGCGAAAATGATAAAAAATTCACCCTCACTTGGGGAGGGTGTAGCCTCTGATTTTGCTGAAAATCAGGCTATAGTATTCAGCATGTATTTTAAGTCACGTAATGCTCAGCCTTTTACGATGAAGCGTCGTATTAAAGGTATCGCGGCTGCCATTGCCGCTTTCTCGGTGTTGGCAGTGGGAAGCCCCATTGTTGCTTCTGCGCAATCGGCGGGCGTGCCCAACGCAGTCGACATTACGAACCAGATTCGCAATGATACCTGGAAGGCTCGTAACGATCTACATAAAGAGGCAGAGAAGTTAGATCCCAATTCCGCCCAGAAGGCAAAAGAACTCGTCGATGGTGCCGCTAATGCGGTGGCCCCCGGGATTGTTGACGAGAAGAATAAAGAAGCCCAAGATGCTAAGGACCGGGCAGAGGCCGAGCGCCTGGCGAAAGAGCGTGAAAACTTCGATTATGGTTCCTGCCCTCCCACCGCGGCTGCCTGCGTGGATTTAACAAAGCAGCGCACTTGGTTGCAGAAGAACGGTAAGGTTTTCGGTCCAGCCCGGGATATGTCCTCCGGCGCCGTGGGCTGGGAAACCCCCAAGGGAACCCACCGCGTGGTTCGCAAGGTGAAGAATGAGGTTTCGCGGCCGTTTAATAATGCCCCCATGCCGTATTCGGTGTATTTCACCAATAACGGTATTGCCTTCCATGAGGGCAACCCTAACCTGTGGTCCCACGGGTGCGTTCACCTTCGGCATGATGATGCCGTCCAGTATTTCGACGAACTCCAGGTCGGTGACGTGGTATACGTCTACTAAGGAAGTAGTCGAGCATTATAAGTTTTCTCGTTAGTTCTTCACCGCCTCCCAAACCAGTACCTGGGAGGCGGTTTTCATATGCTTCATGCGGCAAGCCATGAGCGGCACGAGGCCGGTCGAGGTGGTGGAATGCAGAAAATCGAAAGTGACGCTACCATGGTGACAAACGCCTTTGGAATGCTCGTCGTAAAGCAAAAGCCCGAGGCGTAATTAGCCATCGTTGCAGGTTGTGTGTATTATTGTTGGATGGTGTAGAACATGTGTGTTCTTGCCATGGTAGAAGTAAACTTACGAACCGGCGGATATGCTGGGGAAATGCAGAGGATATGGCTAAAAAGGAAGGCGCCATTGAGGTTGAGGGTCGGATTGTTGAGCCCTTGCCAAACGCAATGTTCCGTGTCGAACTCGACAACGGGCACAAGGTTCTTGCGCACATCAGTGGCAAGATGCGCCAACACTATATCCGTATCTTGCCGGAAGACCGCGTCGTGGTGGAACTATCACCATACGACCTGACTCGCGGCCGCATCGTTTACCGCTACAAGTAATTTTTCGCCTCCATGCCTAGCGGCAGTTTTGTGCGCCAATCACACCTTTGGTGACAGTGGCCAGAGCCCCGTGAAACTTAACCCACACTCCGGCATCCGCCCGGACAAAGCGTTCTTTGGCGGGGATGGGCATGGAGAAAACCACTGTAACAACCGGAAAGGTACCGCCTTATGGCACGTCTTGCTGGTGTGGACCTCCCACGCAATAAGCGCATGGAGGTTGCACTCACATACATTTATGGCATCGGCCCAGCCCGATCCAAACAATTGCTCAAGGAGACCGGCATTTCTCCGGATCTGCGCACCGATAACCTCACCGACGAGCAAATCGCCTCGCTGCGTGACGTGATCGAAGCAACCTGGAAGGTGGAGGGCGACCTTCGCCGCCAGGTGCAGGCCGATATTCGTCGCAAGATTGAAATCGGCTGCTACCAGGGTCTGCGCCACCGGCGCGGCCTGCCCGTTCGGGGCCAGCGCACCAAGACCAACGCTCGTACGCGTAAGGGTCCGAAGAAGACCATCGCCGGAAAGAAGAAGTAATTCATGCCTCCAAAAGCACGCTCTAACGCTCGCCGCACTGGCCGTCGCGTTGTCAAGAAGAACGTGGCCGCTGGTCACGCATATATCAAATCCACCTTCAATAACACCATCGTGTCGATCACCGATCCGCACGGTGCCGTGATCTCCTGGGCATCCTCCGGCCATGTTGGGTTCAAGGGTTCCCGGAAGTCTACGCCGTTCGCCGCCCAGCTGGCCGCCGAAAACGCCGCCCGCAAGGCAATGGACCATGGCATGAAGTCTGTGGAAGTATTCGTTAAAGGCCCAGGTTCGGGCCGCGAGACTGCTATTCGTTCCCTTCAGGCTGCCGGCCTGGAGGTCACTAAGATCTCGGATGTGACCCCCCAGCCGTTCAATGGCTGCCGTCCGCCGAAGCGTCGTCGCGTTTAAGGAAAGGAAAAGGTAACTTACAATGGCACGTTATACCGGCCCAGTAACTCGTAAGTCCCGCCGTCTCCGCGTCGACCTCGTCGGCGGAAGCAAGGCATATGACAAGCGCCCCTACCCGCCCGGGCAGGCCGGCCGCAACCGGATCAAGGAATCCGAGTACCTACTTCAGCTGCAAGAAAAGCAGAAGGCAAAGTACACCTATGGTGTGCTGGAGAAGCAGTTCCGCCGCTACTATGCCGAGGCTAACCGCATGCCCGGCAAGACCGGTGAAAACCTGGTGATCCTGCTGGAAGCCCGCCTGGACAATGTTGTATACCGCGCAGGTTTGGCTCGCACTCGCCGTCAGGCCCGTCAGCTGGTTTCCCACGGCCACTTCCTGGTCAACGGTAAGAAGGTGAACGTTCCTTCCTACCGGGTGTCCCAGTACGACATCATTGATGTTCGGGATAAGTCCCGCACCATGTTGTGGTTCGAAGAGGCAACGGAAAACCTCATCGACGCTGACAAAGTTATTCCTGCCTGGTTGCAGGTTGTTCCTTCCACCTTGCGCATCCTCGTGCACCAGCTGCCCGAGCGCGCTCAAATCGACGTGCCGCTGCAAGAACAGCTTATCGTCGAGCTTTACTCGAAGTAAGTTGGTTGGTTTCCCGCTGGTTATTTCGCCGCTTATCGACGCCATATTATGGCTGGTCGGTGGGTGAACCCGGTTGGTAAGCCAAAAAACTTCATCGGGAAAATTTCCGCCCTTATCGACGTCAAATAGTGGTCGTCATTTTTAGGAGAATTCAATGCTCATTTCACATCGCCCCCGGCTAACGGAATATCCAGTCGATAACTCCCGTTCGCGGTTTGTTATCGAACCACTGGAACCGGGCTTTGGCTACACCTTGGGGAATTCGCTGCGCCGCACCCTGCTGTCCTCCATCCCGGGGGCCGCAGTGACCAGCGTCAAAATTGACGGCGTGCTGCACGAGTTCACCACCATTACCGGTGTGAAGGAGGATGTTTCCGACATACTCCTCAACATCAAGGGGTTGGCCATTTCCTCGGACTCGGATGAGCCAGTGGTGATGTACCTGCGCGCCGAAGGCGCAGGTGAGGTGACTGCCGGCACCATTGAGCCGCCCGCTGGTGTGGAAATCCACAACCCGGATCTTCACATTGCGACACTCAATGACCAGGGTCGCCTGGAAATCGAAATGGTGGTCGAACGTGGCCGTGGCTATGTGCCCGTGTCCAGCAGCACAACCACTAATTCCGGCACCACCGAGATTGGTCGCATCCAGGTTGACCAAATCTATTCGCCGGTGCTGAAAGTCAGCTATAACGTCGAGGCCACCCGTGTGGAACAGCGCACCGACTTTGACAAGTTGACCATTGATGTCGAAACCAAGAATTCCATTTCGCCCCGGAATGCATTCGCTTCCGCCGGGAAAACCCTCGTGGAACTGTTTGGTTTGGCCCGGGAGCTCAACGTGAGTGCCGAAGGCATTGAAGTTGGCCCCTCGCCGCAGGAAACCGAACACATTGCCGCCTATGGCATGCCCATTGAGGAATTGCGATTCTCGGTACGCTCCTATAACTGCCTGAAACGGCAGGAGATCCACACCGTGGGTGAACTGGCAGAATGCACGGAATCCGACCTTTTGGACATCCGTAACTTCGGCCAAAAATCCATCAATGAGGTCAAAATCAAGCTTGCCGGCTTGGGCCTGACCCTGAAAGACGCCCCGGAAGATTTCGATCCGACACAGCTTGAAGGATACGACGCGGAAACCGGCGATTATATCGACACCGATCCCGAGGACGAGTAAACCATCACCTTGTGGGCAGGAGCTGCACTTTCTGCCCCTGCGCTCACTTTAATCTGTACACGAGGAGTACATCATGCCTACCCCAAAGAAGGGCCCGCGGCTCGGCGGTTCCGCGACTAACCAGAAGCATATTCTGTCGAATCTCGCGGGCCAGCTGATTACCCACGGGGCCATTAAAACCACGGATGCTAAGGCGAAGCTGCTGCGTCCCTATGTGGAAAAGCTCATCACCAAGGCCAAGCGCGGCACGCTCTCCGATCGCCGCAATGTGCTGAAGAAGGTCCCCCAGAAGGACATCGTTGCTCGCCTTTTCAATGAATTGGCACCTAAGTTCGAAAACCGCGATGGCGGTTACACTCGCATCGTGAAGTTGGAGAACCGTAAGGGGGATAACGCCCCTATGAGCCAGATTTCTCTCGTTTTGGAGGAAACTGTCTCTGCTGAGGCTAGCCGTGCGGCTCGGGTTGCTGCTTCCCAGCAGGTCGAGAAGCCTGCTGAGGCTGCCGCAGCGGACGAGCAGTAAGCCGTCAAGCTAACGTAACGAAACCCGTGCCCCACAGAACAGCGGTGGCGCGGGTTTTTCGATGCCATGGTGACGCGTCAAGCGTTGGGGTGGTCGGCAGTTGGCTAGTTGTGGGGGAGCGCATTGGCGTTCGAAAGGTTTATTTCCCCATTGGCGGGTTTCGGTGCCGGGGTAATGCCCTGATAACCCGGCACCGGCTTGGTGACCTTCACCACAAGGTGCACGAGTGATGCGGTAATGAATTCCACGAAACCGATTGCGCGAGTAGAACAATTTGCCTCGGCCTGATTTGTGGTTTGCCCCAGTTGAGTGGGCAGCATCGGGGTGGCTGAGGAGCATCTTTGGGCTTCCTGTTCGCTGGTGCGTCCGGCGTTATAGACGTCTTGCGACCATTTGAGGATTCCCACTTCGAATGGTTTCGGTACTTGATGTGGGTTTTGTGCCGCCTGCGATGCGGGGGCAGGCTGGGGAAATGATTGAGCCATGGCGGCGGTGGGGGTGATGATGCCGCCGCAGAGCATGAGAGTCGCAACATAATATGTGGCGCGCTTCATCGGGGAAGCTCCTTACAGCACGGGGGATTTGAACTACTACACTGTTGACAATAATCAATAGATTCCGCATCAAAACTGCTAGCCCCTATATGGGGGTGATATCACTGGTGCGATGTGGGTATTTCAGAAACGAAAGGTGGGATATCGGGGTGGCCTGTGCGGGACGTTGTCACGTCACGCTGGGAGGATTGTGACACACTTCCCCTATATGGGGAGATTATGACTGTCGTAACGCATTATAGTTTTTGATTTACCTTTTATGGTAGGGTTGGCTAACCTTACCAACTAATGATTGAGGTGACTTATGCCGACATTCCACTATCCGCCCGCGTCTCTACATGACCGCTTGGTGACCCAACAAATTGATTGGGATCAAATCGACCCAAACGGCATTGCCGATGATGGTGATTTTTGGTGTATTCCCGCTGGTTGGGACACCATTCCCATGGGTTGGGGATCCGAGGGTACGGTGTGGGTGTCTTCCGAAGACAACGGGTGGTTTACCCAAATGGCGACAGTGACCACCTGGCGGCTTCGAGGTACCCAATATCATCCACAGTTGATCGAAAACCTCATCGACGAAATCCCCGAAGGGGCGCAGCAATACCATTACGATCGGGATACGCAGATCGTTGGTGTAAAAGCCTGCTCCGCTACCTCGGTCATGGAATTTGGTTTCGACCACGCCCATTTCTGCGAGGGCATCTTCCACAGCAAATCCAAGGTGGACCTGTTCGAAGACATTCCCACCGGTGATGTTTTCCTGGTGCAGCGAACCAGCGTATGGGTGAGTGGCCAACAAGAGCTGGAATTTGGGGTCTGGACTGCCGCTGAAGGCGTCTACTCCCACTATTAAAGAGTTTGCTACGGTTGGACTGTGACTCCCATCCGTATTCGCCTTGATTTGGCCTATGATGGCACGCATTTCCATGGTTGGGCCAGGCAGGGGCATTCCGAGCTCCGCACCGTCCAGCAGGTCCTAGAGGACGCGCTGACCTTGGTGCTGCGGCATCCCATCGCTTTGACGGTTGCTGGCCGCACCGATGCGGGGGTGCATGCGGCGGCGCAGGTGGCCCATTTCGACGTGCCGGCGGCCGCCCTGGACACCCGAAGCATTGCAGGCGACCCCGGCAGGCTCGTGCGTCGATTAGCTCGATTGTTGCCCACGGACGTGCGGGTTCATGCCGCCACGATCGCGCCCCCCGACTTTGACGCGCGCTTTTCCGCGTTACGACGCCACTACCTGTATCGCTTGACGACGCACCCCCGGGGGGCATTACCCACCCGCGTCACCGACACCGCACACCACCCCAAACCCGTGGACCTGGCGGCCATGCAGGCCTGCGCCGCCGAACTCATCGGATTGCACGATTTCGCTGCCTTTTGCCGACACCGTGACGGTGCCACCACCATCCGAGACCTGCAGGAATTCACCTGGAACGATATTTCCACCCCCATCGAACCCGACACTTTTGAAGCGCGCGTCACCGCCGATGCCTTCTGCTGGTCCATGGTGCGCTCCCTGGTGGGCTGCTGCCTCGTGGTGGGGGAGGGGAAACGACCCGCAGGGTTTGCCGCATCCCTGCTGACCGAAACCTCCCGATCCGCATTAGTGCCGGTCGCCCCAGCTGCCGGATTATCCCTCGTGGGGGTGGATTACCCAGATGAGTCACAACTGGCCGCCCGAGCCCAGGTTACCCGTGCTCAACGGGATGAACTACCATCCGACCCGCCCTGTGGTGAGGGTTAAAGGGGTGGGGGAGCCGCAACAGAGGCTAAACTGCTATCTCGGTAGGATATTGTAGTTATTGGCTAGAGGGAGGCATCCGGGTGGAACTGTCAGTGTTAGCCCAACACGGACTGATGGTCGCTATTGCCGCCCTCATTCTGCCCGGAATGATCGTGAACTGGGTTTCCGGCCTCCGCATTCCCTGGGCAGCGGCTGCCGGCATCCCCACCACCATGGGCATCGTCGGATTCGCCGGCTGGGTGCTCAGTCGCCGCGATATTCCCTTCAACCTCACCAACGTTACCCACGCCTACTGGTATTTTCTTGCTGCTGCCGTGATCTGGCGGTTGCCGTTTTTGGCCGGGCAATTCTGGCGGTGGCGGAAAATGTGGCAACCTGACGACGGTAAACCCTTCGACTGGATGGGCAATTGGTGGAAGAACCGGCGGGTTCACGACCCAAAACCCGCCCCCGCACCTACCGCAACCAACCCCCTGGTGAGGTGGTTGCGATCCCGGATACCATGGTGGAAATCCCCCCAGGGGAAACCGTCGACAAGCGACGAAGAACATTGGTATGACCTGCCAGTATTCACCAATGGGGGCATTCTTGATCCGCGATGGATTCTGCCGCTGGC
>CAUVMZ010000093.1:0-11291 GCA_963552855.1 uncultured Corynebacterium sp. | reverse complement strand
TCCACAAGCTCCAGGCGTTTCGCCAAGGCAGCCTCGGCGGCCTGGAGCCGCACCCGGGCCAGCTCCTGATCCCGGTCGAGCTGCTCGGCCTGGTGCTGAATCTGCCGGGCAGCCTCGTAATCCTCGTGGCAGGCGTCTCGGATCTCCCGCTGCCCCGGCAGTTCGCGTTCGGCCGCGACCCGGGCCGCGGTGATGCGCTCGACCTCCGCAACATGGTGGTGCAGCTCTTCAAGCCGGCTGGCGGCCTCCTGGGCGGTCTGGGTGGCGGCCGCCACCCGATCGTGGTGGGCCTGGAACTGCTTGGTGGGCTTTCCCCGCTGCGTGTAATACTTGTGGTATTCGCCAATGATGCGGGCCAGGAGTGGCCCGGTCTCCGCGTCCCGGGTTTGAGCGTGACCGCTATCCCCGACCCCGCTCACTCCGCTGGCTTCTGCCAGGACCTGTGTGAGGGAGGTAATGCCCCCCAGCACCAACGGGTGGACCATGCTTCCCTGCCGGTTATACAGGGCGGTAAACAGGGTTTGGTCAACATGCTTGTGGAAGAATTCTTCGAAACGTTGTTCGGCGTCGCCACCGGTGTAGCTGCCGTCACCCGAAATGATGAGTTCGGCCCTGGGGGTTTTCAACCACTGCTTGAATAGTCGAACATTCTTTCCTCCCAGGGTGAGGTTCACGGTCACCTGCGGGCCGACGTCGCTACCCAGGGGTTGGGTGTCTTTCACCGCCTGGGCCCGGGACGAATGCTTAGTGTGCAGCACCTGGGCTATGGCCTCTAGGACGGTGGATTTGCCCTGCTCGTTATCGCCATGGATGACGAAAACCCCATGGTCGGGAATGTTGGACCATCGAAGATGCCGGATGGTTTTGAAATCTCTAATTTCAATGTCGGTGATCAGCATCGTTGGTTATACCTCGTTATGGAGTTGAAGCAGCAGGTTGAGGGCGTCGGAGGCAACCGGGTCGGTGTCAGTGGCCAACTCTTGGGCAGCTGCCAGGACGAAGCCGGAAAGGTCTAGGTCCGCAATGTCCACGTCGGTGGCCGCGGTGGTGAGATTCATGGTTCGGGTGCGGGGATAGAGGTGGGCGAACAGGGGCCGCAGGCGGGCGAGTTCCGCCTCTAGGTGTTGGCGGGTAGCGAGGTCTACCGCGCCCACCAGGGAGTATTTGATGACGGTGCGGTCCTTGCGCGGGTAGGCATCCAATTGGGCGATGAAGTCACGCACGTCGTCAAGACTATTGACGTCGGCGCTGATGGCGTCGAACCGCCACGTGCCGATCTGGGTTTCGGTCACCATCACCTCGGCCTGGGCCGCCGCGGATTTGGTGATGTCCACGATGAGTGCCTTGCCAGAATTATTTTCCCCCTGGCCGCTGGGCAACTCTCTAAAGGCGGTGACCTCGGGGGCGCCGGAGAACCAGATGGCGCCAGTGTCGCTAAGGCCCATGGCCGAGTGGGTATCCCCTAGGGCCAGGTAGTCGATGGTGCCACCGCGGATGGCGGCCTCCACCGTGTCCCGGTCGATGATGTCCATGCGAATGTCGTTGCTGCGGTTATCGAGTTGGCCGTGCCCCACGACAATTCGGATGGTGGCGGCCGGCTCCAGGCCGGCAATGGCATTGGATACCAGGTCGCAGCTGGGGGTTTTGCTGTGCCAGGGGGCGCCGATGAGCTCCACGCCGGGGGCGACCTCGATGGGGGTGCTGTCGGTGAACACGTGAATCCTGGGGTGGGATTCGGCGCGGTAGAAAATGCTGTCGGCGGTCAGCGGATCGTGGTTACCGGGGAGCAGGTACACGTCGACGGGGAGTGCCGCCAATGCGGCAAGGGCACGTTCCCGGGTCTTGGCGGAGATGGAATTATGTTCGAATACATCGCCGGCAACGATAATGAAATCGCACTGGCATTCGATGGCTTTTTCTCCGAGTCGAGTGATGGCTTCGACGCGGGCGGCGTCGAAAAGCGCCTGAGCATCTTCGGTTTCTTGGAGAAACCAGCGGGTCATGCCTAGTTGCAGATCGGAAGTGTGAAGAAATCGGGTAGTCAGCGCGGTCATTATCACCCTATGTTTCGTGCGTGAGATTGTAGTACAAGTCTTCGATGTCGGATACAGCGCATAGTTCATCCACACTGGTGTACGAAATCGTCCGCATGGCCTTGTGGAGGAGTTGTTCGTCCGAGTCAGCAAGGGCGGACTGGGTTTTCAGCTGGGGAATCTCCGGCAGGGGGCCACCGTTCCAGAACCGGTCGGTGGCCGCAGTAATGGCCTCAGGCGACGGCGCTTCCGCCCTCTTTGCTGTACTCAAAGCCTCTGCTGCCTGCGGTTTCGGCGCCGACCCTACCGACCCCGCGGGCTTCGTCGCCTGTTTCGGCAGCCGCATATCAGCCAAGTTCAGGCCCCGCAGCTGAAACACCAGCCCCGGGTCGGCTGTCACCCGGTCCGCTGCCGCCATCATGGTCGCCACAATGTGCTTGCACACCTTCGCCTTGTCGGGGCAATCGCAGTAGTACCGCGCCTTATAGGGGTGGCCACCAAATAAAATCTTGAGCATCTCCGGCGAAAACTGCCCGGACCGGACCGCCCTCATGCCACCATCGAGCTGGGAAATCAGGTCTGGCAGCCGCGCCAACTGCGGGTCGGTGCGGGGTGGGAACATGACGGCCACCGAAAACGGCTGCGGCTGAGAACCAATGACCTTCGCGGTAATGGATCCCGGCACAAACTCCACGTTGATCACATGGCCACCCTGATAGTAGCCGCGGCCCCGACTCATCCTGCCGTTATCTGATTGGGTGAATGCCAGATCGATGAGCCAGTCAGCGGCCGTGCTGTGGATCCCCTTAGCTATTGTCCGCGCCCTCGTGGTCTTCCGTCGCGGCTTGTGGGAGGGCGCATCGGAGCCGGCAAACATGTCATAACCTGCGACAGGCGTATAATCCCGTGCCCCAAAATTCACGTAGATGACGTTGTCTACCTGGGGCGACCTGCGCGGCGACCGGCGATCTTTCCCATCGAATGCCACTTATTCCATCTCCCGATAACTCAACAATGTGGCCAGCTCCGCGTCGGAAAGCTCCGTCAACCAGCCCTCACCCTGGGCGATCATGGCTGCCGCCAGCTCAGACTTGCCCGAGATGATGTCGTGAATCCGCTCTTCGACCGTGCCTGCCGTAATCAGCTTATACACAAAGACGTTTTTGTCCTGTCCAATACGGTACGCCCGATCTGTCGCCTGGTTTTCCACCGCGGGATTCCACCACCGGTCCATATGCACCACAACGTTTGCCGCGGTGAGATTGAGGCCGGTGCCGCCCGCCTTGAGCGACAACACCATTGCCGGCGCCCCATCTGGCGCCTGGAATTGTTGCACCATTATATCCCGCCCGCTTTTGCTCACCCCGCCGTGGAGAAACGGGATTTTCTGCCCATAATAGTCGGAGAGGTAAGGGGTGAGCATGTCCCCGAACGCCTTGTATTGGGTGAAAATGAGTACCTTTTCACCGTGATCGCGGGCGTTTTCCACGATTTGCATAAGTTCTTCTACCTTGCCGGAGCGGTGATGGTTTCCCCGCAGCATGGGGGATCCATCACCGAGGAAATGCGCTGGGTGATTACAAATCTGTTTGATTTTGGTCAGCGACGCGAGCACTAGGCCGCGCCGGCCTATACCTTCGGCCTGTTCCAGCTGGGTGGTGAGGTCGTTGACGTACGCGGTGTAGAGGGCGGCTTGTTCCTTGGTGAGGTCCACGGTGATGACGGTTTCGGTTTTTTCGGGGAAGTCCCCAATGATGGCCGGGTCGGATTTGAGCCGGCGCAGTATAAAGGGGGCGGTAAGGTTGCGCAATTGTTCTTGTTTTTTCTCATCCCCGGTGACTTCGATGGGTTTGGAGAAGTGGTGTTTGAAAAACGAGACGGAGCCGAGGATGCCGGGGTTGCAGAAGTCCAGGATGGCGCGCAGCTCCAGCAGGCGGTTTTCTACGGGGGTGCCGGTGAGTGCCATGCGGTGGTCGGCGGGCAGGGAGCGGACGGCCTTGGAGATTTTAGTGCTGGAGTTTTTGATGTGTTGGGCTTCGTCGAGGGTGACGCGATGCCAGTGTTGCCGCCCCAGGAGTTGGTAGTCGCGGCTGGCGATGCCATAGCTGGTAATCACAATGTCGTAGTCGGTGACGGTACCGAGGAATTCCTGGTCTTTTTTGCGTTCAGTGCCGTGGTGGACCAGGATTTTCAGGTGGGGGGTGAACTTTTTCGCCTCACGCGCCCAGTTACCGACCACGCTGGTGGGGGCGATAACTAGCGACGGCCCCACCTGACCCACCTGCCCTGCTATGGTTGGTTCGCGTTCGGAGTTGTCGCGTTCGGCAGCTTCGAGGGCGAGGAGTTGCAGGGTTTTCCCCAACCCCATGTCGTCGGCAAGCACGGCACCGAGCCCCTGGCGGACCATCCAATACATCCAGTCCACACCACGACGCTGGTATTCGCGCAGGCTAGCGGTCACGCTGGCGGGGATGGGGATACGCCGCGGCGCAGGAAGTTCGTGCCTGACGGCGCCGCCGATGAGGCTGACCTGCCAGTCGTGGCCGGTGACCGCGATTGGGTCGGTGGTTTCGGCGGTGAGGTTGAGTTCCCGCAGCTCCTTGAGGCTGATTTCGCCGCTGCTGGGGTTATCGAGCGCCGCAGTAAGTTCCTCGATTATACGTTCGATTTCGGCGGTATCATCACCGGCGGTTTTCGCGGCGGCAAGTTGTTGTTTGGCCTGCTTGAGTTGGCTCATGACCGAGCCTGTCGACGACTTACGCAGCCGCTCCATGTACTGGGAGATCGAACGAATGGACGCGGCGTCGGCGAGGACCCATTCTCCCCGCAGGTTAATCAGGCCGGATTTGGCTGCTACCAGGTCGGACATTTCTTTGTCCGTCAGGTCTATATCGCCGATGGATATCCGCCAGTCGAAGGCCACGATGTGGTCGAGGCCGAGTTGGGGGGCGGCGGCTTCCTCGTCGTCGCGCAGGTGCATGTGGGCGGTAACGGCTTGGCGACGCCACATCCTGGGCAACATCACAATAATGCCGCGTTCCCGGAGCCGGGGAACCGCGTCGTTGATAAATGAGAGGAGCTCGTCAGTGGTGAGGTATACGTCCCAATCCCCGGCATTGTCGGCGTGGCGGAGCACCGCCACCAGGGACGAGTCGGGGTCGGGCCGGTCAGGGTTGAGATAAGGCGTGATGAGTTGGGCTTCGCGCCGGAGGGCGGTGATGCGACGGTTGGTGGCGTGGTCGAAATTGGCGGGATGGATGGGCATGGGGGCGTCGACCCCGGATCGCACCTGAACGCGAACAGGCCATATGGGTTGAGGATTGCTGCCATCTGCCGATTCAAGATCGGGGTTCAGGTCGGGTTCTTCGATCATGAGCACGAGTTGGACGTCGATGGCCGCGATGGAGTCGCGCCATTTATTGAGCGCGGAGACCAGGGTGGCGCCGCCCCGGCGCAGGGGGTTGCTTTCGACAAGGGCGGCGGCGAAGTCATGCCAGGGGGTGGGTCGGGGTCTATGGTATTCGGCGCTGATGAGGGAGTTGACGATCCAGTGGAGGAGTTCATCAACGATGTCTTCGACTATGGTGGGCCCGCCGTTGGTGATGATGACGCCGGGGGCGGCTTTGGTCATGCTCACCAGCCAACCGCGTTCACCCAGTCCTGCGGCGAGTTGCCAGGTGGGATACCATTGCCGGTCAAAAAAGCCGAGTTTGATGGTGACGCGACCAGCCCGGGCGAAAGCGGTGAGCCCCCGGTACATATGGGCGAGCCAGAGGAGGTCGGGGGCAAGGGTAGCACATTGCTCCGGGGTGGCCGGGGACGCACCCGTGGGATCATCTAAGTCGTTGACGTCGTCGACAATGGCGGCAATGGCTGCAAGCACGGGCACCGCCTGTTCGGGGGTGCAGGCGATGGTAGGTACGGGTAACTTGCGTTCTCTTCCTTTGGGGGTCATGAGGTGCATATCGACTCGGTGACGATACCGTTTTCCTGTGATGAGGTCTTCGATGACCGTGGGAAAAGTGCCCGGGATAATTCCGCTACCAGTAACGATTTTATGCCCATCTACTTGCTCAATCCACAAATGCAGGCCTGACTGTTTCTGCCAAAATCCATGAATCAGATGCGTCGCTGTGCCCATGTTTTTACAATACCTAACTCACCAACCCAACCATCATTACCCCCATTTGGGTGTGTTAAACACGATATTTTTCTATCCAAAAATTGACATTATAGGTTAAAGTGTGACCCACACTACCGAAATAGTTACGGGGAGACCATTGATGAGTGAACATACATGGAATGTCATAGCCATCATCATCTACATGTCGGTCATGCTCGGTATCGGATACTGGAGCTATCGCCAAACCGACGAATATGAAGACTACGTTCTAGCAGGCCGGGGGCTGAACCCTTTCGTGGCAGCCCTATCGGCCGGCGCAGCCGACATGTCCGGCTGGCTGCTCATGGGCTTGCCCGGCGCACTCTTTGTGTCGGGCATGTCCGAACTGTGGATTGCCGTGGGGCTCTTAGCGGGTGCCTGGGCAAACTGGACCTATGTGGCGCCTAGGTTGCGCTCTTATTCGGAGGTGGCCGACGATTCGGTCACCATCCCATCGTTCTTTGAAAACCGCCTGGGTGATAAGTCGCGGACAATTAGACTGGTGAGTTCAACCATCATCGTCGTGTTCTTCACCTTCTATGTGTCGTCGGGCATGGTGGCCGGCGGCAAATACTTCGAATCCACGTTCGGCGGGGAGTATCTCACGGGCATGCTCATTGTGGCATTCATTACCGTGGCCTACACCTTTATTGGCGGGTTCTTGGCGGTATCGTACACGGATGCGGTGCAGGGCATGATTATGTTCTGTTCCTTAGTGATTGTGCCGGTGATGGCGCTGTTGTATCTGGAGGATCCATCATCAATATGGACGTGGGCAACGTCGAATTCGTATGGGCCGCATGCGGATGGCAACCCCCAATATTTCTCGCTGATTAGTGGCGTTTCGGCGGCAACGCTGATTGGCAATATGGCGTGGGGGCTGGGGTATTTCGGCCAGCCACACATTATTGTGCGGTTCATGGCGTTGCGCACGCCAAAAGATGCCCGAACTGGCCGGATGATCGGCATGAGCTGGATGTTTATTTCGATCATTGGTGCGGTGTTTATTGCGATTATCGGCACGGCGTTCTTCGGACAAAACCCGGATTTGGAGATCACGGATACGAGTAAATACGAGTCGGTGTTCTTGGACATGGCCCGGATTTTGTTCCATCCACTGATTGGTGGCCTGATTTTGACGGCGGTGTTGGCGGCGATCATGTCGACGATTTCGTCGCAGCTTTTGGTGTCGTCCACGTCGCTGATTGAGGATATTTTCAAGATCGTCAAGAAGAAGCACCCCAGCCAGGATGTGATGATTAACCTGTCGCGTACCGCGGTGATTGTGGTGTCGGTGGTGGCCGGACTATTGGCGGTGAACCCCAATAACTCGATTCTGGATTTGGTGGGCTTCGCATGGGCGGGCTTTGGTTCCGCGTTTGGGCCCGCGGTGTTGTTCATGTTGTATTGGAAGCGACTGAATGTGCAGGGCACACTGGCGGGCATGATTGCCGGGGCCGTGGTGTGCGGCGTGTGGGGCAATACCGGACTCAAGGATGTGGTCTACGAGATGGTGCCGGGCGTGATTGCGGCCACCGTCATCACGTATGTTGTGACGATCATGACCAAGCCCCCGAGCGAGGAGGTTGTGGCCGGTTTCGAGCACGCGGTTGAGCGGGAGAAGGAGTTTTTAGCGAAGACCTAACATTTTGCTTGTCGACGCCCTGTCGGTGGTTGTTCTTTCGTCTCGTAGTCGTAGAGCGCCACCCGCAGGGCGTCCATCATGCTTGCGGTATCGGCGTGTGGCTTGCTGCGGGCCGCCTGCCGTAGCACCCGGCTGCGGCGCCGTGACTGTGGGGTGGGGTCGTCGAAGTAAACCGTGACGCCGGGCCAGGCAAGTTCGATGGCGTGTTTCATCTGAGGGTTTTCGGGGCAGAAGACGGTGGGGATGGTGGTAACGCCCCGCTGGCGAAGTTGGGTGCCGATGTCTTCCCACACGTGGTCGGTATCTGGCCATAGTCCCAAAGCTTGTTCGGTGCCATTCCTGTCCACCCCGACGATAATGAATATGCGCTGGTAGGAGTTGGCTATTTTCACGGTGATGGTGTCGACGATGAGCCGGGTGTAGCCGCCACCCAGGTATCGGCGGTGCCACCGGTTGCTGACATTGGGGGACGCGACTGGTGGGGGCGTTGCTGCCACCGGTTGTGGCGTGTCTTCTTCTGATTCGCTGGGCTCGTAAGGATCCGAGATGAGCTTGATCGCAAGCACCACGCAAAGGGTGAACACGGGGAATAGCAGGATGTTATCCCTGCCGATAACGGCCACGGCAGCGCCACAGACCCATCCGGTAAGGGGTTTCGCTAGGAGACACCACATATAGGTTCGTGCCCATAGGTGCAGGGAGGTCAGCAAGATAAGGATGGCCGGCACCATGATGATTCCCCTGGCGAATCCGTCGAAACACATGAATCCCACCGCCCCAAGGTAGAGGGCAAAGGCCACCCCGGGCCACATGAACGTCATGGTGGTTCCGATTACGCATCGGAGGACCAGTATTGCGGCGAGGGGAAAGACCCACATTGTGGTTGTGACGATGGGGAATCCCAGCATCGATGGTGTGG
Organism: uncultured Corynebacterium sp.; assembly: GCA_963552855.1. Lineage (GTDB taxonomy): Bacteria > Actinomycetota > Actinomycetes > Mycobacteriales > Mycobacteriaceae > Corynebacterium. The sequence continues at coordinate 2,532 of CAUVMZ010000093.1, read as the reverse complement.
TGGTGGGTGGCGCGATCAAGATATGGGTGGTACCAATGGCGGCCAACACCCAGGCGAGTGCCAGGTCTCGCCACTGGTTGCGGGATTTGCGCAGCACAAACATGATGACTGCGACGGCCACCAGGAGGGACCAGGGCAGAAGAATGTCGTTGAAGAGATATGTCATTATTTCCCTCGCATGTCGCGGCGTCGAAAAGCTATTCGATACTCGATGTGAGCCGGTGAGGGTACGTTTCCGCCCACTGGTTCATGAGTGGTTTCCAGCCGGTGCCGATGGTGCTTTGATAGGTTGCCTCGTGGTAGTACAGCTTCCGACGCAGATATATGGCCAGCTTGTCGCCGATGTTTGTATTGCTGTGGCAGACGTCTCTCATCGCTTGAATGACGGCGTTATGCCGGTCGTTCACGCGAACCATTTCCGCTTCCGACGACGAGATGTTCGGCATGATGCGATCGCACACGTGTTTCCACATGTCGTAGTGGTCGATGTCGAAGATCTCCATGGTGGCGTGCGGCCACAGGTCGGCGATGCACGACAGTGATTCGGACGAGGCGGCACAGCACAGCATGATCGGATCCCGCAGACCACGGCGGGTGAGATTGGCGTGGATCTGCTGCCAGGACAGTTGGTTGCCGAGCCCATCGCTCACCCACACTCCCAGCGTGTGCATGGTGCCGGAGGCGTCTATGCCGGTTATGATGCCCGCCCCTACCCCACCCTGGCGGAAAAATTGTTGCAATGGACGAACCCACAGTGTGGTTTCCTCGATGAGGAGCATGGGGTAGCAGGAATCCACGGGTCGATTCCACCACTGGTCGATGAGTTGTCGTTCTCTGGCTGCTTCTTCGCTCAGCTGGCCGGTCACGGCATCGGGATCCAGAAGCCGCACGGGATTGACGAATACCGCCATGACCCCGGCAATCAGCAACCATGGATGTAGGGTGTCGTAGCAGACGAGCCCGGTCAACACCAGACACACCGCCCACGTCCCACGTAGCAGCATGACCGCTTTGGCGGGCTGGCACCCCAGCGACAGCCACAAGGCGACCAGGCTGATAGCCGCAACCGTTGCCGCCGGCGATCCCGGGACGAAGTAGGCGCAATACATGCTGGTGCCGAGCAGCCCGGCCGCCAGACCAACACCGGACCACAGCACGGTGGCGCGACTCTTGCGACGCTGGGTACCGAACACCACCACCGAAAAGATGGCAATCTCTGTCGCATAGTCGCCGGCAGGCCGGCTGATGGTCACCACCACCAGGCCAAGACTGAGCATGATGCCCGGCCATACGGTGATGCGGGGTGAATACCGCCAGTGATGGGCCGATAACACCATGCTTACGGTCGCCAGCGTGAACAGCCAGGTAGCGTCACCTGCGGCGTCTCGGCCGTAAAAATAGTAGATGCCTATGAGGAAATATCCGAGCGACCAGGAGATTCCGGGCCAAAATATGCCATTCCGGCCCCACACTAGGGCAATCGCGTGATAGACGAATATGATTCCACCGGTGATAGCAATCAAAACCACCATGTTCGTCTGGCATTGCCACATCACAAAGAGGCCTATGAGCATCATGGCCGGAAAATATAGAACTGGCGGCAACCATTTTTCTATGGGTTGTGCCACGGGGAATCACTCCAGGTTGGTGTTAGTTCGTCTTATGCCTAGTGAAAGCCTCCCCAAATTAATTTTGTTCCCCGAAGTTGTAGGACCTCTGAGGTCATCTCCCCCGTCCGGGGTGAAAACCCACCCTTGGTGACGTGACCCCACGCCACAGCAATCCACACGGCCACAACTCCAAGCCCACCCCTCCCTCTTTTAGGGGTACTCAAGGGTGACGATTTTTGCGCGGGTCACCCATAATCCTTGCCCTCCCAGTCCCATTAGGCATGCGAATCATACAATCATCTGTTTTCTCCGCCACCGGACTGCTCATCACCGCGACCATCATCATGTGCCTCACCCTTTTACCCATCGGCTGTGAGCGGCGCAGCCCCAACATGACCGCGCTCACCCAGGTGCCGCAACGCCGCACCGTGGTGGGGTATGAACGGGCGGAATTTGGCGCCGGGTGGGGTTCAAGCACGACCCGACCGGGGTGTTCGGTGCGCGACGACATATTACGAACGCAGCTAACCGTGCTGGCGGAATCCGACCGGTGTAGGCCGATTGCGCAGGGGATTTGCCCCTACTCGGGCCGACTCATCAGCAGCAATCCCGCCATGGCGGCTGGGGAGCCGATCGAACTGGATCACATCTTTCCCTTGTCGGCGGCCTGGGACATGGGGGCATATGCCTGGCCGATGGCGAAACGGTTGGCGTTCGCCAACGATCCAGCCAATCTAGTGGCCGTAACCAAAGCCGAAAATCAGGCGAAATCGGATTCTCTGCCATCGGAATGGTTACCATCGGACAGTTCGCAGCGATGCTGGTATGTCAACCAACTGGCGGATATTGCTGTGGCATACGGGTTGGCGGTGTCGGCAGCAGATGCTGCTGTGATGCGTCACCAATGCCCCATGGGTTAATG
>CAUVMZ010000092.1:0-11307 GCA_963552855.1 uncultured Corynebacterium sp. | reverse complement strand
GTTTCGGTCGTGAGCAGGTGTTGGATTTCCCGCCGGGCCGCGGTGATGTGTTGGTGCACGTCGATCCAGCGTTGCCGTAGGCCGGTGAGCGGGTCGTTAAGGACTGGCCGGGAGCGAATAGCTGTGAGCTGTTGCTGTTCGCGGGACACCCAGCCCCGGAGGGCTGCGGCGGCCCGGCTGCGAAGCTCTCGGACTTGTTGCAGCTCCGCCAGGACGTCTGGCACAACACGTTTGGCGGCATCGGTGGGGGTGGCGGCCCGTAGGTCGGCGACATTGTCGAGAATGGGATTGTCGGGTTCGTGGCCGATGGCGGATACCACCGGGGTGTGGCATTCAGCGACCGCGTATTGCAGGGCCTCCTCCGAGAACGGGAGGAGGTCTTCCACGGAACCACCGCCGCGGGCAATGATAATCACATCCACGTCGGGGTTGGCGTCGAGTTCGGTGAGGGCCGCAATGATTTCCGGCACGGCCCGGGCCCCCTGGACTGCGGTGTTGATAATGGTGAACTGGACGTCGGGCCAGCGGCCTTGAGAGACGGAGAGCACGTCGCGTTCGGCGGCGGAGCCGCGCCCGGTGATGAGCCCAATATTATTGGGCAGGAAGGGGAGGGGGTGTTTGCGGGAGTCGTCGAAAAGCCCCTCGGTGGCGAGTCTGCGGCGGAGCTGTTCGATGCGGGCCAGCATGGCGCCAATGCCCACCGGTCGAATCTCGGTGACCCATAGGGAGAACGAGCCGCGGCCTTCATAGAAGGAGGGTTTGCCGTAGACGACAACACGGTCGCCCTGGGCGATGGGATTGTCAGCGCTGGTCAGCAGCGTGGTATTGCAGGTGATTTGGATGCTGGCTTCGATTTCTGGGTCACGGAGGGTGAGGTAGGAGAATTTCCACCGGTTATTTGCCTTGTATTGGGTGATTTGTCCTTCCACCCAGACGTAACCGAGTCGTTCGATCCAGCCTTTGACCTTGGAATTGAGCTCGCGGACGGGCCAGGCGGTTTCCGGCGTGGTGTGGTTTGCCATGGTTTTCCTTGTAAATGAGCCGTTGGGATGCGGGTGTTTGGTGTATCTGTAAAGTAGTTTAAGCTGTAGCTCATGACTTCCCCCGTTTCTCCTGTCCCTGCCACCGATGTTGATGCGACTGATGCGGCCAATGCGCCGGCGACAATGACGAAGACGAAAAAAGTTCTTGTTGCTGCCCCCCGAGGATACTGCGCGGGGGTGGACAGGGCGGTGGAAACCGTGGAGCGGGCACTAGAAAAATATGGCGCCCCGGTTTACGTCCGCAAAGAGATTGTACACAACCGGTATGTGGTAGAGACGCTCACGGAGCGGGGTGCGATTTTTGTGCAGGAGACCGATGAGGTGCCGGAGGGGGCGCATGTGATTTTTTCCGCCCATGGGGTGAGCCCGGCGGTGCATGCGGAGGCGGCGAAGCTATCACTGAAAACCTTGGACGCCACCTGCCCGCTGGTAACAAAGGTGCATAATGAGGCGAAACGGTTTGCGAAGCACGGGTACCACATTTTATTAGTGGGGCATGAGGGGCATGAGGAAGTGGAAGGCACGGCGGGGGAGGCGCCGGAGGTGACGCATCTGGTTGATGGGGTGGCGGGTGTGGCGAAGCTACCGGAGTTCCTGCATGAGGTGGAGAATCTGGTGTGGTTGTCGCAGACCACATTGTCGGTGGATGAGACGATGGAGATCGTCACGGAGCTGCATAACCGGTTCCCACAGTTGCAGGATCCGCCGAGTGACGACATTTGCTATGCCACGCAGAATCGGCAGGGGGCGGTGAAGGTGATTTCGGAAAACGCCGACCTAGTGATCGTGGTGGGGTCGCGGAATTCGTCGAATTCGAAACGGCTGGTTGAGGTGGCGTTGCAGGCGGGGGCGAAGCGGTCCTACCTGGTGGATTATGCTCACCAGATTGACGAGTCGTGGCTTGATGGGGTTTCGACGATTGGGGTGACGTCGGGTGCGTCGGTGCCGGAAATCCTGGTGAATGGGGTGCTGGAGTGGTTGGCTGAGCGCGGGTTTACCTCGGCGGAGGAGGTGACAACGGTTACGGAAAAGACGGTGTTTGCGCTCCCTCGTGAGCTACGCCCACCCCGCGCGAAGTCCTAAGAAGCTTTTCGACGCCCACCCGTGTGCGTCATAAATCTTGTGGTGGGTGGGGGGTCTTTGTTTTGTCGAGCCACGGCTAATATCGAAAAAATATTCGAATCAGTGGTGGTGGGGATATTACCACCGAATCGAGATCGCCCACGACTAGTAGCAGGTTATCCACATGTGTTTGTTGAGTGGATAATACCGGATTGCCGCCCATATCCTGTGGGGATCATTGGTGGTGGGATAGCCCCAGATGGCGACGATAGGTCGTCAAACCATGTTGCTTAATACCAGTGCGAACCGGGTTGGCGGATTCTGGGGAGTCGTCGGAATGAATGGGGCAGGTAGTTTCGGGCACATTCCGTTGGTGCTGGCGGCAATAATGCGATTGCGGCAACCCAGCCGTAGGATGGGCGATTTCGAACATGAAGATGCATCCGTGTGCGCCCATTCCGCTATGCGTGCTCAGGCCAGGACCCCAGCATGGGGGTAGCAATCTTGTTGCTATTTGTTTATTGGTACCCGTTTGATCTCTAAACCGCCGAAGGCAACTATCCCCCGAAGATCAATGACCGGAGCATCCGGAGGAAGGTCTGAGAGTTTTAAGGTAACTCCCTTCCCATCCGTGACGGAGGCACCACCAAATAGGGGGAAAACACTTTCGATGATGCGGTAATTTTCCGGCACTTTAATCGTGACGCTACCAAAGCACATGACCGTTTTGATCGTGGTGACTGGCCCTGACAATTGTGCCTGCCGCAGATCAACACTAACCCCACCGAAGGCCCCGAACACATTATGCGTGGGCCCCACCAACCAGGGTCCCTTCTTCGAGGAACCACTGAATATCGCTATTGACATGGTGCTTTTTGAGCTGTTGGAGTAGTGGGTGAGGGCCTGGCTTTGGGATTGTGGCACTGTGGTGGTTGCTGCGTCAATTGCGGCAATTTCGGTGAGACCCTGCTGTTGGGCTTGGGTCAGCACATCCAGGATTTGTGGGTTTGTGGTGGCTGGAAGATTCCGGCCAAAGTTGAGGTCACTCAGCAGCGGCATGACCTCATCCACATAGGTGGCGCGGTTAGCAACGGTGGCGCGTTTCTGGGTTTCCTCGTAATTTAATTGCCCATCGTCCAAGGCAAGATTGAGGCCGTACACGAGGGCATCTCGTTGTTGCGACCTAATGCGGGTGCGAGGAACGTCCGGTTCGTTGCTGGAAGGTACGGCTAATTCTTCACTCACTGATTTATCCAATCGTCGTAGTGGTTAAGTTCTCTTAAAGGATAGAACAAACCGGCGATTGGATGTGTCAGCTATATAGGTCATCGTTGAGTGCCCGGCGGCGGCGCACCCTGGGCTTGGGTGGGGTGCTACCCGTGGATTTTTGTGGATCGTGATGATCCTGCCGTGGGGTTTGTCGATCCTGCCGGCTGCTTCGGGACCCATTGCTCGTGGTAGCGGCCCGACGACTCGCGGGTTGGTTGGGGGTTGCAGCCCGGCGCTGGGCTGGCTGCCCGGTGCGCTGGGTACGTTGGGTGCGTTTCTGTGGCTGTTGGGTCGACTGGCGATTGGCCTGATGCCCAGCCTGACGGGCGGCGCGCCGCCCAGTGCCTGCCTGGGAAGCCGCCGAATGGGTGCCGCCTGCTGCCGAGGAGCGAGATGTACCTGCCGGCCGATTGCTGGCGTGGGCAGAATGTGAGCCGGGCTGTTGACGACTGGATTGTTGACGTGATGCCTGTGGGGTGGCCTGCTGGTTGCGTTGCATTCGTGACTGTTGTTGCCGGGGCTGTTGGCCGCTGCTGTGCTGTCCACTCCCGTGCTGGCTGGCTGCCTGGCTGCGTTGCTGCTGCCGGGGGTTTCCCTGGCGGGCGGTGAGGTTATTGCCGGGTCGGGATTGCCGGGTATCGGATTGGGGTGGTTGCTGCCCACCCCGGGCTGCGGCGGCGGGGCGGACCGGTCGCTGTTGTGGCGTTGCGCGCCTCGCGGCTTGCCGTTGTGGCGGGTTTTGGCGCTGTGATTGGGAAGCTGCTGCTGACCGTTGTGGCTGTTGGGCCTGTCGCCGCGGCGGGACCTGCCTGGAGGCAGTCTGACGCGGGTTGTGGCGGGAAATTGTGGCCTGATCGGTGGTGTTAGTGGCTTGACGGGTAGTGCGGGGTTGTTGTTGACCCCTGGGAGTGGTGGGTGTGCGGCGTGGCTTCTCTGGGGTGGCTGGGTCGTCCTCTGGGGAGCGCGCCGCTGATTGCGCGGGTGTCGGTTTTGCTGAAGCTGGTTTCGCTGGTTTTGCAGGTTCCACCCGGCGTCGTTGACTCTTTTGGGCGGCTCGTTGATTCCGTTTAATGAGTTCTGCTACCGTGATGCTGCCCGTGCTGGGGGGATGGGCAGGGCCGCTGGTCTGCTCTGTTTCGTCGGCTTCGTCGGTTGGTTCGGCAGTGTTATGTGCGGCCGTCCGCACCCGATTCGCCTGCTTCATGGCCCGCTTCTGGGTTTCGGTATCTCGCCGGCGGTCCTCGGCTGCTTTCTTTTCCGATTGCTGCACATAGCGGGTGACGAGGTGCCATCGGAGATACGCGATGATGCCGGCGCCGATGGTGGCTATGGCCATCACCGGGAACTGTTGCAGCAGGGGATAGATTGCCGAAAGGATCTGGGTTTTTGATATGCTCCCCGATCCGTTGGGCCTACTGATCTGTTGGTTAAGGAACCAGCCGGTAGTGCCGGCCGCGATCGAGAAGAAAATAGGTATGCTCACAACCGAAAGAAACAGGGATCGTGGTTCGGTGAGCAGGACGGAAAAAACAACGCCGATAATAAAACAAAGGACGAATGGCAATCCGAGTTTGCCGCTGGCCAGGCTGATGAGCGACCCCACCAATAACCCGCCGCAGAGCACCGCGAGTGACATCCATAATGGGATGCCAAAAAACTTCGCGCCAGATGAGCGGCTGCGGTTTTTCTCGGAGACATTAGACACGAATATTCATGTTACCGATTTATCATGAAAAGCGGGATTCGGCGCACCACGAGCCACACCGGATTTTCAGCATAATCTTTGCTTCGACTTAATAGACAACTAGGACTTAACTGGGGTTTTCCCGATTCCCTTTAACCATATGGTAGGTATCAGATCTGTTAGGAAACTAGGTAAGATTCACCTGGTAGTTACCATATTTTAGGTCCGATAGAACGCTTTGACTGCTGCTATGCCGGCTTTGCCTATGCGGGTCATTGAGGAGAATGCTAACCCCCCAATATGCTGTACTTTGGATACAGTGGTCGGTTTTTCCAATGAATTATTGGCGGTGTTTTCGGCGGCCTGTGCCTCCGCTTCCGCTTGCTTTGCGGCCTCGTCGTTGCGGATATAAGCTTGCCGGGCAGCCAGGAGGCGTTTTGCTACAGCCTCGTTTTGCATGCCGCTGAGCGAACCTGCGGTCGTCGCAAAGCGAATTTGGGCGGCGGTTTTTTCGCCGGCACGCAGGGCGGTCATGTCGTGGAGATAGCGGAAGAGCACGGCGGCCATGGCTGCAAACGGTACGGCCAGGAATGCGCCAGCAATATTAAAGAGCGAGCCGCCGACTGTCACGGAGATCAGCACCACCACCGGGTGTAGGTTGACGGCTTTGGATTGCAGTAGTGGCGAGAGAATATTGCCTTCGAGCTGCTGCACCAGGAGCACAATGATGAGTGTGATGATGGCCTCGGTCACCCCCAGGGACACTAGGGCCACCGTTACTGATAGGGTGCCAGCGATGAATGCCCCCACGATGGGAATGAACCCGGTGATAAACGTGAGGACTGCCAGCGCCAGTGCCAGCGGCACGCCGAGGATGATGAGGCCCGATCCGATGAAAACGGCGTCTACCAGCGACACGAGTGCCTGGGCTCGGATAAAACCACTGAGAGTGATCCAGCCGCGAGTCAGCAGCTCGGTAAGGTGCCAGCCGGCGCGTTGCCCCACCATGCCACGCAGCCAGGGCAGGAACTTATCGCCGTCCTTGAGGAAGAAAAATGTGAGCACTAGCACTACCAGCATGGTGACCATGACCGAGCTGGCGATTCCTAGGCCGGAAAACACTTCTGATGCGATAGAGCCCGCCTTGGATTGCAGCCATTGGGCGGCGGTGTCAATGCGGTCGTCCAGGTCGCTGGGGTCGAGGTGCATGGGTGGCCCCTGAAGCCAGAGTTGCAGGCGTTGTACCCCTTCGAAAGCCTGGAAATAGAGGGTTTGTGATTGATTAACTACCGAGGGGGCGATCAGCCAGATGAGGAAGCCGAAGCCGCCGAAGGAACCTAGGATGGCGATCATGGCGGCCAGGCCTGCGGGGATGCCGTGTTTACGGAGCCAGGCCACCGGTGGCCACAGCACGGTGCATACAATGATGGCCAGGACGATGGGCAGGCCCCCGCGCCACACTTGGCTGAGGATGTGCCAGATGACGAAAGCGGCGGCGGCGATAATCAGCAGGCGTAGGCACCATGAGGCAAGGTGTTTAATGCCGTTGCCGATGATTTCGGCACGATCGATGTGGGCGACGGGATCTTCCGGTTGTAATTGCTTAAAGAATTGCGCGGCATCTAACTGCTCGGGCATTTCCGGTACGGTTTCCGGGGTCGTCGACTGGTACTCACTCACATCACTACATTGTGGCAAAAAATTCACCGAATGGGGTTAACCTCGGGCGTGTAACAAGTTTGCAGCCGTGCTGGTGGGGGCATTATTGCGTAAATTTAACCCCCACGAAAGGAGTAATTGGCCATTGGATTGTTAACGGCAGTGACTGAGTGGGGCGCTATTTAATTCCGTTATATGAGATTGTGCTGGTTGGTGCGATGGTTTTTGGATTGGGGGTACCAATTGGGGCTGCAAATATGGAGCATTTTGGCGATCTATTATTAATTACATTGATTTATGCCACATTTATTTCGGTGTCGCTTATTCATATCATCGCCGGGGTCTGCGACGGTCGGTTGCTTATCGACGCCCCCACGGTGACCATGCCCATCGCACTGGCGTTGATCGTGGCGGTCATAACCGGGTGGCGGGGCCACCCGGGCGCCTGGTTGGGCTGCGTGTTACACGTCGTCGCGGATTTCCTGGGCGATGAGTACCTCATCCGTGGTGAGCGGATGTGTGCCAAAGTGGCCTGATTGTTCGTCGGGGTGGCGTTGTAAATGTATCAGCGTGGCTGCCAGCCCACCCCAAATGACGACTATGAACAGAATCATCATGGTGATTGCGATGCCGGTCATGAGTGCAACTCCTCATCTGTGTACTGTTCGATGGCGAAGCCGGCGATGCGGGGCCGCTCGTCGTGCTTGTATTGCTGCGGGATCTTTGGTACCCGTTCCACCTCGGGGTCGACGCCAAAGTCTGAGCCGGGTGGGCCATCGAGCGGCACACCCTCGGGCCATTTCATCATGGTGAGTATGGCCGCGGCCACCAGGATAATGACGAGCACGCCCCAACCATAGATGCCCACCTGGGTGGTGGTGTAGCCACCATATGGCTCCTTGAGCAGGTTAAACAGTTCCTGGAATAGGGTGAAGCCCAGCACCAGGGTGGTGATATTGACCACGCAAATCCGCCACATAGTGCCTACCCGGAAGGAGGACACCATATTCAGGTGGGTGGAGAATTCGTCGATACGGCGCAGCACCCAGTCCAGGATCACGATCAGGATGAGGGCGATGGACACGATGCCAACGTTATTGGTGAACTTGTCCATGATGTCCAGGTTGACGATGCCACCGGTATTGGCGAAGAGCACCAGCGACAAGACCGCCATAATGATGCCCATGGTGATGGCGGTTTGCTTCCGCGGCAGGTTCAGCTTGTCACGCACAGCCGACACCACGACCTCGAACAGGGAGAACAACGAGGTGAAGCCGGCGATGGTGAGTGAGCCAAAGAACAGCACGCCGAAGATGGCGCCGCCTGGCATTTCATTAATAATGGTGGGGAAGGCGATAAACGCTAGGCCGATACCACTGGAGGCCGCATCTTTCACGGTGGTGCCGTTTTGGGCCGCCATGAACCCCAATGCCGAGAACACGCCGATGCCAGCCAACACTTCGAACGAGGAGTTAGCGAACGCGGTCACCATGCCGGTGCCGGTCAGATTGGTGCGTGGCTTGAGATAAGAGGCGTAGGTCATCATGATGCCGAAACTCACCGACAACGAGAAGAAAATCTGCCCGTAGGCGGCGACCCACACCGATGGGTTGGAAAGAGCCGACCAGTTGGGCGTGAAGAAAGCGTTCAAACCGTCGGCGGAGCCTTCCAGAAACAGGGCGCGAATCACCACAATGACGAAGAGCACAGTAAGGATGGGCATGAAGATCTTCGATGCCTTCCCAATGCCCGAATCCACACCCATGGCAAGCACAATGATTGAGGCGACCCACACGACGGCAAGGGCAATAAAGATGGGCCACACGAATTCGGTGGGCAGCACATGGGTGGTGTCCTGGTGGAGGAATTCTTTCTGGAAATATTGTTCCGGCTGGTCGCCCCAGGCCAGGGTGATGGATTTAATGGTGTAGAGGGCTGCCCAGGCAATGATTGCCGCGTAGTAAATGGTGATGAAGAAGCAGATCCCCACCTGAATCCAGCCGGCGGGTTCCGACCATTTCTTAAACCGTCGGAAGATGAGCGGCGCAGACCCGCGATACCGGTGCCCCATCGCATAGTCGAGAAAGAGCAGGGGAATGCCAGCGGTAAGCAGGGCTATAAGGTAAGGAACGAGGAATGCGCCACCGCCGTTTTCGAAGGCCACATAGGGGAAGCGCCAAATATTGCCTAACCCCACTGCGGAACCAATAGCGGCAAGCACAAATACCCAACGGGTCGAAAAGACCTCTCTCCGCTGGGTGGGAGCAGCTTCTTGTGTCATGAGACACCCTTTCCAGTAATTTTGTGCCAGGACTCCCTTGCGGGATATCGTGCTGATTCTAATCACTCTGTCCCAAAAAATGGAAACCCTGTCCCACTTTATGAGAATAGCTTTGCCCCTAAATTACCCCTGTTAGTGAATCTGTGGCAATAGGTGGTTAGCTCCAAATGGGTGATTGCTTGTCGACGACTGTCGCCGTGGGTGGGCGCCCATAAGCATGATAAAATTTGTGCCCGTGAGCTTAACCCTAGGAATCGTCGGACTGCCCAACGTTGGCAAATCAACCCTTTTTAACGCCCTGACCCGTAGCGATGTCTTGGCCGCCAACTATCCCTTTGCCACCATCGACCCCAATATTGGGCTGGTCGAACTGCCCGACGCCCGCCTTGCGCGGCTCGCTGAAATTTTTTCCTCCGAACGCATTCTGCCCGCCACCGTGTCCTTTGTTGATATTGCCGGCATCGTGAAGGGCGCCTCCCATGGCGAGGGCCGCGGTAACGCCTTCCTCGCCAATATTCGGGAAGCCGACGCCATTTGCCAGGTGGTTCGGGCCTTCGCTGACGAAAACGTCATCCACGTGGACGGCAAGGTCAACCCCACCAGCGACATTGACACCATCAATACTGAATTGATTCTCGCCGACCTGCAAACCATCGAAAAAGCCCTACCGCGGCTGGAGAAAGAAGCTAGGAAAAACAAAGAGCTTGCCGACACCGTGGCCGCAACCAAAACCGCGCAAACCATCCTGGAGGACGGCCGCACCCTCTATAGTGCCGCCCGGTCCGGCGAAATCGACCTGGCGCTCGTCCGCGACCTGCACCTCATGACCGCCAAACCATTCCTATACGTGTTCAACTCCGACGAAGCAGTCCTGACCGACGATGCCAAAAAGCAGGAGCTCCGCGACCTGGTGGCCCCCGCCGACTGCGTGTTCCTCGACGCCAAAACCGAGGCCGAACTGCTAGAGCTTGACGACGACGAAGCGCAGGAACTCCTCGAATCCATCGGCCAAACCGAACCAGGCCTCCACTCACTCGCCAAGGCGGGCTTCCACACCCTGGGCCTGCAAACCTACCTCACCGCCGGCCCCAAAGAAGCCCGCGCCTGGACCATCCACCAGGGCGATACCGCACCCAAGGCTGCCGGCGTGATCCACACCGATTTCGAACAGGCCTTCATCAAAGCCGAAATCGTGTCCTTCGACGACCTCGACGCCGCCGGTTCCATGGCCGCCGCCCGCGCCGCCGGCAAGGTACGGCAGGAAGGCAAAGAATATGTAATGGCCGACGGGGATGTGGTCGAATTCAAATCAGGGCGTGCGTCTGGGGGGAAGAAGTAAACCGTTTTGATAAAGAGAGGGGTCGAAATGCCAGGGTGGCCGCGGGCGTTAGCTATCGCCATGATGCTATGGTGGGGTTTCTTCGGTAGCGTCAGCCTGTCCTGGGCGTTGGGCTCCCCATGGTTGGTTGACACGGTCCTTCAAGGAGATGGGCTACGGCTGGCCCAGGAACGACCCACCTGGTTCGTTGTTGTTGTATTCATCTCTGGGCTGGTGAAGCTGGGTTTTGTCGTCTTCGGGTGCGCCCTCCTATACCCGGACACTATTAGGGTGCCTCGCTGGCTGCGGCTGGCCTTTGGCTGGGTCTCGGGGGTCCTGCTCATGGCCTATGGGGTGGTCGGTTCCGCGCCGGGAATCATAAAGCTCCTGGCGGGGGAATCGCTCTCACGTTACGGTTGGTGGCGGATATTCCTGTGGATGCCGCATTTCTGGGTAGGCGGCATCCTGGTGCTAGCCGCAACAATTGCCTACCAGCGCTGGAGTAAAGTCAACGCTGACAAGGTTTGATTTGATGTGTTGTTGTGCGCACATGTCTGGTTTTTTTGGGGGGGTGGTCGAGGAACTGGTACGAAAAATAGTGTTTGCCAGCTCCCAGGTAAGGGACATGGTTCTTGATCCATGTTCCGGCTCGGGGACAACCGCGGTTGTTGCGGTACAACTCGGGCGACGATTTTTAGCATGCGAACTTGATTCTCACTACAACGGTTGGGTTGCTGAACGGCTACGTATGATCCTGCATAAAACCGAGAAAGAATGGTTCAGATACGACAAGGCTGCCGTTCAACGCAGAGAGTCTATCTGATGAACATTCTTAGAAAGATTGGAAGGATGAGGTGGTGTTGAAAAGCCTGTTTGGGTCGGATGAACTGTTGCTCCATTCTCAAAATACCAGTTCGAATTGACTAATCTCGGTGACGCTTGATGATGTATAGTGGGTAGCAATAGTCCCCCTCCCAAGCCTCTCTAAAGA
>CAUVMZ010000091.1:0-11354 GCA_963552855.1 uncultured Corynebacterium sp. | reverse complement strand
CACCCGAGGGTCTGCGCTTGCTTTTCGTTCATATTTACATATCTCCTTTCATGATTCAGTTATTGCATATGCTCAAAATGCATATGAAGCCTGAAATCTAGTCGGCTGCCAGGGAAGATACCGTTTATGGTCTACGCTGGCATCGCCATTGTACTCCGATTTCTGCTGAGACATAAGCCAGGTCAGAAATGGGGTTTCTAGTGCTAAGTCATCATGAATAATGCATATGCTGAAGTCGATCCGGCCGCAGGAGAAACATAGTTCAGTAACTCGCGTGGTGATTCTCCAAAAAACCAGGTAATTGACATGTTCTTTCCGATTTGCCGCTTGCTGGTGCGGATTGGTTTCCCAATAACTAAAGAAAGCTTCAATGATGTATGACCCTAGTACCCTGGGGATTATGCCAATAAAACCACGTTTCGCCACCCAAGAAATCCAAAACTTGCTCGCGCATTTCCCGGTGGTGGCACTCCACGGTGCCCCACAGGTGGGCAAAAGCGTTATCGCCCGCGACCTGGCGGATAGAACTGGCGGAATCTTCGTCGACCTTGATGACCCCGACCCCTATGCGTTCGCCTACCAGGAGCCGGCCGCGTTTATCCGGCAGGCCCCCAGCAACCTGCTGGTGATTGATAGTATCCACTACGTGCCCGAACTCTTGGACCATATATGTGGTCTGGTGGAATTTGGCAGTTGGGATGGGTGCTTCCTCATAGTCGATTCCGCCGGCTGTGGTGTTGACCACGATGCTGTGGACATTGGTCATGTGACGGTTCAGCCGCTTAGCCAGGGCGAAATCGACGAGCATGCCACACCGGAAGACTTCGTCACCTGGATCATTGCCCGGCCACCAGTGGAATACCCGCCGAGAAGCTACATTAATAGGCAGGCCGTGACGCTGCGGGTAACCCGCGGCGGCATGCCCATGGCCCTGGGGTGCGCCACCACGAAAAGCCAGGCTCGCTGGTGCCGGAACTACACCCGCAACCTGTGTGCCCGACTGCGGAACGATGTACTCCGGCGAGTTGTAGCACTGCTCGCCACCACACCCGTCACCGAGATCGTGCAGGCCCGACTTTCCCGGGAATTGGGCATTACTGAACGCGAAGCCCGGGTCGCCATGATGACTCTACGGTCCGCCGGCGTCATTATCGACCTCCCCGGCTGGCACAGTGCTGCGAATAAACGTTCGGTAAGCGCAGCGAAAAGCCTCCTGCTAGACACCGGGCTCAGCGCCCAAAATGTGGGCTTTAGCGCCGGTGAGATCGACATACCCCGCAGTAGAACATATTTTCGTCAGCTATTGGAGCAGTTTGTTATCCAACAATTGGTTACGCAGCAAACCTGGAGCGCAACATCGTTCCGGCTGAGGCATTTTCGCACCCGCGATGGCGCCACCGTCGGCGTCGTGGTTGAGCTTGTCGACGGCCGGGTCGTCCTCATCGACGTCACCACCAACACCCAACCCACCATCGAGGACTTCGCCACCATGGAACGCCTGCGGCAGGTGCTAGGCGATCAAGTCATTGCCGGCGTTATACTCCACACCGGCATACACTCACGACGCTACCGCGATTGGCAGTATCTTTTGCCCATCACCACGTTATGGGAGCACCGCTAATAATGGCGGCCACCTGGGATAACACTTCCGGACTCACCATGCCTGGGTGCCGTACATTCGCGTGATAAGTGGTGAGCGTACCAACATGCGGCCCCCATGCGGACGCCACCAACCGAGGGTCCCGCTCTGGGAGTTCCACCGCCGCGGTCACGTGAATCAGCTCACCCGGATAGTGGGAAGTGTGATGATCCCGCATCAGATAAGCATTATGCTTCACCATGGTTCGAATCCCATCCAGGGCGGTGGGCGGAAGCTCGGCAAACACACCACCCCGCGACTGCATTGCCGTCACAACCTCGTCGGGGGTGAGCTCATGATCCGCAGTGATCCCCGCCATGGCCAGCACCCCCTGCCAAAGCTGCCTATCGTCCGGGGCGGGCAACTGCCGCCACACTGTTGCCGGATAAGCATCCAAAACGATCACATGTTCGACCTCAATCCCGCGTTGCATCAACTGGGTGGCCACCTCATGGGCCAGCACACCACCCACCGACCAGCCCACCAATGCGACCCGCGAAAACCCCATGGAACCGATAACATGTTCGCAAATCCGGGCGGCGGAATCCGTGATGCTGGTGGCGCGCTCTGACTCATCAAGAATGCCCGGTGCCTGGAACCCAAACACGCCCCCGGGATACTCCCGATCCGCCAGCATACGCACCAGGGTGGTGTAAGACCAGCTCAAGCCGCCGGCCGGATAGAAGCACAATACTGGGGTGCCACCATGGTGCTCGTGGAGGGTGATGACCTCCGCGAAGCCGGTGTCACCCGCGCTGGGGGCGTCGATAAGCTGGGCCAAGGATCGGGCAGTTGGGTGTGCGAACACATCTGCGATATGGACCCCATCCAACGCCACCGCGACCGTGACCGCGCTGAGGGAACTACCACCCAACGCAAAGAAGTTCGCATCCACATCGGCGACCGGCGTGCCCAGCACCTCGCTGAACGCTTGCAATACCTGACGCTCGGCAGGGGTGGCGTCCGCGACAGTAGAAACCGCCTGCGGGGTGGGGGAGGGAAGCGCTGAGGCGTCCAATTTCCCATTGCGAGTCATCGGCAACTCCGGCACGACAAGAACGAAGCTCGGAACCATAAACGCAGGTAAAACCGCCTTCGTGGCCGTCAGGACCTCCTCGGGAATGGCCTGAGGATCGGCACTGGGGGTGGGAACACAATATGCCACGAGCACCTTATCGCCACCCACCTCCTTCACGGTAACGGCCGCCTGCGCTACACCATGCACGGTAGCGACCGCGGACTCCACCTCGCCCAGCTCCAGGCGCTGACCCCGCAGCTTCACCTGACCATCCGACCGGCCCAGGTAATACAACTCCCCACCATGCCACAATGCCCGATCCCCGGAATCGTATATTTGTTCGCCAGGATAATCTGGGTCTGGGCGGAACCGCTGCGCCGTTAACTCCGGCTGGCCCACATAGCCCAACGCCACCTGGCAACCAGCAATCAACAATGTACCCGGCACCCCGGGCGGCACCGGCTGGCCATACCGATCCACCACATAGATGCGGGTATTCCACACCGGTGCCCCAATGGGAATGATCCGGTCCGCATCCGTGACCGTGTGGGCGGTCACATCAATAGCTGCCTCGGTGGGGCCATAAAGATTATGAACCGCAACACCCAACAAGGCCCGGCAGCGCTGGGCCACCCCCGAATCCAGGGCCTCCCCGGACGTGATAACCATACGTAATTTCGGCAACTTTGGCTGGTTATCCGCATACGACACATAGGTCAAAAACGCCTTCAGCGCCGAGGGAACGAAGTGGCAGACGCTGATTTTTCCCGCGCGCAGGTGGGTCAGAATCTCCTCAGGATTGCGGTGTGCCTGCGGTGATGCAATAGCCGTCGAGATGCCGTGGGTGAACGGCAATAAATATTCCCACACGGACACATCGAACGAACTTGGGGTTTTATGCAGCACCCGATCAAACGGCCCGAGGATATAATAATCACACATCCATTCCAACCGGTTGGCAATGCCCACCTGGGAAACCCCCACGGCCTTGGGGGTGCCCGTGGAACCCGAGGTGAACAGAATATACGCGCACTCCGGGTCGCCGGCCGCGGGAATCCTTGCTTGCCGCGTCACCCGCCAGTTCGTGGCATCAATGGTGGTAATGCCAGTGGTGGCATCATCGACCACGGTGTCGGCTACCGGGGTGAGCGTGACCAAAGCCGCGGCGTTACTCGTGGCCACCATGTGGGCCTTACGTTCTGGGGGCAAGTCCGGGTCGATGGGGCACCAGGCAATCCCCAGGCTGGCGGCCGCCGCCACCGTCAGGAGAAACTCCTCGCTGCGCTCCAGATGCACCGCCACCACATGGCCGGGACCCAAGCCCAGGTCGCGCAGTACCGCAACCCGATCATCAACCGCGGCCCACACCTGCGCCCACGTGCGCCACGCAAACGTGCCCCGCGGCCCCTGGCCGCTACTGATCTTGCTGTCGTACCATATGCCCAATGCCAGGACATCCATGGGAGTCCTTGTTCGATTGAACTCGATGAGCGCCGGTAAGCTTCGGGTGGGCAGCTCGTGCGTGGTGTCATTTGCTGCCGCGATCTCCGCCAGCTCTGCCGCCGTGGCAACCGAAACACCATCAAAATTTCCCTGCTCAGCGATTTTTCGAATCAGGTGGGCCAACCGGTTTGCATGTCGATGCACATCGAGCCGCAAATTACTTCCCCGGGCCATGACGATGACTTCCAGGCCGCCGTCCGGCAAAGATTGGAACACCAGTTCACAATCATTGATGGGCCCCACGGAGATTGTCGTCAAGCGGGCAACCGCCGATCCGAACTGAAACTCGGGTGTAAACGGGCGAATATTCACGTGCGGACCAACCACATGCTGGTGGGGGTCGGTCACCCCCAGGACCTGGCGTAACTGGTCGGTGCGGATCGCTGCGTGCGCACGCAACCCCCGAAACGCCTGTGCCACCTCCGGGATGGTTATGGGCTGCTCAGAAGAAACCGGCACCACCAGCGGCAATACCGACACCATGGGCGTCAACGCCACCTGCGACTGCCCCAATGGCCGGTTCATGAGCGGCATGCCCAACGTCACCGTCGCCGCGTCGGGGCTAGAGAACGCGGAAATGTAAAACGCAGCTACCGTGGCCAAGGTTTCCATCTCCACTGGGTGGATAGTGCGCAATTTTGCCCGTTCCGCCGTGGATATGACCGCGCTGGCCAGCACCATTTCGTCGTCCGCGGGCTGGGCGGACATAATCGACTCCGGTGCGGACACCCCCGCATGAGCCCAATAATCCGCCACCTCCTGCACGGGTTCCGCATCCGAAATAGTCGAATAATCACAGGTCAGATGGTTTTCGGGCAAGGGTTTGCCCGCAACACGCGCAGTGTAGACCTCACCCAGCCACGACAATAGGGCATTGATGGCAAAACCATCCCCGGTGATGTGATGGAACCTTGCCAGCCACACCACCCTGCCATCCGGCAGGGTCGCCAACCAGTGCTTCGTTAACGTGTCGCCCCGCAGCGCCGGATCCGCCACCTCGGTGATGTGCTGCGCCGCCCACTGCTGCACATCACCCTCAACCGTGCCATAGTGCTCCACCGTGATGCGGTGCGGCCACGCCGTTGCCTCGTGCGGGTCTGCATAATGTGCCTGAAACACCGGCAATGTTTCCAAACAATCGGCAATGACCTGTGATAACACCTCCACATCCACCATGGTGTCGAAGGTGAGTAATTCTGCGCACTGGTATTCCGTGCTGGTTGGATTGGTTTGCTGGGCGAACCAAATGGCACGTTGGCCGGGGCTGAGTGTGAACGTGGGGGATAGCGGGGACATTATGATTAGTTATCCTTATGATTATTGGTAATTTACCGTGGCCGGCGGCAAGATGCGCAGGGCTTGACTCAACCGGTGCGGCAGAGCCTCTCGCCACCAGGCAAAGTCGTGACCCCCATCCCATACCTCGAACTGATGTTCCCAATTGCGGCTGGTCATGGCGAAATGCAAGCCGTGCATGTGTGCAACCGACATTCCCTCCCGGATCCCCACATCCAAATAGGCGGGCGGCAGCATATCGCAGGCGCCGGAGGTGGAATGTGCGGAATGATTGGGGGTTTCGGTCAATATCTGTTCTACCAGCCACGGCACATTCATGGTGGCGAGGTCGGCCGGTGTGCACCCATCCTCCGGGCGCCACCACAGCGACGGGGAGCTAGCGATCACCGACCGGATTCGATCCGGGTGGCGCAATGCCGCCCACAGGGAGGTCAGCCCACCAAGGCTTTGACCAGCAATAATGATGGTATTATGCGCTATGGTATGGCCCGCCGATCGTGCTTGTTGTTGCGCGTATTCTACGGCGGGGCCGGTGAGTAAAGCAGTCAGCTCATTGTTGGCACCCAACAGTCGGCGTCGCTTTGCTGGATCGGGAAAACCGATGCCGAGTACAGCACACGCGGGCATATGTCCCTGCGCAATGAGATAATCCAACACCTGGTCCAGCTTCAACCGTTGGAACCACACATCCGCATCAATCAGGACCACCAAGGGCAGATCCTTGTGCGGAATGATTGGCAAATACAGGTACGTAGGCAGCCCAGAAATCGAACCTGTAATCGACCGGCTTGGATGGGCTAAATCCACATGTTGCCAAGCCGAAGATTCCGGTACCTCCACCACGTCTGGGCCTTGCAACAAGGATAATCCATAGTCACCATCTATCACCAAGTGCCCGCTACGGGCATGAGGGTCGCGTCGGTGCGGGTACCTATTATGCCCCGGTGGGCGATGCTCGCCGGCATTCATCCGAAAACAGTATGTGGCCCGCAGACTGGGCGGCACCTCTACCGTTCGCGCCCACACCGTGGTGCCGGGGATGCTCTTCATAAACCCCTGCGCCACCCGCTCCTTATCCGTGAGCCGATTAATCCAAACATGCACCGACTCCACATCCATATCTGATACGGCTGCCGCATCAAACAGGAACGTCATCCGCAGGGAACCTTCGTCTACTAACGGTGTGCCCTCGCGGGTGATGGTTTCCCAAATAGTCGACCACGTATTCGATGGATCAGTGCTTTGCGACATCAGCTCAATGAGCTGGTCATCAGTGTAAAAAATAGGCATATTAGCTTTGAAACAGTTCGAACCATTCTGCTAGCGTTGCCCGGGTGAGTATGTCTTGAAAATCCACAGTCACGCCCTCTGCACGCCACTTTTCCACCAGCATGATGAGCCGCAGCGAATCTAGTCCGGCGTCCGCCAGGTTGGTATCCGGGGTGAGCGTGTCCGGCGCTACCCCCAAGGATTCCGCCACGTCTGTGATGATTTTTGTTTCGGTCATGATACCGCCTTTCTATTAATTCGTTGATTCTTCTTGCTGTTGGGTTTTCGCCGAAACATATTCCTGCACGATTCGACGCAATTCCCGGCGATTGGTTTTCCCCACCCCGGTCGTCGGAAAGCTCTCGGCAAATTCGAAATAATCCGGGATCTTATAGTCCGCAACCCCACGTTTTCGCAGGTAATCGCGCAAAACCGTGACATCCAACTGTGCGCCATCGGTGAGTACCACAAATGCATACGAACGCTCCCCCTGTAGCTGGTCCGGCACCGCAATGATTGCCGCATCATACACCAAATCGTGGGAAATCAGGTGGTCCTCGATCTCTTCGGCGGAGATTTTCTCCCCACCCCGGTTGATTTGATCTTTATCCCGGCCCTCGACGATGAGATGCCCCGACGGCAGCTGGCGTACCAGGTCACCGCTGGCGTAAAACCCATCCTCGGTAAAGGACCCCTTATCCACCCCGCCCCAATAGCCACGAATCGTGTATGGGCCGCGGGTGAGCAACCGGCCGCGCTCACCAGGTGGCACATCATTGCCCGCATCATCAACCACCCGTACCTCGTCAAACGGCGACATGGGTCGACCCTGCGTGCCAATGACCAGCTCTTCGCTATCGTCCGGCCGGGTGTAATTCACCAGCCCCTCCGCCATACCAAACACCTGTTGCAGCCGACAGCCGAGCTCCGGTGTGATACGTTTCGCCGCCTCCGGGGTGAACTTCGCCCCACCCACCTGCAACACCTGGAGGCTGCTCAGGTCGGGTTGCAGCACCGGTGCCATGGCCAGCCACGCCAACGCCAGCGGCGGAACCAGTGCGCACAACGTGATCCGTTCCCGTGCCACCAGCGTAAAGCTTGTCGACGGTGTGGGCTCCGGGCACAGCACGACCGTGCCGCCCGACCACAACACCCCGAGAATCCCCGGGGAGCTCATTGTGAAGTTATGGGAGACCGGCAATACCACCAGGAATCTGGTTTCCGGGGTAAGTTCGCAAATTCGTGCGGACTCCCGCACCGAATACAGGTAGTCCGCGTGACTGCGGGGGATGAGCTTTGGTATCCCCGTCGTGCCGCCAGACACCTGTAAGAACGCAATATCGAGCGGGTCAACCTGCGCTGCCGGTACCGGCTCCGCCTCGGCCCAATCCATAAATGTGAATCTCGAAAATTCTTGCGGATCCTCCGCGACCACCAGTGTGATAATATTCAGCTCCCGGGCCAATTCCCGATGATCAAACCCATTCCACACACCGGTCGTTATGAGCGCTTTCGCCCCCGATTGGCTCACAAAATGGGTGAGCTCTGCCTGCCGGTGTGCGGGGAGCGCAAACACCGGACGCGCCCCCAGGCGGAACACCGCCCCGATCGCCACCACATATTCCACAATGTTCGGCAGCTGCACCACCACAAAATCCCCCTGGCCAACACCATGTGTGGCCAGGACCCCGGCGGCCTGCGCACTATAATCCGCCAGCTCACGGTAGGTCAGGCGATGCTCAACACCAGCGTGGTCTGGACCTACCACCGCCTCGGCGTCGGAAAATCGGTTCGCCGCATCGGCGAAAAATGTGGCAAACGTCTCGTCTAACCACAATCCTTCCCGCCGGTATAACTCCACAAAATCAGCCGGATACAAACTCATTTGGTCACTCCCATTGCTATCCCTCATTGTCTTTCTGCGATCGCCGCCAAGCGGCCCTACAGCATGCCCAGTGCGGACCGGATTGGACCCAACTTCGTGTGGGTTTCCCGCAGCTCGTCCGCCGCCACAGAGTCTGCGACAATCCCGCCGCCGGCATAGGCGGTCACAGTATCCCCGCTGATGAGCGCGCTGCGGATCCCGACCCGCCATTCGCCATCGCCCCGGCCATTGGCCCACCCCACCGCGCCGGAATAGAACCCACGATCCGGTTCCTGCTTGGCCAAAAGCTCCGCGGCAATCTGCGCCGGGTGCCCATTAACCGCGGCTGTGGGGTGGAGGAGCTGCGCCAAGTCCAGGGCCGACATGTCTATATCAGGTCGCAAAATACCCCTGATCGGGGTGCCTAAATGCCAGGTGTGGGCGGTGTGCATTACCAGCGGAATCTCTGGGATCTCCAGTTGCGTACACAGGGGGGCGAGTGCTTCCCTGATGCCCGCGGTCACAAACGAATGCTCGTGCAGATCTTTTTCCGAGGCCTGTAAATTGGCCGCGATTGCGCGGTCTAACTCCGGGTCTGCGCTGCGCATGGCGGTTCCCGCCAGCGGAAATGATGAGATTTTCCGGCCTTGCTTCTTTATCAATACCTCGGGGCTGGGGCCGATAAAGAATTCGCCGTTCGCCAGCTCTACCAGGTATCCGAAACCCGTGCCGGCACTCGCCATATAGCCGGCCAGCACTGCCTCGGGGTTCACCTGCCCGGTGAGATGAAACCGCTCTGCTCTAGACATCACCAGTTTGTCCAGGGTACCGGCCCGAATTTCGGCGATGTACTGCTCAATGCGTTCCCGGTGCACAGACAGCGGCGGGAGGAAATCAACACTTGTAACCGCGGGCAGCGTGTCCGATGATTCCAGCGTCACCGGTTCTGACGAGAATTTGTATTCCCGTGGGGCAAATAGTCGGGGTGCGTCGGTGCGATGAAATGGCAATGCCCCTACTATCAACGAAAGCCCATCATGCAAATATTTGTTCGCATCAGAAATTCGGTCAAATTCTTGAGCTACCCCACACGCGGTGAGGGTGAAACCGGATTCGGTGAAGATAAAACTATGCACTGAGTACCTCCGCGGTGCTGATGACCATGCCGCTGCGTTTGGCCACCCACGACATGGCTTCGGCGTGTTCCGTGGCCGAGAAATCCGCAATGGCGTCGCCAACCATGAAGGGCTGAATGTCTTTCATGAAGGCGTCCACCGCGGTTACTTGACATCCCATATGACCATACACTCCGGTGATAATAAGCTGGTTGCGTTGGGTGAATGCCAGTGCCTGTTCTAGGTCTGTTCGTTCGAATGCGGAATATCGCCATTTGGTAATCACCTGGTGATGTGCTGCTGCGGGCTCTAGCTCTGGGATAATGGCTGCCTGGTCATCCGTGACGATGCCAGTGCCCCACACGTCGTTAAGCAGGCCTCGACGTGACCAATGCTGCGCTGGCGGTTGCGCGGAGAAAAACACCGGCATGTCGTGTGAATCGGCGAACGAAACAATCGATTGAATATTCGATAGAACCGTGCTCATGGGATTCGCATTACGGTCATATGCAGCAATGAAGTATTCCTGCATGTCATGGACTAATAATGCTGCACGATTAGGGTCAAGCTGCCAGTGTGCGGCCTGGTTTGTGGGCAGCGGGGGAATCTCATAGGGGGAGAGTTGAGGAATAGCCATTATGCTCCTTGAAGGGTGAGTGAGTTATGAATCGAGAGTGGCGCCGCCATCAATCCGCAGGTCGTGCATGGTGATATGCCCGGCAGCTGGGGAGATCAAAAACGCGCAGGCTTCCGCAATATCCGCGGGTTGGGCGAGTTTCTGCAGCGGGATTCCTAACCGATATTCCTGTGGTGTGCCGGCAATAACCTGCTCCGACTGGTCCGTGTCTGGTTGCCACATTCCCCGCAGCATGGGGGTATCCGTCGATCCTGGCGAAACCACATTGCATCGCACCCCGAACCGCGCAGATTCCAGCGCCAGCGTGCGCACCCACGCCGTCGTCGCTGCCTTGGACGCCCCATAACTAGCCATGCCGACGCGAGGCGTCGTGGCAGCATTCGACGACACAACGACAATCGCCCCAGCTCGTTGCTCCTGCATGTACTTTGCGACGACAGAACATACGTTCACCACACCCCCATAATTGATGGTCATATTCCTGGTATTTTGCGGATTGGTAGCAGAGTCTGGTTCCATGACACCAGCGCAATGTACCAATGCAGCTACTGGTCCATGCTTGTCGACGTCCTGCCGGAACCGTTCTGTGACCTGGTGAATATTGGTGACATCTACTTCGGGGATATCCCATGTGCTTACTACGTGATCGCGTGACCGAAATAGTTTAGTGCAGGCAGCACCAATTCCGCCAGTAGCACCGGTGATGATAATGTGCTGGGATGGGTTTTTCATGGTGATATGTCGATTAGTCATGTTGTATGTTGTCAAGATAAAGACGAGCTGACATGCAGCTTTTTCTGGGGCATGAGACTTGTCGAAAGGTTGGATACTTAAGTAATCATGCCTTGACATAGGGTAAACAATCAAATCTTAGGCGTCCCTAATAAAAAGCGGGCTTAGTAGATTTGCCGCCCTGATTTATGGGGGTAATAGTACGGATTTGAATTTGAACTTTCTAGCCCATAAAATTAAGGGCAATCACCGACATTTCTGGCAATATCGCAGGAAAATTC
>CAUVMZ010000090.1:0-11489 GCA_963552855.1 uncultured Corynebacterium sp. | reverse complement strand
CGCAATATTTCCATCCAGAACAGCAGTAATAATAATCTGGTGGAGCAGAATCAGCTCACCAATAGCATTTCCTCCGGGGTGCATATTGCCTACGATTCGGATAATAATGTGGTGCGCGACAATACGATTTCCTCGGATGTGTCCGTGGGGCAGGGCTTATTGCAGGCATACCAGGGGTGCGATAATACGACGTTTGAGCATAATTCAGTGACGGTAAAGGGGGACGCTAAGTCCAGCCCGAGCTGGATTTTGCTGGTGGGCACGGATTCGCATAACACCAAGTTCATGGGGAATAGGATAGACGGGTGGGCGAAGCGGGCCATGGTGGATGTGGAATCCATTTGGGATGGCCGGTCATCAGAGACGAATCTGCGCAAGCCGGGCCCCAATGAGCATTCCTATATTCCCGATAAGAATGGTGCGCCCAGTCCGGTGGATAATCCTAAGGAACCCTACCATGGTGGTAGGGGAGACTTAAACGGTACTGTGATTTCGGGAAATGAATTCACGCCGCGGAATAAAAACGTTCCTGTGATTTATGTTGGTGCCGAGGTTTCCCCTGGCCGTAGTGGTAAGGAACGGTTGATTGGCAACATTAATGACGCGGTGATCGCCGATAATGTGATTGTGGGCAATCAGTTTTCGGAATTGTTAACCACGCACACAGGCAAGTTGCCGGGTATTGGTGAGGCCAAGATTCATTTCAAAAATAGTAGCGTGGTTAAGCGCTAACTTGGCCCCATTACCCCATTAGAGATAATCACGCAGCCAGCGGATGGCGGGGAATATAATGCCGGGAAGAATCACCCACATGGGCCAGAAATAGTAGATTTGACCAACGGTAAGACATACACCCAGCCATACTGCCAGGTTAATGGCGACGGCGATAAACCACAGGACGAAGAGGGATTTGATGGCCAGATCCAGCGCACTCTTCTTACCTCCTGGGGTGGTGGCGTTATTGGTTGGGTCATCGGGGGTCATGGGGATTCCCGATGACCGCCTGGCGAGCTCCGCATGCGCTACTTGTGAGGTTGCGGGGATATTGCTGAGCGCCAGGTCGGCGAGTCGATCGTATTCCGCAAGATTGATTTCGCCGCGCCCTACCGATTCTTGCAGCTTAGTCAGGTATTCCTGCGCCATTCGTTCGTCTTCGGTCATGATAAATCCTGTAGTTGGTCCTGGTTTCTATTGCTTACAGCTTATCGACGCCCTTTCGGTCCTTCCGCACCATTCCTAGAGAATGTGTGATTTGTCATGATTTTCTGACGAATAAGGGGGTAACCGAAACAAAAATCGGGCGTAAAATGACACAGAATAGGAAAATGTGACACATATCATACCTAAAATGGGTAGTGCCTGTTTAGCCACTGGTTTGAGATGTGATATAAACCCCACCCACGACTGGAAAAACCGGCCAAAATGGCAGGACCAAGATATGGATTATAGCCTTGAATGCGGGGAAATATTCGGCAACAAGGAAAAGCCATGAGAGAGTTTATAACTGAACGTTGGACACACATACTGGCAGATAGTTGGCAGCACCTCAGTCTAGTGGTGCAATGCCTCATCCTGGCCACCATCATTGCGGTGGTGTGTGCCGCGCTCAGCTATCAGCACCCGCGCCTTGCCGCGCTGGCCAATAACGTGTCCACGGTGGGACTCACGATTCCCTCCTTCGCCCTCGTGGGTATCCTCATCATTCCTTTCGGATTTGGTGTGCTGCCAGCGGTGATCGTCGTCACGTTCTTTGCGACCTTGCCCATTTTACGGAACGCGGTCGTGGGCCTATCCGAGGTGGACTTTCACATTGTCAGCGCAGCCCGCGGCATCGGCATGAGCCGCCTCGATACGTTTTTCCGGGTAGAACTGCCGCTGGCCTGGCCGGTGATCCTGGCTGGCATGCGCGTGTCCGCCCAAATGACCATGGGCATTGCCGCCGTCGCCGCCTATGCGCTGGGGCCCGGCCTCGGCGGCTATATTTTTTCCGGCCTGTCCCGACTTGGGGGCGCCAACTCTTTCGAATCCGTGGCAACCGGCGTTATTGCCGTCGTCATTCTTGCACTTCTGTTAGACCTTGCACTCATCCTGCTGGGACGTTTCACTATTTCAAGGGGCATCCGTGTCTAATCAACTTACCGACCAGATTGAATCCACCGACCTGACCAGCGACTCCGGTGGTGGCGCCGCCATCCTATTGGAAAACGTGACTAAACGTTACGGCAATAATAAACCCGCCGTCGACCAGCTCACCTTGGAAATTCCGGCCGGCAAAGTAGTCATGTTCGTCGGCAAGTCCGGCTGCGGCAAAACCACCACCCTGAAACTCATCAACCGACTCATCGAACCCACCGAGGGGCGCATCTTCATAGGTGGTGAAGATGCCAGCAGCATGAACGGTGATAAACTCCGCCGCAATATCGGCTATGTGATCCAATCCGGGGGCCTCTTACCGCACCTCACGGTGGGCGCCAACATTGCTATCGTGCCGAAAATGCTGAAGTGGGATAAAGCCCGCATTGCTCAGCGGGTGGACGAACTCCTCACCATGGTTTCCCTGGACCCGGAAACCTATAGGGACCGCTACCCGAAGGAACTCTCCGGTGGTCAACAACAACGCATCGGCGTGGCCCGCGCCCTGGCCGCCGACCCGCCGGTACTCCTCATGGACGAACCCTTCGGTGCCGTCGACCCGATCACCCGCCAACGCCTCCAGGACGAGCTCATCAATATCCAATCCGAGCTCGGCAAAACCATTGTGTGCGTCACCCACGACTTTGACGAGGCAGCCAAGCTAGGCGACTGGATTGCCGTCTTCGACGAAGGCGCCCGCATCGTGCAATACGACACCCCGGAACGCATCCTGGGGGAGCCCGCCGACGATTTCGTGGCCGACTTCATCGGCGCCGGCGCCGGCCTGAAACAACTCAACCTGGCCCGCGTCGGCGACGCCGACCTCATCACCCCGGCCTTTGGGCGGCCCGGGGACGATGCCGCCGTCATCTTGAAAGAGGTGGAGCGCTTAGGCCACGACCATGCGGTCATCCTCGACAACCACAACCGGGTGCTTTCCTGGCCAAGCCGGAAACAACTGCGCCGCATGACCACCATCACCCACTACCGGGAGGACGACCTGCCCGTGGTGGGGCTCAAATCCTCCCTCAACGACGCCCTGGACACCATGCTGGTTGCTAACTCCGGCGCCGCCCTGGTCGAAGGCCCCCGCCGGAAATTCCTCGGCATCGTCAATGTGGAAACCGTCATGAACGCCATCACGGAGCTGCGCAGCACCACTTCCGACGAAGATACCCCCCTGGGCAATAATGAGGGCGACATTCCCGAAGAGGTAGTCGCCCGCGTGGGCGCATCAGACGCCCCGGACACGCCGGCCACACCTGAGGACTAGGGAGGACAGGCCCATGCAAACCGCAAAATCGAACTGGTGGCAAGGGCTCACGGTGCAGCCCATCGTCATTCTTGCCATTCTCATCGCCCTCATTATTTGGTTGAGCACGGCACAATTCACCAATACCGAATTGGCCACCCTCACGCTGTCGAACCTGCTCAACCTCACGGTGCAGCACCTGGAACTCACCGCGGTCTCTATCGTGGTGGTGCTCATTATCGCCATCCCCTTGGGGATTCTGCTCACCAGAAAACCACTGCGGTGGCTCACCACCCCCGTCATGTCCCTGGCCAACCTGGGGCAGGCCGCCCCCGCTATTGGTCTGGTGGTGCTCATCGCCTTTTGGCTCGGGTTCGGCTTCACTACTGCGGCGGTTGCCCTCATCCTTTACGCCTTCCTGCCAGTGCTGAAAAACACCATGGTCGGCCTGGATGCGGTGGATCCCAAACTGGTGGAGGCCGGCCGGGGCATGGGTATGAGCGCCGTCCAGGTGCTGTTCCAGATTGAACTCCCCCTGGCGGTGCCGATCATGCTGGCCGGCATCCGCACCGCCTTGGTGCTCCTGGTGGGAACCGCAACACTCGCCACCTTTGTTGACGGCGGCGGCCTGGGCATCCTCATCACCACCGGCGTTAACCTGGCGCTCAACCGGGTGCTCATCACCGGGTCGCTGCTCGTGGCCCTCCTCGCCCTGGCGGTGGATTGGATTGCCCGAGTGCTCGAACACACGTTGCGGCCGAAAGGACTATAACCATGAAGCTCATAAAGATACTCAGCATCCTGGTCATCGGCTGCACCCTCGCCCTCGCGGGTTGTGGGCTCCGACCCTCCGCCTCGGTCATCCCCAACCTGCACCCCGCCGCCATCCAACCGGTCCCCGGCGCGGAAGGCAAACGGGTGGTCATCACGTCGAAAAGCTTTACCGAACAGCTCATCATGGGCAAAATAGCGGTCTACATTGCGGACGCGGCGGGATTCCGAGCCACGGACATGACGGGGGTTCCGGGGTCGCAGCCAGCGCGGAAACTCCTGGAGTCGGGCCAGGCGCAAATCCTCTACGAGTACACGGGGACGGCATGGCTCACGTATTTGGGCCACGAAACCGGCATTCCCGACCAGAAGAAACAATGGCAGGCGGTGTACGAGGCGGATTTAGCAAACGGGCTCACCTGGTCGAATCCGACACCGCTCAATAATACGTATGCGTTTGCGGTGCGGCGCGAGTATGCGGAGCAGCATCATCTCACCAAGCTGAGCGATATTGCAAGCTTGCCGGTGTCGGAGCGCACCATGTGCGTGGATGCGGAGTTTAATTCCCGCCTGGATGGGCTCAACCCCATGCTGGAAAAATACGGTATTCCGCGGGGCACGCCGGAGGGGATTCCTGAAAAGAATATTTCGCTCATGGACACGGGCACGATCTACCAGGCGACGGACACGGGCGCCTGCAACCTGGGGGAGGTGTTTACCACGGATGGCCGGATCCAGTCGCTGGATTTGGTGGTGTTAGCGGATGATCGGCAATATTTCCCGGCCTATAATGCGGCGCCGGTGTTTAATTCGGAGTTTTTGGCACAGTACCCCGAGATTGCGGACCGGTTTGCGCAGGTTACCAGGCTGCTTGACGACGACACCATGCGGTCGTTGAACCTGAAGGTGGATGTGGATGGCGCGGATCCCGGCACGGTCGCCTTGGATTGGCTGGTCGAACAGGGGTTTGTGTCGAGGTAGCGGCTACATGATGGCCCAAAAATAGGTGTATACGCCTTGGGCCACCAGGATGCCGGGGACGAATGTGAGGCTGATAAGCACGTCAATGGTGGAAATGATCTTTGACAGGCGGGCTTCCTGTAATTCGTCGAGGCTGAGGTTATTGATCGATATGAATAGCAGGGCAATGACGATGAGTGTGCTGGCGAACACCACCCAGACGAGATAATTGTCGGCCTGCCACCAGGGGGCGGGTGGTTTGGCCCAGTGGTGTTGGCCGAAGTGGGTGAGGGCGGCGGCGGTGAGGGCTACCCCCGCCCCGCCGGTGATGAGCAGGGGGGCGATGATGCGGGCGTCGGCGAAGCCGTGGCTGCGGAGCATGAGGATGAGGGCGAGGCAGGCGGCGGGGATGGCCTGCTGCCAGTAGGGGCTGCCCACCAGGGTGATGATGTCCAGGAGCGCCAGCGCGGTGGCGGCCCACACGAGTCCCCGGCTGAAGGCTTCGCTGCGGCGGGCGGTGGTGTGAATCTTGGTGCGTTCGACCGGGTCGCCGGTGTCGTTGCGGCGCAGCATGGTGGGTAACCCGGTGGCGTTGAGGGCGACGGTGGGGGCGATGAGCAGCAGGAGTATGGGCGCCCAGGCACCCCAGGCGGCGACGGCGAGGGGTCGGACGGGGAATAGGAAGGCGACGCCGAGGCCGGTGAGGACGACGGTGAGGATGGTGAATGCGACCACCCCGGCGGTGTCGTTGCGGCTATCGGCGCCTTGGCCTTGTTGGTTGGGGCGGCGTCTGCCGGCGAGGAAGGCGGCAATGATGCCGCCCAGGCTGGTGGCGGCCAGGGTCCAGGTGATGCGCGCCGGGGTGGTGGCATTGGGTATGAGGGTGGTGGCGGGCCAGGTGGCGGCGGCCGCGGCTATGGGGACGATGATGCCGGCCCACCGCAGCCAGGGGTGGGGCCTAGAGGCGGCGATGATGATGCTGGCGAGGGTGATGATGCCGATGGGGGCGAACACCCACGGGCTGGTCTGACTGGTGGGGGTGAGGGTGCGGGGGAGCAGGATGAGGAAGAGTAACCCTAAAAGGGTGAGCCCACAACAATATAAGCCATTCGAACGTATGGCCGATGACCAGCGCCATTGGTTGTCGTCGATAGTGGTGCGGATCTCGCTTAAAATATCGTCAACAAATGGGGCCTGGGCGGCATCCGAAGTCCGCGTTAAATATAGGCGTTGACCATCAATAATGCCGGATTCTGACAGGGAAATGTCGGGGTTGATCCGCCCATTAATGGGGGAGGACAGGGCCCAGGTGAACACATCGGTGACGGATTCCCCCGGCTTGGCGTGGGATTCGGTTACCGGGTGGAACAGTTGGATGATTTCGTCGATAAAATCCACCACCGGCCGCTGGGCCGGTAGACTAACATCTAGCTGCTGATTCTCCCAAAATATACTCAGACGAACAAATACTGAACTCATTTTCGCATTAAGATTTCCACTATCAGGGCCCGACAATCTGACTAGTAGTAAGGATATATGAGCACTCGCATAGTACACCGGCCCGCCCGGCTGCATAAAAAAATTAAAGCAGATAAACCTATCGAAATCGCCGCGGTGCCCACCATTCGTGGGGGTGGCGGTGGCGGCGTGCTCATGGCACTCATGCCCATCGTTGGCGGGGCCGGCATGGTCATGATGATGATGTCGTCCGGCAATCCCATCCGCATGGCTATTGGCTCGGTCATGATCGTCGTGGTCCTCTTCACCGCCGTCGGCGCGTTCGCCCGTAACCGCACCGGCAAACGTAAACAGGCCGAAGATGACCGGGTGCGGTTCATCGAACACCTGGGCCAGGTGGAGCAGGAAATCCGGGAACGCGCCCAAACGCAACGCTCGGAAGCACTCATGCGTAACCCGGCGCCGGAAATGCTGGCGGATGTGGTGCGCGATCCCTATCGGATTTGGGAACGCCGCCGCGGCGATGAAGACTTCCTCATCACCCGCATCGGCAGCGGTATCGGCGAGCTTGCTACCCACGTGTTTGTGAAGCCCACCAACGATCCCATGGCGATTTCCGAACCGATCGCCCAGGCGCACCTCGACCGCATGCTGCGCCGCACCCGTACCATCGAGGGCCTGCCCATGTCCATCCCGGCGCGTGGCGTGATCTCTCTGGTGGGCCCGCTGGAGCAAACAACCGCCGCCGTGCGCTCCATCGTGCTCCAGGCAGCCGTGTTCCATGCCCCCGACGACCTGCGCATTCACGTCGCCCAACCCTACGACGGCGACTGGCTTCTCTGGCTGCCGCACATCCTATCCCCCGAGCTTTTCGACGGCCCTATCGGCAAACGCGAAGTCTCCCACGATGAGGAATCCGCCACCGAACTCGTGGAGGAAATCACCTCCCGGGTGGAAGAACTCGCCGAGAAATCAAAATACCGGGAGGCCACCCTCGACCGGCCGTTCTTCATGGTGATCGTCGACATGGACACCCCGCACGGCAAGTGGGTGGCTGGCCAGCTTTCCGCGCTGCCGAGCGTGGCCAGCGGCCGCATGGTGCTGCTCGCCATGTCCTCCTCCCAATACCTGGAGCCCTCACATGTGGATGTCCGCGTCCTCCTCGAAGACGACAACACGTTCGAAGTGCAGCTCCTGTCCCGCGGCGAAATCCAAGAACCCGCCGAGGGGGAAGAAGGCTATGTCGAACGCATGCTCTACGGTGGTAGGAAGGGCACACTGGACGTCATCCCCATCAGCCTGGCGGAAGCTATCACCCGCCAACTCTCCCCGC
Source organism: uncultured Corynebacterium sp. (assembly GCA_963552855.1). Taxonomy (GTDB): domain Bacteria; phylum Actinomycetota; class Actinomycetes; order Mycobacteriales; family Mycobacteriaceae; genus Corynebacterium. The sequence continues at coordinate 3,582 of CAUVMZ010000090.1, read as the reverse complement.
TGCGCCTCGTGGAAGACGCCACCCCCGACGCGCCCCTGGAGCAAACCATCGCCCTGGACGCCATGCTGGGCATCCAAGACTTCGCCACCTACAGCATCGAAGACGCCTGGAAACCCCGGTCCACCGAGGACTTCCTCAACGTGCCCTACGGCATCGACTCCGAAGCGAAACCCATCAAGCTCGACATCAAGGAATCCGCCAAAAACGGCATGGGCCCCCACGGCCTGTGCGTTGGCGCCACCGGCTCCGGCAAGTCGGAGGTGCTCCGCACCCTGGTGCTCTCCCAAGTGATCTGCCACCCGCCGGACCAGCTCTCCCTCGTGCTTGTCGACTTCAAGGGTGGCGCCACCTTCGCCGGCCTGGAACCCCTGCCCCACACTGCGGCCATCGTCGACAACCTGGAGGACGCCGCCGGCCTCGTCGACCGGCTTCACGACTCCATCCTGGGCGAAATCCAACGCCGCCAACGCGTCCTCCAGGCTGCCGGCAACCTCGCCAATGTGGGGGAATATAACGAGTTACGCAACCAAGGCAAGGTCACCGACCCCCTACCGGTGCTCTTCGTTGTCATCGACGAGTTCGGCGAACTCCTGGCGGCCAAACCCGAATTCGTCGACCTGTTCGTCCAAATCGGCCGCATCGGCCGGTCCATCGGCGTGCACCTGCTGCTCGCATCCCAACGGCTTGAAGAGGGTCGCCTCAAGGGCCTGGAATCCTACCTGTCCTACCGCATCGGCCTGCGCACCTTCTCCGCGCAAGAATCCCGATCCGCCATCGGCTCCACCGCCGCCCACGAATTACCACCCATTCCTGGCTCCGGCTACCTTAAGGTTGACCCGGAAATCTTCGAACGGTTCAAGGCCGCCTACGTGTCTGGCCCCTATGAGGCCGCGGCGGTGGCCACCATCCGGGAGCTCCCACCCGTGCCCATGCCCCTGGAACTCGCCAACACCACCGAGGCGTGGCTCAGCCGCAAAGAAGAACTCCATCGCACACAACTAGAAATGTCGGCTGTGGCACCAAAAACCGACAAAACCACCCTCGACCTCGTGGTATCCCGGCTCACCACCGCCGCCGAAAAAACCCGCCAAATCTGGCTCCCACCCCTGCCCGAACACCTCTCCTTCGACGGCGTGCTCACCAACATTGACGTCCACCCCGACACCGGGCTCGGCGCCGACCGGGAAGGCTACCTGCACGTTCCCATGGGCATCAAAGACAAACCTCTCACCCAATGGCAAGGCCCCATGGTGCTCGACCTCGCCGGCGCTGGCGGTAACGTCGCCATCCTTGGCGCCCCCCAAACCGGCAAAACCACCGCGCTCCGCTCCCTCATCCTCGGCGCTGCCCTCACCCACACGCCCCACGAAGTCAACTTCTACATCGTCGACATGAGCGGCTCCGCCTTCGGCTACCTCGCCCAACTGCCCCACGTCGGCGACGTGGTCACCCGCTTCGACGAGGACAAACTCCGACGCACCATCGCCGAAATGGAAGCCTTCCTCCACGAACGCGAAACCCTATTCGAACGCCACCAAATCTCGTCGGTGCAACAAATGCGCGACATGCACGTCCAAGGCCGCCTCCCCGAACTCTTCGCCGCCGACATTTTCCTGGTCATCGACGGGTGGGGCACCATGCGGAAAGACTACGACGACCTGGCGGAAACCGTCGAAAAGCTCGCACAACGCGGCCTCGGCTACGGCATCCACATCATCTTCGGCACCGGCCGCTGGCCCGACTTCCGGCTCCCCGTCCAAGCCGTCATTGGCACCAAAGTCGAATTTCGGCTCAACGACTCCCTCGACTCCTGCGTCGCCAAACGTGTCAACGAAAAACTTGCCAACGAAACCACTGGCCGGTGCATCACCAGCGACGAACTCATCAGCCAAGTCGCACTCCCCATCATGGACAACCCCAGCCTCGTCCACGAAGCTACGCCGGAAGCCCTGGTCAGCGCCATCAACCAGGCCTGGGAGGGCCGCGGTGCCCCCGCCGTGCGCATGCTGCCCGAACTCATCACCTACCGCGACCTCATCCACCAACACCAGGGCCACGAACCTGCCCTCGTCGGCATCGCCGAATCCAACCTCAGCCCCGTCCACTTCAACCTCAACCGGGATCAACGCCACCTCATTGTTATCGGCGACTCCCAAACCGGCAAAACCTCATTCCTCAAAAACATCATCGCCGAGGTGTGCCGCGGTAAAAAATCCCGCTTCGCAGTCTTCGGCATCGTCGACCTGCGCCGCTCCCTGCTGGGATTCCTCACCGACGACGACCCCCAGTTCGGCGGCTATGCCGGCATGCGCGCCGGGGTGACCCCGCTGGTTGAGGGCATTAAGGGGATTTTGGACAGCCGCCTGCCGCCCGACAACGTTACTGTGGAGCAGCTCAAGAACCGTTCCTGGTGGTCGGGTCCGGAAACCTATCTGGTGATTGATGACTTCGACATGATTGAGGGCAGCGGTAACCCGCTGAAACCGTTGGTTCCCTACCTGCCGCAGTCCGAGGATCTGGGCCTGCATATTATTGTGGCCCGCCGTAGTGCAGGCGTGTCGCGCAGCTCGTATGATCCGGTCATGCAGGGGCTGCGGGAGGCCGGTGCGAACGGGATCCTGCTGTCCGGTGACCGCCAGGAGGGTTCCGTATGGCCGAAAGTGTTTTTGAAGAAGCTTCCTCCGGGTCGGGCCCAATGGGTGACACGCTCCGGCAAGCCCCAAATGGTGCAGCTGGCCTTCTACGATCAGGAGGGCCGCAATGGACTTTAATCGACACGGTGTTCCCGGCTGCTCCATCCACGATACGTTCGAACATTTCATCGACACATGGCGGGATGTGACCCTCACCGATAGTTCCTTCACCAGCATATTGACCTTAAAAGGCACCGTGAACCTGAATGGCAACGACTATTACGCTGTGGCGGACCTAGACCCGGTGACCGGGGAAGTCATGCTACTGGACCTTAATTTCCCCGAGCATCGGAACGATGAGTGGGACACCATCGAGGGCATCGAGTTGCAGACCTGTTCGGCCCGGCTGCTCGCCGCCCGCCTGTCCCTCCTCGACCCGCCCGCCTATTTCAACCCGCCATGCGTGGAGTGGCCGAAGGCGCACATGGCATTCTTCGTTTTCGAAGACGTTCCCCGCACCATTTGCTGGTACAAAGCTTGACGACGCCCTAATCCTCACGGTTGTATGACCCCATTGGGAAGACGACCGTGGGGCTTTTTGAAGCATATTCAGCCGCTGGGAAACTCACCTATACCGACAAGCGAAAAACAGGAAGGACATGCTATCTAACTTGGTCTTCCTTGACTTACAGAGTCTAGTCATGTTCGAGAACGCTGAATAAGCTTCCTTGTAGGTACGCATACAGGAAGTCTGACCAATTTTTATAGCTTAAGGTTTTAGTGCATAAATTCGTGTGTAAAGGCCGAATTTGTTATGCCATATATCCCAGCATGATGCTTGTTGACCTCGATAACCAAGCATAAATATGGATATCAGAACAACTATGCAGCGGTAAACGGAAATCTAAATGCCTTCTGAAAAGTCAATAATAAATTCGAACCGTATCCC
>CAUVMZ010000089.1:0-11566 GCA_963552855.1 uncultured Corynebacterium sp. | reverse complement strand
ATCGGTAACGAACAGCTTTTCGACGCGCAACTGTTCGGATGTCTCTATTACGGGGAGGGGTGGCTCCACCTCGGGCGAGTTGAAGAACCGCTGCAGCATGAGCAGTGGGGTGGTTTCTTGCATGAGCATGCCCACGGACCAGCCGACGTTATGGATGGCGAAGAGGCCGCTGGAGATGCCTACCAGGGTGGCGGTCGCTTGGACCGCGGTGAGCGTGTCGGTGCGCACGAAGGCAAGCAGCGCTAACCCGAAGCACGCGATTGTGGCCAGGGAGTTGTAGAGCTCCGTTCGGATGTACATGGTGTGCACGCTGCGGTCGAGGCTGGCCACCTTGTCTCGGTAGGTTTCGGCTTCGGCGCGGAACCATTCGCGGGCGTCAAGGAGGGCAAGTTCCGTGGCCGGCTCCTTATAGATCATTTGCTCACACAGGTAGTTTGCGTGGCGGTGGTAGTCGTTGTTTTGTTCCCATTGTTCGGCCAGCCTGCGGGAGCAATAAAAGTTCACCACCAACGAGGGAATGAGCGCCAGTATGGTAAACATGGCGGTCCACACGTTGAATTGGACGATGGACACGAACAGGGAAATGGCAACCGTGACCGCGAAAATGACAGATGTGACCGCCGTGGCCTGCACTGACAGGTTCCCATTGGACACCACCTCCAGGGCTTGGCGCACCTGTTTGTTGGTTTCGGTGTGCGCCAGCCGTTCCGGGGGCAGGCGGGACACCTTGTGGTCGACGGTTTTACGCCCCATCCAGGCGATATTCAGCCGGAGAATGTCGCTAAGCCGGGAGGAAATGTCCTGCAATGAGAGGAATCCGGCGATGAGCAGGGCCACACAGAACGCCAGCACGTAGGTGTGCGTGGACCGGGTTTCAATGGCCCGGCCCAGGGCCGACACCAGCCACACCTGGGCCGCCGGGAAACCCGCCAACACCAGCTGTAGCAGCAAGACTGCACCCAGGGTTCGGGGTGCGGTGCGGGCCGCGAATGTGAGCGCAAACCAGCTCGATGTGAAGATGTTTTTCATTTGTCACCTGCTTGGAAAAAATTGCTCTACCCTTACGTTATGGACTTTGCAAAACTCACGCGATACGATGCCACCTTCCGTTCCGATTCCCTTCAGATCGATTCCTACGAGCTTGACCTTGATCTTGGTGAGGCCACCACCAGCCCCACATTCCCGGTTGGGGTTGGGGTGAAATTAACGTCGAAAAGCGAACAAATTTTCCTCGACTACCTGGGGGAGTCTGTGGAGTCTGTCACCATTAATGGGAACCCGGTGCCCTGGGAGCAAAAGGGGGGACGCATTGTTCTTGACGTGCCGGCGGGGCTGGTGGGGCGGCCGATCGCGCTCCATGTGCGCGCGCACAGTCGGTATTCGCGCAGTGGGCAGGGGCTGCACCGGTTCACCGACCCGCAGGACGGCAACACCTACCTATACTCCCATTCCGAGCCCTCCGATGCGCGCCGGATTTTTCCGTGCTTTGATCAGCCGGATCTTAAGGCACAATGTACCGTACGGATGACGGTGCCACAAGGATGGGTGGCGCTCAGCAATCAGCCCGAGACCACACGGGAGGCGGGCGCCCACGGGGACACCGTGACGTTTAGGGCGACGCCGCCGGTGTCCACCTATCTCATGGCGTTCGCCGCCGGCCCGTATGTGGCGCAGCGCGACACGTGGCGCTCCCCCGACGGCAAGCGCGAGATCGAGCTGAGCGTATGGTCCCGGGCGTCCATGGCGGAGCATGTGGATTCGGAGATTCTGGAGGTCACCAAGCAGGGGCTGGATTTCTTCGATAAGAATTTCGATTTCCCGTACCCGTGGACCAAGTATGATTCCATCTTCGTCCCCGAATATAACCTGGGTGCAATGGAAAACCCGGGACTGGTCACCTTCACCGAGGCCTATATTTTCCGCTCGCCCGCAACTGATGCGCAGCACGCACACCGTGCCAACACCATTTTGCACGAGATGAGCCACATGTGGTTTGGCGACCTGGTTACCCCCTTATGGTGGGATGATCTCTGGCTCAAGGAGTCCTTCGCCGAATTCATGGGCGCCGACGCCTCATTGCACGCAACCCGATTCACGGATGCTTGGGCGGATTTCGCCGGCACCCGCAAAAACTGGGCCTACGTGCAGGATCAATTGCCCACCACCCATCCCATTAAGGCGGAGATTCCCGACGTGGATGCGGCCCGCCAAAACTTCGACGGCATCACTTACACCAAGGGCGCCGCCACGTTAAAACAGCTCGTGCATTTTGTTGGGCGCGATAATTTCTATGCGGCCGCCCGCGAATACTTCCGCCAGCACGCATTTGGCACCGCCACCTTCGATGACCTCATTGCCGCATTGGCCAACCATACCGACCAGGATCTTCACGACTGGTCAAAGCGGTGGCTGCGCACATCCGGGCCCGACCAGCTCATTCCCGAAGTCACCACCTCCGGGAACACCATCAAACAGCTTTCCATCGTGCAAAATGGTTCACCGCAGACGCGCCCGCACCGACTCACCGTTTCCCTGTTCCGCGGCGCCCCGCTCGAACGCTACCACAGCATGGACGTTCGCCTCCCCGGCATCCCCGGCAAAAACACCGAACTCACCGAAGCCCACGGCCTCCCCGCCCCCGACCTCATCTTACTCAACGACAACGACCACACCTACGCAAAAATCGGCTTCGACCCCACCTCATTGCACACGATCAAAGCCCGGCTTGGTAATATCACCGACAATGTGTCCCGCGCCGTCATTTGGACCGCCCTCTGGAACCTCACCCGCGACGCCGAACTCCCCGCCCAAGACTACATCGACATTGTGATGCTCCACGGGGCCAACGAACCCAACCCCAGCATAATCGAACAAGTATTCGCCAATGCTTATGTGGCCGCCACGAAATTCACCACCGACCCCACCGTCATCGCCGACCTGGTGTACAGCCTTTGGGACCTCATGTACCAGGCAAAACCCGGATCCGACACCCAACTCGTACTCGTCCGGGCCGCCATCACCGCCCTAGCAGCTGACCGCAAACCAGGAAGCGCCCGAAAACTCCGGGAACTCTTAAGCGGCCACCTCGCCGGCCTGGTACTCTCCCCCGACATTCGGTGGCGCATCATCGCGGCCCTGGCCAGCCACGATGATGTGACCGCCCAGGAGCTCCTCGCCGAACACGAAGCCGACAACACCCTCGACGGCCAGGTCGCCTACCTCCAGGCAATGTACTCCTACCCACACGCCAAACAACAGGCCTTCGACGATCTCCTCCACGCCATGGACTACTCCAACGAGGAAGTCAACGCCCTCATCGCCGGCTTCCGGGCCCCCACCGATCCACGGCCAGCCACACCCGACTTCGCCGCGGAATTCTTCGCCAACCTCAACCACATCTGGACCGAATACCCAATCGAAATCGCCAACCGGATCGTGCGCGGCCTCTACCCGGAAACCGCCGCGGCCGTGGCCAAAACCGAAGAAATCCTAGAGACGGAACTGCCCGGCGCGCTGCATCGGGTGCTATTAGAGTGCAAGGATCAGGTGCAGCGGCAATTGGCTGCCCAGGAATTCAACAACTCTGCCTCCTAGCAGCATCCCCCGCCGGCTCGGGCGCCTCGACGCGCTGCCACACATTGGCGGCGGCCTCCGGGTTGCCATCAAGCATGATGGTGAGCCGGCTCAGGGCGGCGTGCTCCAGGTGGTGGCGCATGAGTTCGCCGGCCGCCTCACTATTGTGGCTGGTGAGGGCCCTGCGGATGGCCTGGTGGTCCGCGCTGCCGTGGCCGGGGATTTGGGGCGCTGCGAGCAGCTGGTCGCGGAGTTGGGCGAGAATGTGGCGCCCCTGGTGCGAGCCGATGGTGGTAAGGATGAAATCGTGCACGTCCCCCACGGGGCTGGCGGGCCCGTCCTGGCTGGCGAGTATGCGGGCGGCGCGCCGGGCGGCCGGGACCTCGATGGCGATGCGGAGGGCGTAGATTTCGGCGATGTCGGTTTCGGTGGGTTGGATGATGCGAAAGCCCCGGTTGGGGGTGAATTCGATGAGCCCGGTGGCGGCGAGGCGCAGCAGCCCATCGCGGACGGGGCTGCGGGATATGCCGAGTTCGGCGGCGAGCTGGTAGCCGCTGTAGGTGGCGCCGGGCACCATTGCCCTGGTGCGGAGGGCGGCGCGGATGTGTTCGACCACCCAGTCGGTGAGTGCGGTCATGGTTTAGGCCTCCCTTAGTGGCAGCATGGTGGTGAGTTGGAAGCCGGTGGGTGTGGGGGTGGCGGTCACGGTGCCGCCGGCGTGTTCCGCGCGTTCCCGCAGTGACCGCAGCCCGTACCCTTCCGGTTTTTCGCTTATCGACGCCGGGGCCGTGGGATCACCATGGTCTTCCACCATCAGGGTGACGGTGTCGTCGGTAGTGCTAAGGTGAAAGTGGATTGCGGTGGGGTGGCCGTGGCGGAGGGCGTTGGCGACGCCTTCCTGGGCGGCGATGTGAAGGATTTCCCCTATGGGCGTGGAGATGGATTTATCATGAGGTGGCGGGGTGATGCGAAACTCCAGGCCGGTACTCGAAAAGGTTTGCGATAGCGATTTCATTATTTCTACCAGTTGGTTGATGGTGCGTGGGGTGGGTGTGGTTGGTGGGTCGAGGGCCCTCACCCAGCGTCGTAGGTCGGTGAGTGCTTGGTTGGTCACGGTGTGGGCGTGCTCTAGTTCTTCCCAGGCCGCTTCCTCGTTGGTAGGTTTGAGTGCTTTTGCCACGTTGAAGGACATGGTGATGGCGACCAATTGCTGGCCTAGGCCGTCGTGAAGCATGCGGGCGGCAGCGGTTTGTTCTTTACTCACCGCGGCTTCGATTGCTAGGGCACGTTCGCGTTCGGCGCCGGCTTCGAGGGATGCCAGAAACCAGGCGAGGAATAGGTACAGGATAAACAGGATGCTGGCGCCAATGAATTCCCGGATGACCCGTTCGGCCGGCAGATGCCTCACTATATAGGGGATGGGCGAAAGGCTTATGAAGGCGATGGTGAGCCCCAGGCAAGCACGCATGCTGAATGAGCGGTACACCACCCACAAGGCCACGGCCAGCACGCTGGAGGAGATGGTGACGTCACCGATGATGAAAAGCAGAATATTGACGATGGCGGTGGCAACAGCCAAGGGGGTGTTGTCGGGGTTTTTTGCCCAGCGGGGGGTGAGGATGGCGGCAATGATGATAAGGATGCAGCCGACAATGGCTTGGGCAACAACATATGGGAATGTGTGATAGCCGGTAACCAGGCGTTCCATAATGACGAGGAACACGGACACCAGTGAAAAGGCCACCAGATAGAAGCCCGGCGTGCGGCCAGCAACAGTCATGGCCTCACACTATCAAGGCGAATGGGATGAAACCCATGACTGACGTCACGATTTTCTGGCGGGCATCCTTCGTGGTTTCCATGATTTCCGTTAGCTGGGTTTCGGTGAGGATGGGCCCAAAATCAGGGCCCGATGGAGCGAAACCCAGCTCACGCTCGCCGACGCGGCCGCCCACCCTGGCGCCCGGCGGTACTGCCCTGACGGCGTTTGGCCCCTGGGCCGTTAGCTGGGAAACCCGCCCTGCGGGGGATGAAATGGGCCGGTTTTGGGCGAAACCCAGCTAACGGATTGCGGGCGGGTTTGGCTGCCGGGAGGGTGGCTCAGGCAGTAGGGGGTTGCATACAATCGGGGAGCATGACTATCACCGCACTCTTATGCTGTCACGAAAGCGAGCCACCCAGTGGATACGATTCGGTCATTCGGCAGATAACGCAGGATTGGCCGCAGCTGCTGCAGCAAGGCGAGTTCCGTAACATTGATGTCTTCACCGAGGGGGAGGCAGACAGCCTGTCGTTTGAGTATCAGGAACCAGCCACCGGTTTCAGGGCGCTCATCACCTGCAGCATCGCGCGGGAGCCGTTTGAGCAGACCGAGGAACTCTTGCCACAATCACCGTTGTGGCCCGCGGCTGAGCCGTTCAATCATCAGCACGCAATGCATGTGATAGTGACAATTGATGATGTCACCCATCTCAGCGCCGCCAATGCTGCCGACGGCCCCACGGCTGGGAACACCCCCCGGTTGGCGGTGTTATTGTCGCAGATGCTGGTGTCGATAGGTGCGCTGTTTCGTTCGGCGTTTGCGATGATGTGGTTCGGGGCGGATCACCTGGTTCCCATGGATTTGTTCACCACCATGGCTAAACAGGCGCTGCCCCACCCCATGACCGAGGTGTGGGTGCTTCTCAATGGGGATTCGGATGGGAAAACCGCCATTGGTTACACGCAGGGCATGACGGAGTTTCATATCCCCGAGATTGAGGTCATGCATGGGGCACCGGATATCAATGCCGCACTATCTGCACTTCAGGAGGCCACCACCGTGCTGCTGTTTGCAGGTGGTGTGAATATTCCCACCTCCCACACCGCTGATGGGGTTGCCGTGGAAACCCCCGAGTTTCGGTATGGGTTTGAGTATTGCCCCACCGTTTTTGGCGACTCCCAAATGGTGCTGCGGCTCACGGAAATCAGCCCCGTATAGCATCCCGTGGCCCCCGAGCGTTAGCTGGGGTTCCGCGGAAATCGGGGCCTGGGGGAAACGAAAAACCCCGAAACCCAGCTAACGGAAATGGGCTAGTCGGGGTAATCGGGAAGGGCGGGCGCCGGCGGGCACCTACGCGCCCACCCGGGCCTACATGGGGGAAATGGTGTGCTTCTTCGGCAGGTCGTGCGCTTCCTTGGTCTCCAACTGGCGCAAGGCCTGCCGGAGAGCCAGGCGGGTTTGGTTGGGCTCAATCATGGCGTCAATATAGCCACGCTCAGCCGCAACATAGGGGCTGGTCATATTCTGATCGTAAAAGTCCATGAAGACTTTCTTCATGTAGGCGCGCTGCTCCGGCGGGGCGGCATCCAATTGTTTACCCTGGATCATCACCACCGCGGCCGCGGACCCCATCACCGCGATCTGGGCGGTGGGCCAAGCCAGGTTGATGTCGCCAGACAGGTTTTTCGACCCCATGACCGCGTAGGCCCCACCATAAGCCTTGCGCACAATCAGGGAAACCTTCGGCACCGTGGCCTCCACCAGGGCAAACGCCAGCTTGGCGCCACGGTGGATCAGGCCCACCTTTTCCTGCTGCACCCCGGGCAGGTAGCCGGGGGTGTCCACGACGAAGATCAGGGGGATGTTGTAGGCGTCGCAAATGCGAATGAAGCGGGCGGCCTTGTCGGCGGCGTCAGCATCAATGCAGCCGGCGGATTCGATGGGTTGGTTGGCCACCACCCCCACCGATCGGCCATCAACCTGGGCGAAGGCGGTAATGATATTGGGGGCGAATCCCGGTTGGACCTCTTGCACGTCAGCGTCGTCGAAAAGCTGGGCGAGAAGCTCATGCATGTCATAGCCGGCATTCGTGTCGTCGGGCATGAACGAATCCAACTCGGGGGCGTACGCAACCTCGGAATCGGACTGGCACTCATACACCGGGCCCGGGTCGTGGCAAGTCAGGGGCAGGCGGGCGAGAAGATCGTGCACATAGTTGAACGCATCCTCCTCATCGTGGGCCACATAGGAAATATTGCCGTTGAGCTCCTGCTGGCGGGCCCCACCCAAATCGGCGGACGTAATGACCTCACCGGTGACCTCCTTAATCACCGCGGGGCCCGTGATATACATTTCGGCCTCACCATCAACCGCAACAACGAAATCCGTGGTCACCGGCGCATACACGGCCCCACCGGCGGACTTGCCCATCATGATGGAAATCTGAGGACTGCGACCACTGAGCGGCAATTGGCGGCGGGCAATCTCGGAATACATGGCCAACGACGTCACCGCGTCCTGGATGCGGGCCCCACCGGAGTCTTGGATACCAATAACCGGGCAGCCAATCTTAATGGCCATATCCATGACCTCGCACACTTTCCGGCCAAACGTCACACCCACGCTGCCGCCATACACAGTTTTGTCGTGCGCGTACACCACCACCGGGCGACCATCAATCCGGCCGTAACCAGTAACAACCCCATCCGAGTAGGGGGCGTCCGGCTCGTCAGGAGTACGACCCAGGGCCCCGATCTCCACAAACGAACCAGCATCCAGCAGCCTGTTGATACGCTGGCGGGGAGTGGTGCGCCCCGCCTCATCGCGGCGTTTCCGGGAGTTTTCACTCCCCGGGTCTTGTGCCTTCTCCAGGCGGGCGCGCAGGTCCGCCAGCTTGCCGGCTGTGGTATCCAGACTCATCATCACCTCTAAAGTTTGCACCTACATGTGGGAGATACGGGAAATACGCTCGGTCAAGGCACGCCCCACCTTGCTGATTTCCGGCTCGTCCACCACGGCCAAATGATCGCCAACCAGTTGAACAATCTCCAGATCATTTACGATAGCTGACCAACCGCCGTCGTAATGAATCTCCGCGTAGGCCGGCTCTAATTCGATACCCCCATCATGCATGCGCTCCGCCCGGAACAGCATGACCGGCACATCCACATCCTGCCAACGGTGCATGTCCACCGTGTCCAAAATCCGGTTGTCCACAAACGACGCCCGCTGGTGCTCCAGCACACCGGCGCTCAGCCCATGCTCCGACGGGTCGGTGTTGGCCAGGAATTCCACCATCATGGTGAGCAGGGCGTCCTCGCCGGCGGTTTCGAGAATCTCGTACGGCACCGGGAAATCCAGGTTGTAGGTTTTCTTAGCGAACTTGGAATAGCGTTCCCAACGTTTCTTGGTTTCCTCCATGGTGTCCGGCGCCGGGTGGGCGGGCTGCACCGTGTCCAGTAATGCAATGGTGGCGACCTCAACATTGGTGTTCCGCAGCTGGTGTGCCACCTCGTAGGCCAGCACGCCACCAAAACTCCACCCGCCCAAAATGACCGGCCGACCATCGCTATAGCGTTCGATTTCGTCCAGGTAGGCGGCGGCGCGTTCTTCCAAAGCCCCTTCCAACCGCTCCACACCGTAGACGGGAACCTCCTTCGGCAGGCGGCGCATCAACGGCTGGTACACCACCGAGGACCCACCGGCCGGGTGGAACAAAAACACGCTCGGAGCTGTGGATCCGGCCGGGCGTTCCCGCAGCACCCGAATGTTTCCCGACACATCAGACTCCAGCCCTTCCCGCACCAAGTTCGCAAGCGGCTCCAAAGTTTCCGCGGCCAAGACCTGGTCGGCGGTGATCTCCGTGCTGGCACGTTCGTTCAAACGTTCGGCAATTTTTTCGGCAACGTCACGGGTGATATCCGGCAATTCCGAGGTGACGCCGCCAGCCGCGGCCCCGGTGAGCCCAGCCCAGGTTGCAAACACGAGGCGTTCCGACGCGTCCCGTGGCGCCACCCCCACCCCCTGGGTTGCTTTCTTTTCTTGCTTGACGACGCCCTCCGGTTGCACTTCTTGCTCAGCAACCGTGGGCTTTTCCTCCTGCGGCTCAGCCGCAGGCTCCTCAGAAGCCTTGGGCTTCTCGGCCGCCTTGGGGGCGTCGACAGGCTCGGGGGCTGGCGTGTTATGCTGCACCGCCACTAACTCCTCCACCATTCGGACCGCGTCCGCAACCGACGCATCCCGCAACGCCTGCACCTGCAAACTCGGCAGGGAGAAATCATGCTCAATACGGTTCTTAATCCGCATACCCATCAGGGAATCCAACCCCAGGTCAATCAGCGGCAACTCGCCGGGCAAATCCTGAATGTCATAGCCCATAGCCTCCGACACGATCAGCCGCATGCGCTGCTCCACCGTCTCCCCACTGTTCGGATCCCACTTCAACGACTCCGACGACACATTATCGCTCAGCGGCTCCGACGCCTCCTGGCTCTCCACCACGGCGGGAGTGCCCAACACCGGCTCCACATTCCCACCCAGGGAAGAAGCAAACCCCTCGGCAATGAGCATCACCGTATTCCCCAACACCTGGTGAATCGCAATGGTCAACCCACCCAAATTCCGGGAAGCCACCACCGACAGCTCACCCGACGGCGGCAACGTGGCCTTCTCCTCCACCGCAACCAACGTAGCGCCCGGCGCGAGCTCCATGACGACCGCCTCCATGAGGGCGATCGGGGACGGAACCGTGTCCGCAAGCGCATGGAACGCAAACGTGCCATCCGGGAGGGACACCTTCTGCCCCAGCAGGGACCCGGAGCTACCGCTGGCAGCTGGCCGGGCAGAAGTCCAATAGCGTTGCCTCTTCCACGGCATGGCGGGAGCGTCAACGATGGGCCCGGCCCCATAAAGAGCAGCGAAATCAATGGGGGCGCCGGCAACATACAGTTTGGCCAACAGGTCCGGAATGGTGTGGGTGTCCGGCACCTTCCGTTTGAGGGCGTAAAGGAGTTGGGCGTCCGGCTTGCCCACGCTAAAGGCGGTGTTCATCATGCCCATGATCGCCACTGGGTTCGGGGCGATCTCCACCAACGTAGTGTGGCCGGCGGCGAACGCTTGTTCGATAGCGTCCTGGAACCACACGGACTGGCGGGTACACCGCACCCAATAGTCGGCGTCGTGCACGGTCTCACCGGGCTGGTACACCCGGCCCCGATCCACGGAGCTAAACAGGGGCAGCTTCACCGGGTGGGCCTGAATCCCAGCAATGGCGGCAGCAAGCTCCCCCAAGAGAGGCTCAACCGCGCTGGTGTGGCCGGCACCCTTCACATTAAGAAGCCGGGCGAATTTCTCCTCCGCCTCCAGCTTGGCCACCAAATCAAGAACCGCCTGCCGGGGGCCACCAACGGTGGTCATGCCCGGACCTGCGTAAACGGCGGGCTCAATGCCGGCAAAGTCGGGGTTTTCGGCAATGAAATTGTCGAGCTGCTCCACCGAAAACTCCACCACCGCCATGGCGCCCAGCTGGTCCTCGGGCAGGGACTTTTCCCCCTCCCCCATGAGCCGGGACCGGTGGCAAGCAATAAGCATGGCGTCCTCGGCACTGAGGCCACCGGCGGCGTAGGCGGCGGCAATCTCACCCATGGACATGCCCACCACGGCCGCCGGGGTGGCGCCCAGGGTGGCGAGGTAGTCGGTGAGGGCGATCTGGATGGCGGTGATGGCTACCTGGGCGGTTTCCGTGTCGTACGTTTGTTCGTCATCAAGGATGATGTCCCGGATCGACCAGCCGGATTCGAAATCGACAATGCGGTCAAGTTCGGTGAGCCGATCCCGGAAGAAGGGGGCGTGGGCGAACAGGTCCTTGACCATTTTGCGGTGCTGCGACCCGAAACCGGAATACACAAACACCGGGCCGGTGGGGGCCGGCGAGTCGGCAAGGGCCACACCCTGGACGACCTTCCCGTCGGCCACATAGCGGAGCCGTTTGGTGGCCTCCGCCACCGTGTCGGCCAGGACGACCGCCCGGGAACGGGCGTGATTGCGGCGGGTGACGGAGCGGGCCAATGCCGGCAGGTCGGCGTCATCAAGCGTGGCGACGAAATCAGCGAGAGTGGTGGCCAGGTGGGCGCGCCGGGACGGCAGCAGGCCGGACACCGGCAGGGCAACCTCGGCGCCGGCCAGGTCGTTCCCGGCAAGGTCACCAAGCTCGTCCCCTTCGGTGCGTTCGTG
>CAUVMZ010000088.1:0-11638 GCA_963552855.1 uncultured Corynebacterium sp. | reverse complement strand
GGCGGGCTCGGCGGGGGCGGGTTGCGCCTCGGGGCCATAGTCGGCGGGGTTGAAGTCGCTGAGCACCACGTGAGCGTTGGTGCCACCGAAGCCGAAGCCGCTCACACCGGCGAGTTTCGTGCCGGAGTATTCGGGCCATTCGCGGGGGTCGGCCACCACCTCCAGGTGTTCGGCGTCGAAGTTGATATAGCGGTTGGGTTCCGTGAAATTCAGAGAGGGCGGCAGCACATTGTGTTGCATGGCCAGCACCACCTTGATGAGGCCAGCCGCACCCGCGGCGGATTCAGTGTGGCCGAAATTGGTCTTCGCGGAGCCAAGCAGGGTGGGGGTGGCCTGGGTGCGGTTGGCGCCCAAAACCGCACCCAGGGCGGTGGCCTCGATGGGGTCGCCCAGAATAGTACCGGTTCCGTGGGCTTCTACGTAGTCGACCTGGGATGGGTCCACGCCGGCGTCGGCGTAGGCGCGTTGCAGCACATCCACTTGGGCTTCCGGGTTGGGGGCGGTGAGCCCATTCGAATGCCCGTCCGAATTGATGGCGGATCCCTTGATGACGGCCAGGATCGTATCGCCGTCGGCAAGCGCGTCAGAAACCCGCTTCAGCACGAGCATGCCGGCACCGTCGGAGCGGACAAAACCGTCAGCATCGTCGGAAAACGCGTGAATCTTGCCGGTGGGGCTAAACACGCCGAGCTCACCAAAGGCGGTAGAAACCCACGGGGCGGCCAAAATATTCACGCCGCCGGCAAGCGCCACATCGGCATTATGTTCGCGTAAATCGCGCACAGCCTGGTGCACAGAGACCAGGGAGGAGGAGCAGGCGGTGTCCACGCTGATGGAGGGACCGCGGAAATCGTACACGTAGGACACGCGGTTAGCGATGATGGAGCTGGCGGTGCCGGTCAGGGCGTAGGGGTGTGCCTCGGCGGGATCGGCGGTAATGAGCATGCCGTAATCATTATTAGAGGAACCCACATACACGCCGACCGGCTTACCACGCAGGGTATTAGCGGGAATCCGCGCGTTCTCCAGGGCCTCCCAGGTGAGTTCCAACACCAGGCGCTGCTGGGGGTCAACGTTCACGGTTTCCAGTGGTGAGAGGCCAAAAAATTCGGCGTCAAACGCGGAAATGTCCTCCAGGTAGCCGCCGGTGAGGTTGACTTCCTCCATGCGGCGGCTCATGACGGGATCGTTGGCGTATTCCGACCAGCGACCAATGGGCAGCGGGCCAATACCATCCCTGCCTTCAACGAGGAGTCGCCACATTTCGGTAAGGTTGGGGGCACCCGGGTAGCGGGCGGCCATGCCCACCACGGCAATGTCGTGAACGCTAGGGTCGGTGGCGGCACTAACAACTTGGGCAGTGCGGCTACCAGCGCGTTCACCCTGCACTCCTGCACCCAGGCCTGGACCGCCGCTAAGGAGCTGCTGGGCGAGCGCCTGAATGGTGGGATATTGGTAGGCGATGGTCGCATCGAGCTGCTTGTCCAGCAGGTTTTCTAACTCCCCGGAGAGGATCACCACGTCGCGTGAGGATAGCCCAAAGGATTGCATTGGCTTGTCATCGGTAATCTCTTCGGCGGGCAAACCGGTGGTTTTTATAACCCATTGCCGAAGCCATTCGCGTAATTGTTCTACGGTCATGGCGCCGACTGGCTGCTCCTGTGTCGTCTTTCGATCAGTCAACGTAATCCTTCACTCGCGCTTGAAAGCTAATCCCAAAAATCACAATTCGTATAATTTTATATCGAGTGAAACATACTAGATGTTTCAAACCCGCCTATCGACTCTCGTTCACTCCACGTAAACGTAACACTGAGCAACATTAGCGCTTACCTGGGGCTACAACCAAAATGTTGAGAGGCTGCATGTTTACTGATCCTAGCTTTTCGACGCCTCAAGGGGGTGACCTCAAGGGGGTAAATTCTCCAACCCCCAGACCCCCAACCCCCTCCCCCGGCGGCCTTTGCTGGTGGCTCCGCAGCCCTCACCGCCGCCGGCCCGCCTGCCCACTGACCCGCCTACATCCTCCCCCTCCTCTTACCCACCCCACCACCGACCACCACCGACCTCTGCCCGTTACGTTAGCTGGGTTTCTCCCCAAAACCGGCCCAAAAACACCCTAATCCCAGGGAAACCAAGCTAAACGGCTAAATGATCGGCACACCATTTCACCACAACCACGACCACCGCTCACTACACTCGCTCCCCTAGCGCGGCAACCACGCATTCACCCCGGCGGGCCCGCCGTCCCTCCCAGCTACAGCAACCCCAGCAGCCACAGCAGCTGCGTTAGCTGGGAAACCATCTGAATCAGCCCGATCTCGGACCATTTTGGCGGGAACCCCAGCTAACGTGGCGCGCGCCAACAATGACACTCTGCACCACTCGCCACTCCCTACCCACCCCCAACCGACCTCCCCCGTTACCCACCCCGGAACCACAATCACCCCGACCACAGGTAGCACCCGAAGGGAATAAGGCAGCTAACAAAGGCCATGAAAAAGGTCAGACAACCCATCGAAAAACAAGTGGGGGTAAATGGCGAACATCACATTGCAATACATGCAATACCAGGGTAAAGCTAAAAGAGAAAGTACCTCTCACCAGGAGAAATAGTAGAAATGATGCCACCATCAGAAGGGTCTGGAACACTGGAGCTGGTGCACCGGCCCGCAAAACTCACCCCCGAATTCACCAATACCTACATGCGACTGGCCGGATTCTGGTGGGTTGATCGACAGGCCTACCGGCGGGCGCCAGCCTATCGGAGATTCGAAACAAATGTCGAAGCGGTGGGTAGATCCCTCCGGAAAGGGGTCATCAGTGGGATGGCGGCTGCGGTGATTCACAAGATCCCCATCCTCAATGCGTCGCACCGCTCCCTGGTGGACGTCACCCCGCAGGAGCAGCGGAAACCTCCTTCTAGATCCCAATGGCCAACCATTGTTCACTATCGGTACGCGGATTTACCGGAAGAAGACATCACCGAAATTAATGGCACCAGAGTCACCACTATCGAACGTACATTCGCAGATATTTGTGCCATGAATGGCGAGGTGGAGGGGTTGGCTTTCCTGGAGGCCGCGATCCGCCGATTCGGGCGTCGCAAAGAAAAGTTTTGGGCGCACCTGAACCGTCACCACGGACGTTGGGGCACGCGCAAAGCTTGCAAAGTACTCACCCAGGCACTCTATGGGATTGATTCGGTGCAGGAAACTTACGCGCGGTACGCCATCACGTGCGCGCTACCCAAGCTGACCGTGAACGCGCAGGCGCTTTTTAGCGTTCCTAGCAAAAACCCAAGCTTTACGACGTGCTATCGAGCGGATCTACTCGTCAATAATTGGCTCATCATTGAAATTGACGGCGCCATCAAATACCAAGGCACACCCGAACAACGCGCGGAAACATATGCAAAACAAATTGCGCGCGAACAAAGTATTGCCAAGCACGGATATTATTTTCTTCGGGTCGCACCGTCCCAAATTGGGCCGGCGCTCATTAACCACATTAACAATCTCACCACCCACATCCACTATGACCAGCTCCCTCACCAACACCGGCTGGTCAACCTGAGTGTGGCGCCTCCCTGGTGGCAATTGCGTGAGGAGCGGATGAGCCGAAGGTAACCGAGGGGTTTCGGGGAAGGATTGAAGGGGGTTGGCATGAGCCAGGCCGGGGGTTTGCCGTGCTTTCTAAGGGGAAATCGGGGAATCAGGGAGAGTTGGGACCTTAACTCCCACCATGAAGCGCCTGTCGGTGCACACCTGTGCCTGCCAAACACCTGCTAAGTGACCGGCTTCGGTCAGCTGCAACCAACAGTGACCGCCTCTACGACCGCCGGCACCAGCGTTAGCTGGGGTTTCCCCGAAAACAGGCCAGATCAGGGCCCAAACAGGGCAAAACCCAGCTAACGGACTAATGGACCACGGAGGACCACAGGCCACGATCCCACCAGACCTCCTAGACCAATATCAGCGATGGTGGCCAAGCCCAGCAGGATGCCAACCCTAGCACCTTCGTTTTGCCCTTCTCCCTACGCCCCCCAGCCGGCGTTAGCTGGGTTTTCCCCGAAAACAGGCCAGATCAGGGCCCAAACAGGGCAAAACCCAGCTAACGGGCTGACGGGCTAACGGGCTGACGGGTTGACGGGCTGACGCGGACCAGTAGACCAGCGAGCCAGCGGACCAACCACACAAACCACAATCACAAACCACCCCCGGAGCCCCCGGCGCCAGGCACTCAGGCATGGAAAAGGGCCTGGCTCGCTCGCAACGTTGGCAACATTGGCCAAACACAAGCCAGGCCCATCAGGCCCACCCAGCCTCAGGGAGGAAAAGCTTTCGCTAGTCGGCGGCAGCCTCCTGATAGTGCTTCTTGTTCACCCGGCGAGCAATCTTACCGGCGGAAGAACGGATGATGGTGTCCGGGGCGGTGATACGGATGTCGGCAGGGACCACGCCGTGGGCTTCCGTGACGGCGGCACGGATGTCGGCGATAGCATCAGCGTCATCGGCCTCAACCTTGTCCAGGTCACGCTCCGCAAGGATGATGAGCTGTTCCACATCATCGCCCTCAACAGCGAAGGCCGCGACGGCGGCCGGCCGGATTTGGGCCGAGGCGTGAGCAACCGTGTACTCAATGTCCTGCGGATAGTGGTTACGGCCGGCAATGATGATGAGGTCCTTGAGCCGGCCGGTGATGTAGACCTCGTTGTCGACGATGACGGCCAGGTCGCCGGTGGCCAACCATTGGGCGTCGACAGGCGCGCCGGTGGCCCGGGAATTCTCCGCCAACGGGGTCACCAGGGTGTTATGGAACGTCTCTTCGGTTTCCTCGGGGCGGTTCAGGTAGCCGGCGGCAATGTTAGCGCCATAACACCACAGCTCACCCACGGTACCGTCGGGGACCTCGGCGCGGGTTTCGGGGTCAACAATCGCAAGAAGTTGCGGACGCACCACCTGGCCGTTGGAGGCAAACGACACCGAATCCTCATTGCGCGCAACCACCACGCCGCGGCCCTCGGACAGCGCCTCCCGATCAAAATAGTTAATCAGGGGACGATTCGGGGTTTGCGGCGTCGTGACCAGCAGCGACGCCTCGGCCAGGCCATAGGAGGGACGCACCGCAGCCCGATTCAACCCATGCTCCGCAAACGCCGAAATGAAGGCCTCCATGGACTTTTCGGTCACCGGCTCAGAACCCAAAATCAGGCCATCCACCTGGGACAGATCCAAATCCGGGCGGGCGGCCGGCAGCCCGTAGCGCATGGCCAAATCCATGGCAAAGTTCGGAATAACCGAATACACGTTTTCGCCCTCATGCTCCGCGTGCAGCTGGTTCACCCACCGGGCGGGCTGCTGGATGAAGTCGCGGGGCGACATCAGGTCCATGTTCAGGCCGAGAATGGTCACAAAGGTGGCCAGGACAATGCCCATGTCGTGGTGCAGCGGCAGCCAGGTGACCAGCCGGAGGGGGATCTTCAACTGGGCGGCGGTGAAAATCTGCAGCACGTTGGTGAGAATGGACCGGTTGGTCAACACCACGCCGGCCGGCACCCGGGTGGAGCCGGAAGTGTATTGCAGGAAGGCGGTCAAGTCCACCGGCAGCTTGCCGCTGGCGGCCAGGAATTGCTGAGCGGCCGGGTTTTCCAGGGGGTTGGTAAAGCTTTCTGCCAGGGAATCCGGCAGGGAATCCACCGACAGCACGCGGGGCCGCTCCCGGCCGGGAATGTCGGCGAAGAACGTCCGCACCGCACCGGCGGACCGGGCGTTGGTGAGCACAGCCTTGGGGGCGGAGTCCGAAATCACCGCCTTGAGGTGGTCGGCATGGCCGGGCTCATTGGGGTCGTACAGCGGCACCGGCACCATGCCGGCATACATGGCCCCCAACATTGCGAACACATATTCGGGGGAGTTATTGGCAAGGATGGCCACCCGGTCGCCAATGGTGCCCACCTGCTGCAACCTAGCTGCAACAGCCTTAATGCGGGTATTGATCTGGTCACGGGAGTATTCCACGATTTCCCCATCGCGGGACTGCGAGAAATCCCAGAATCGCAAGGTCTTTCGACCAGTGGTGCCAGCCGCCTTCTCCGTCTGGTAAAGGACTTCGCACATGCCGGCGAGCGTCACCTCAGGCTGGAGGGTGATCTCACCTTTCTCGTTGAAGAACTGGCCGATAATCGCATGTAAATCCATGTGTCTCCTCGATAAAACCGATTGAAATTGCGCTTCTGGTTACTCCATCGTAACCAGCCACCAGTGTATTACTTGCAGAGCAAAATGAACTCTCATTCTCCCAAATTGACAGCAAATTCCAACCTAGACTTGGGGCATGAGCAGACTCATCGTTTTCGCCGGTCTACCAGGCGTGGGCAAAACCACCCAGGCACGATTGCTTGCCGACGCGCTCCGCGCCGTCTACCTCCGCCTCGACACCCTGGAGGCACCCTTCATCCGCATGGCCGACAACAACGACCTCAAGGACTACGGCTACCAGGCCATCGCCCACCTGGCGGGCGACAACCTAGAGCTGGGCCGCACCGTGATCATTGATGCGGTCAACCCCATGCACCACACCCGGGCCATATTCCGGGACCTGGCCGAACAACATCGGGCGAGGCTCATCCAATTCGAATGCGTGCTCCCGGACGAGGTTGAGCACCGACGGCGCGTCGAAAAGCGAGGAACCCTCAACTGGGGCGAGGTGCTCGCCATCACCGCCTACTACGAGCGGTGGGACGAACACCTCGACGGGCGCCGAAACATTATCGTTACCGGTTAATGAGCCCCTTTGCCCATTCCACAACCCACTGATTCGCGGTGGTGTCGGGAATCACATAGGGGTTGGTGGCGTACACCGAGTGCACCCCATTGGCCTGCACCATTTCGGTGGCCCGGCCCAGGGCATTGCCGATCTCCCGGGGGGCGTCACAAATGGCATCGTTCGGGGCGCAAATTTCGAACGTACGATCGTTCAGGGCGCCGAAGCCGCCCTGCCGGGGACCCCGCATGGTGGCGCCAGGCACGACGGGCTGCACCAGCAGGTTGAGGGGCTGCAGGGCGATTTCCGCACCCACACCACCGACCGGGTTGCCCACATGCTGGCCCACGTTGGGTTCCCGCCGGCCGTCGGCGATCAATGCCACGCCCCGGATCCGCTCCGCTGGAACCACCCCGGTACCGGTGCCGATCTTATTGGCAATGTCCCCGGCAATGACCGCACCCTGGGAGAACCCGGTGAGAATGTAGTCGGTGAGGGGGCATTCCCGGAACACGTCCCGCATTTCGGTCTCCATGGTGGCGATGCCTTCCTCCCGAGATTCGTCGTACGGCATCTCGTTTTGGGAGTTAATGTTCTTGAACTGCGCCGTGTACGGCAGGGTCCACACCTTCACCTCGTGGGCAGGATAGGTTTCCTGCAACGGCCGGGAAATGTTCAACATGAACGAATTGGGATTCGCCGTGGGGTTGAACGGATCATCAGTCTTGGAGGATTCCCACGTGCCGGGCGCAACAAGCACCTCAACCCGGGGACAGTGCTCGGGTTGGGTCACCATGGTTGCTTCGGAGGTCTCGGGCGGGCCAACCGGGCCCCCGTTGTTGGTTTGACTCAACCATTGCTGCGCACCTGCAGCAACCACAACAATCACCACAAGCGCGGCAAGAACGGTGAGAACTTTCTTCATGAACTTCCTTGGATCGGCGTTAAGAGCAATATGCCTTGCGTGCCGACGTTTCAATCAGGGAAACGGCTTCTTCGGGCGACAGCGAGGTACGCTTCTGCTCCACCAATTGCCCACCGACTGCCTGCACAGCCTGCGGGAATTGGTTTTGGCACACAACCTGGGCGGCGCCGATCATTTGGTTTTCGGCGCCTTCCACCTTAATACCACCAGCCGTGAGGGCGTCGAAGTAGGTCTTATCCGCATCGCTCAACTGTTGAGCTGGCGTGGGAATGGACGATACTTCTTGGGCTGGCCCATCAGCCGGCGGGGCGGCGTTACCGCTCTCGCCGGCACCACCGGAGCCACCAGCCCCGTTAGCCCCACTAGCACCGGCACCAGCGCCATCGGAGGCCCCGGCCGCACCTGAAGTTGCACCCGAACCACCGGAGCCCTTCAGGGGCGCGATGGGGGCTTTGGACGCGGATGCCGTAGCATCATCGCTCACGGTGGAACTACCGCAGGCGCTGAGGCTGGCACCAGCGGTTATGACGGACAGGGTAAGAATTCCTGTCGCTAACAGGCGTTTCACTAATTTCGCTCCTCGCGGACTTTGCCATTGGATTGACTCATTTTACCACCCTGGAAGGTGATGGAACCGCTAGCAGACTCCTGATCGGAGGTGGGGTAGCCGTATTCACCCTGCTCGTAGCCCTTTTCGCCCCAAGCCTTATAAATGTCGCCGTAGTAGATAACGTGAGCGCCGGTGGCGGGGGACCAGTAAATGTTGCCGTTTTCGAACTCTTGGAAGGCGCCACCGTTGATGGATTTCTCATCGGAGGTGGGGTAGCCCAGTTTGGACTTGGCGGTTTGCAGCTCACCGTACTTGGCGGCAATGGCGCCCCGCACCCAGTTATTGGTGCCCTTGGGGTTACGGGTGACGTAGCCGTTTTGGAACTTCTGCACCAGGCCACCGTTGTGTTCGGTGGCTTCGGCCACCGGGTAACCCAGGTCACCGTTCTCCCACTTGAGGTCGCCCCACTTGTTCACGATGTCGGTGGGTACGGCAATGGCGTCGGTTTGCAGGGTCCAGTAGATATTGCCATGTTCGAAGGTGACGAACCGGCCACCGTTAGCGAGCCCGCGTTCCGTGGAGGTGGGGAATCCCAGCCAGGAGCCGGGGCCACCAAGCTCGGTGTACACGGTGCCGATGCGGCCGTAGAGGGCCTGGGCACCAGTGTTCGGGGACCAGAAGGCGCGGCCGTTGGTGAAGTCCTGGCCTTTGCCGCCGGCCACGTCGTATTCGTTGTTCACGCAGTTGCCGATGACGCCGCCCTTGGTGGCTTCGGCGATGGCCCCGACGGGGGTGCAGTCGGCGCCGCGGTCGGATTGCGACAGGTTAAGGGCCCCGGCGATGTGCGGCCAGGCCTGCCCCATCTCAAACTGCCAGTAGGGCCAGTCGTGCACGCCAGAGGGCCGGAATACCGAGGTGACTTCCACCCCGTCCCGGCGGGCGAAGTCGACAAAGGTTTGGGTGGTCATGCGCGAAATGACTTCCAGCCCAATGCCGGCGGCGTTCGCCGGATGCTTTGCGACGGAGCCCGGCTGGCCAAAATCGTCCCGGCCGGAGCCGGCCGACACATACACCTTCATCCCCTTCAACGCCTTAATGCCCAGCTTGGGATCGTGGTCAATCCACTGTTGGGAGCCGTCCGGCCCCCACATGGCCTCGCTGTGGTAACCACCGGCGTCCTGTTGAGCAGTGCGGATAGCATCGGGCATGCCGGGGCTGGTGGTATCCAAATACCCGGAGAAGGAGCCCACAAACTTAAACAGGTCGGGATTACGTTCCGCCAGGTTCATGGCGGCGGTGCCACCCATGGACAGGCCGAAGATAGCCCGGTCGCCGTTGGCCCGATAGCCGTTCTTCAGCACGGGAATAAGCTCATTGAGCAGGAAGGACTCCCACATGTAGTGCTTGCCGTTGTCTTCGGACTGCCAGTCGGAGTAGAAGGAGGATTCGCCACCAACGGGCAAGATCACATTGACGTTCTTGTCGGCGAACAGTTGTTCAATGTTGGTTTCGCTGGTCCAGCCGCTCTCAATGTCGGTGGCCCGCAACCCGTCGAGTGCCCACACCTCGGGGAATTTCCGATTCGGCTGGGAATGCCAATCGCGGGCCAATAGCATTTGCACCTTAACCACGTCTTTCGGCATGACCTTGGACTTAATTTGCAGTTCGATGCGCCTATCGGTAATCCACTTGACACGCTCCACCGACACCCCATCGGGCAGGCCATTGATTTGGGGCCGCTCGTCCACACGAATAGGAGTGCGTTCCACCGCATTGGTGTCAAGGTAGTCAGTCAAGCCATTCAGGGAGCTCCCCAGGCTTCCCGAGCTTGACGAATTACTGCTACGGGATTTGCTAGTGCTCGTGCTAGTTGGCTTCGCGCTAGTGGTTGATTGCGCCACCGCAGCGGGAGGAAATAGCAGGGAGACTCCCAAACCAATGGCCACCGGAAGGGCGGCTATTTGGTAGGAACGACGTTGAGTTACACGCATTATGTTCAATCCTTCAAGTTTTTAGTACTGAGCTGATTCACCGGGGATTCCCCTGCCCTGGCGATTGTAACGGTCTGTCGGCCTCACAGGAATATTCGTCGAAAAGCTCACAAATGTTACCTGCCAAGTTTAGGTGCGACATGGTGCCTCGCGGCGCGGCGCACCGGTAAACCGACAAAATGCTACCGGGGCATCGCAGTCCCAACAATTGCGATACCCCGGTGACTTCTTTCCGTTATGTGTGGATTACCAAGCTTGCATGACGTCAAGCACGCGGTTCTTGGTGAGGTTCAACTGGTAGGTCCACTGCAACCAGTTGTGAATGCCTGCTGCCGGATAGTTGACGGTCACATTCACGCCCTGGGCGCGCGCCTTGGCCTCCCACAGCGTGGTGGTGTACAGGCTGAATGCCTCCAGGATGGAGCCGGTGATCCGGTCCTTCACTTCGTAGCGCATGATGTCGTCAGCGCTCCAGAAACCGCTGGCTGCGGAAACATACACGTCCTTACCCTTGAGGGCACCCATGTTCCAGAAGGGGTCGTTCTCGTAGCGGTTCGGGTTGAACATCGAACCGTACATGTTATTGACGTTGAAGCCACCCAGGTCCAGCATGGCCAGACGCACCAGGGTGCTCATGCCCGGGCCGGACATGGTGAGGTAGCCGGACCAGCTCATGGTCTGCTTGAACATGTCCGGGTTGCGGGCTGCCAGGTTCAGGGCGGCGGTGCCGCCCATGGACAGACCAGCGATGGAGTTGTTATTCCTGGCAACACCGAAGTTGCCCTCCAGGTAAGCCGGGAGTTCCTTGGTAAGGAAGGTTTCCCACTTGAACAGCGGGCCGTCGCCGGTATAGTTAGCGGGCCGCAGCCAGTCCTGGTAGAAAGTGCCCTGGCCACCAACAGGCATCACCAGGGTGATGTTGTGGTTAGCGTAGAGCTCCGGGGCATTGGAGTCGGTGGTCCAGGCATTTGCTCGTTCGGTGGCGCGAGCACCGTCAAGCAGATAGAACCCAGCGTTACCGCCTCGTTGTGCCGGTTGAATTTGCACGGTGATGTTCCGGTTCATGGCTGGGGAAAACACGTCACAACGCTGAACCCAGAAGCCAACCCCATCCCATTCACAAGCCCCAGTGGCGTCAGGACGCAACCAGTCCCGTGGACCAGCAGTAGCTACGCCCTGGCCCGCCACCGCCAGAACGGAAGCAGCGGCAACTGCGGTGACAGCCGCCGCCACCTTCTTTATCGCGCGTGTCATGAACTTCATGCTTCTCCTATGATTCAGGTCAGATAATTCACTTCTCGTGAAACTTCTTGCTCTTAGGTTTTGTAGTGGTTCACAGCAAAGAGCCAACTAAATGCCTAAACTTTATAACAGGGATATAAATTAGTCCACCTATTTTGTTACCAA
>CAUVMZ010000087.1:0-11719 GCA_963552855.1 uncultured Corynebacterium sp. | reverse complement strand
TCCCATACCCGCCGGTGTTCCGTTCTACTTGGGACAGGGGCTGGCATGGGGGCAGGGGCTGGTGGTGTTGGTGATGGTGGTGGGGTTGATGGCATGGGGTTTGTCATGGTGGGTCACCGCCAGGTTTCTGGGCCGTTGGAGTAGGGGTTATTGAAGCGGGGTTGCTGCTGGTTGGTTTGGTTGCCTTGGTTGTCTTCTGGTTTTTCGTGCTCCAATGATTCCGGTTGCGCAGGTTTCGGCGATTGTGGTGGCTGGTTCTGTGGGGGTTGCCTATGGTGCCCCAAGTAGGGTTGTTGGGTTGGAGTAGGGTCCGGGGTTTCCGCGGCAGGCGGGTAGGAGTTGATTTGTTGGAATTGGTCGGTGTAGGGGTTCCCAGAGTAGGGCTGGTCGGGGTAAGATTGCCCGGCTCCAGTTCCAGCCCCTGTCCCCGTTCCGGACCAGGTTCCTGTCGGTGTGGGGTTGGTGGAATAGGGTTGTGGTTGTTGCCCGTATTGGGGTGGATTGGGATAATTTTGGCGCGGGTTTGGTTGCGGGTCGGGTGGTGACGAGTAGGGGTACCCCGAAGGCGTGGGGATGGTACGTCCTGGTTGTTTTGTCCCTGGTTGCTCCGCTTGGGGTGGCGGGCTGTATGGTTGCTGCCCGGCCCGTGGAGGTGAAGGTGGTGAGGTGGGCGGATAGGCCTCTGATTGTGTAGACGGTGTGGTGGGTTTATTGGCCGCGGTATTGGCGGGTGGGGTGTTTCGGGGCATCCGCAGGGGGTAGGGTGGGCTGGTTCGTGGTGGTTCGACGCTACGGAGTGCGCTGACGTCGAATTGTTCCGTTGGTTCCGATCCCAGATCATCCAGCTCACCCATGGGGGCAGCGGCGGGGGCTGGTTGGGATGGTTCTTGCCGCCCGAATTGTTCTGGCTGGTTGGGTTGCTCGGGCCGCATGCCACGCTGGTCCGACTGCCCTGGTGAGTATGGTTGCCCAAGGGGTTGTTCGGGTTGGTTGTGCTGCAACCATTGCAATTGGCCTTCGGTGAGTTCACCACCGCCTACAATGGAAACGAACAGATCGGTGAGCGAGGTTTGGGCGGCGAGTTCTTTCACATCCCCTTCCAGCCGCACAGTACCGTGGTGGATAATGGCCACCCGATCACATAAACCTTCGACAAGTTCCATGACGTGGGAGCTTAAAATAACGGTTCCGCCCGCCGCGGCGTAGGCGCGGAGGATTTGTTGGATGACGCGGCTGGAGACCGGGTCAACAGCTTCGAGGGGTTCGTCGAGAATGAGCACGTCAGGGTTGTGGATAAGAGCGCCGGCGAGCAGGATTTTTTTCGTCATGCCCGCGGAGTAGTCAGCAATGTATTTGTCGGTGGCTTCTTCCAGGCCGAGCGCGTGGAGAAGTTCGTTAATGCGGGGAGCAAGATCGGCTTCGGGGATGCCACGGAGGGCACCAAGGTATTGAAGATATTCTTCCCCGGTGAGGCGATCGAAGACCGGGAGGCCGTCGGCAAGCAGCCCCATGGCGGCTTTGGCGGGGATGGGGTCATGCCACATGTCAAAACCGCAGATTATTGCCTGGCCGGCGTCGGGGCGCAGAAGCCCGGTGGCCATGTTGAGCATGGTGGTTTTACCTGCACCATTGGGGCCGACAATACCAAAGATGCTGCCGCGGGGAACGGTGAGGTTGAGGTTGTTGACGGCTATTTTGTCCCCAAATTTTTTGTAGAGGCCGGTGACCATCATTGCGGGATAGTTTTGTTGTGTCATGTGTTTCTCTTGAGGTTATTTGTGTTCTCGCCGAAATTACAACCCCAGGGTACTGGAACTCGTCTCACCTCTCAGAGATCTTTATGATTTAGGTCACCTTATTGGTATTGGGGCAGGCAGTAGCAATACATCACACCCGCATTATCCCCTCGAATTGGTGTGCTAAAAGCGGTGGTTTTGACCATTTTTAACAGTGAAAACAGGCGAACCCCGACCCGATTCGTACAATTTTGCGTTCGCCTGCCGCCACAACAAATTGGTTCTGCCGACAAAATACGACACTTGAAAACCGGAAACATATTCAATAAGGTCATGTTCGTCATAGACGAGCCTATTTTCATTAACTGATCTTTGTCCCTGTTTATCACCATATAACCGGTAAGGAGAGAATCATTAGCGCCCCCACTGCCGCTGCTCCATTGTGTCATTTCCACGATGTTGAGTTGAAATATGGTGAGACCACCGCGGTGATTGTGCCAGAGCTCACCATCAATCCTGGCACGTTGACCGCGGTCATTGGCCCGTCCGGGTCCGGGAAAACCACCCTCACCCACGCCATTGGCGATATCCCAGTCGAAACGCTCCATTGTGTGGGCACGGTAGAGCGCCGGGGCAAGGTGGGGGTTATCAGCCAGGATTCCTTTGGGGCTTTGAACCCACTTCAGCGCGTCGATAAGCAGGTGGCGCTCACCGCCGGCAGTATCAAAAACGCCCATGAGCTGTTAGCCCAGGTATCGCTGACACCGGAGTTATTTTCCCGCTACCCGTTGGAGCTTTCTGGGGGACAGCGGCAGCGAGCCGCGATTGCGTTTGCGCTGGGGGCTCGGCCGCAGCTGTTGCTGTGCGACGAGGTCACGTCCGCGCTGGATCCAATCGCCACCGCGGAAGTCGTGCACACGCTACGGAAACTGGTCGAAGATTCCCGTGATGGCATGTCCATTGTGTTTATTTCTCACGATCTTGGCGCGGCCAAAGCCTTGTGCCCAGATGTCATTACCTTAAAGCCCGCCAACCCAAACACTGACCCGACCGCAGCTCACTCCACTACCGCTGCCACCGCGATTTTCCGAAAGAACTGGGATGATTATTCTTAAAAATGCCGCAGTATCCCCCTATTTGAAACCCTGCACTATCACCATTCATACCGGCGAGAAGGTAGCTCTACTGGGAGCCTCCGGGGCGGGGAAAACCACGCTGATGCGGCTCATGTGCGGCTGGCTCACCCCCACCTCTGGTGATGTTATCGCCCCACCGGTTGGTGAATTCGCCTATGTGCCGCAGGATCTTGATGCGAGCCTCAACCCTGCCATGCGGGTAGGCGACATTATCACCGAGCCGGTCGCTATCGCCAACGGCGATGTGGCTGCCGCGACGGCACGAATCCCGGAATTATTGCGCAAACTTGATCTGCCTGCGGATGCTGCCAGCAGATTCCCCCGGGAACTATCGGGTGGGCAACGGCAACGCGTCGGCATTGCCCGGGCACTTATCGCCGAACCCATTGTTGTGTACGCCGACGAGGCACTAAGCGCCTTAGACCATACGGCACGAGAGCTGGTCATTGAACTGTTTCAGGCCCCTGGCATGACCACTATTTTGGTGTCCCACGATCTTCCCGCCGCTGAAAAGCTCAGCGACCGCTGCATCATTATGGCTGATGGCGGCATTGTGGAGGATATTGACAGCTCTGAGCTGTGGGACCGCACCGATGCCAGCCCGGCGCGCGCGAAGCTTATCGACGCCTTCGAGTTGCTTCACGCATCCTCAATGCCTTGATTGAAGGATCCTACTGTGACTTCTCAAACTCGTATCAGTCGGTCAGCACTCACCGCCCAGCTTCGCGGTTTTCGCCGCCTCCCCCTGGCAGTGCGACTGCTGTTGTTCACTGAAATGATGTTCAACATTGGTTTTTACCTGGTGGTGCCGTTTTTAGCCACATATATGTCGGAGTCATTGGCCGCCACCGGCACCATGATTGGTTTGGTGTTGGGACTACGCACATTCAGTCAGCAGGGGCTGTTTTTCCTGGGTGGGGCACTGACCGATAGGTTTGGGGTGAAAAGAATCCTGCTGATTGGTATCACCATCCGCATTATTGGTTTCGTCGCTGCCGGCCTGTCACACACCACGATGCAGCTCATGGTTGCGGTTATCCTCATTGGGTTCGCCGCGGCGCTCTTCTCCCCCGCCGCCGAAGCATCGTTCGCGGTTGCCGGCCGGGAGGCGGAGGATGAAGGCATTATTACCCGGTCTGATTTATTTGCCCTCGACGCCTTGTTTTTGCGCATCGGAGCACTCATCGGCCCGGTGTTGGGTGCTTTACTATTAAGCAGTGGTTTCGATGTCATGTGTTTCATCGCGGCCGGGATTTTTGGGATTCTGCTTATCAGCCACGCGATTATTATCCCCGCCGTGGATACGCCCGCTGGTGAACCGCTCTTGGCCAGCCTCACCACGGTTTTGCGTAACCCGCTGTTTCTGGTATTTGCCTTGTTTTATAGCACGGGGTTGGTGACCTATAACCAGCAGTATCTGCTGCTCCCCATCGAGTTGGAGCGGGCCACCGACTCCCAGTCCGCCTTGGGGTGGATGTTCGTCTTCGCCAGCGTTTTGGTGTTGACGCTGCAAATGCCGCTTGCCGCCTGGGCGCAGCGGCGTTCTGCTGCCACCTCGCTCATGGTGGGGTTTGGGGCCATGGCTTTATGTTTCGCCATTGTGGCAATGGCAGCTCCATTCCCGCCGTTTTCGGGAATTGGGGCGCTTATCCCGGCGCTCATGATGTTGGTTTTCTTGCACGTGGGGCAGATGATTGCCCTGCCCATTGCCCGGGATTTGGTGGGGATTATTGCCGCGGAGAAGCATGTGGGCACCTATTTTGGGTTTCTCAACTCGTTTGGCGGGTTGGCGGTGCTCATTAGTTCCCTGGTGTTGGGCAGGTTGGAGGATTGGGCGAAGATCCCACAACCATCAGCAACTGTCCCATGGTTGCTGCTCACCGCGGCATTATTGTTGTCTACGGTCGCATTGCCGAAAATTGCGGTCATTGCGACGAGGCGTCGTAAAGCATTGGTGGAATCAGTGGCCGACTGATTTCGCCGCAGCTATCACTACATCGTAAGGAGTATTCATGTTTTTGTCTGTGAATCGTCGGATCATAGCGCTCACGGCGGCCGTCATGTGCACGCTACCGCTCACCGCTTGCTTCACTGAGGATAATTCCGTGGCTGGCAATAACATCAAAGTGTCGTGGCCGTTCAAGCCGGTTGCATCGCTGTCCCCGTTTTCTGATGATGCGCTTTTGAACACCCGTCTGGGTATCGCAGAAACGCTTGTCACCTTGGATTCGGAGGGGAAGCCGGCGCCTGGGTTGGCCGAGTCGTGGGAAACCCCTGACACAAAAACCGTGGTGTTTAAGCTGCGTGAGGGGGTGAAGTTCCACGATGGTACGGAGCTTACGGCGAAGACAGTGGCGAATTCGATCACGAAGGCACTGGAGGCGGCATCCCGGCCCAAGGGATTGGGTAAGGCGAACTTGACCGTGACGGAGAAAAGTGACTTGGAGGTGGAGGTCGCTTCAGATAAGGATGATCCGATTCTGCCGCAGCGTTTCGCCGATTCGGGGACGGTGATCCTGGCCGAGTCCGCCTACGAGGGGGATAATCCGTCTCTTGCAGGTACCGGCACCGGTCCGTTTAAGGTGACTTCGGTAACCGGTGATGAGGTGAAAACTGAGGCGTTTGCCGACTATTGGGGTGGTAAACCGCAGCTTGATGGGGTGACCACTACGTTCAACGAGGATGGTTCAGCTCGGGCTCGGGCTATCCAATCCGGTGAGGTATCGCTTACCCAGGGTATTCCCATTTCGCAGGTGGCTGGGTTGGGCGATGATGTGAAAACCGATTTTGTTCCTATCCCCCGTAGTACCTACCTGCATTTGAACACGAAAAAAGGGGTGTTCGCGGATCCAGGGTTACGGGCCCGCGTCGCAGAGGTGGTTGACCCGGGCACCGTGGTGAAGGATATTTACGAAGACCATGCGGAAAACCCCAAGGGGTCGCTTTTTGCACAAACCAGCGAGTGGGCGAAGAGCGTGGTGTCGAAGAATTCCCTGGCTGGCACCACCGAGCCGGAGCCGAACACGAAGATTAGGCTGGCAACCTGGAATTCCCGGCCGGAGTTGCCGGAGGCTGCCACGGTTATTGCGGACCAGCTTCGCACCGCCGGTTTCGACGTGGAGGTTGTGGTCAAACCGTATAATGCCATCGAAAGCGCTATCTTGGGGGGAGATTTCGACGTGGTGTTGGGGAACCGCGGCTATGGCCTAGGGGCTGCGGACCCGGTGTCTTTCCTCATGAGCGACTATGGGTGTGATGGTAGCTATAACCTGTCGCAGTACTGCAATGCGGATATTGATGCGGAGTTGCAGTCGGCCTCTGAGATTGCCGATCTTGACGAACGGTATACCAAGGCGGCGGAGATCAGCGCGAAAATTGTTGCCGATAATGCGGTTATCCCCATCGCCCACGAAAATTCGGTGATTTCCACGAAAAACCTCGATGGTATTGACATGGATACCTATGAGCGGAAATTACTCACCAAAGACACCAAAATAGCCCAATAATATCCACCCAAGAACCCACGAAGCCCAAGAGCTCAAAAGGCATTGGGGGCAGTGGAGAAGGAGCAGCTGACCGTGGCCCAGACGCACCAATCATCACAAACTCATCATCAGGCG
Source organism: uncultured Corynebacterium sp. (assembly GCA_963552855.1). Classification (GTDB taxonomy): domain Bacteria; phylum Actinomycetota; class Actinomycetes; order Mycobacteriales; family Mycobacteriaceae; genus Corynebacterium. Next base: position 5,227 of record CAUVMZ010000087.1, on the reverse strand, counting down.
GATTCGGGGCCGCGCCCGAATCCGGTTGTGCGGTTCCTCCGACAGCTGGTATTCCCGGCATTGCTGCTTCTTGGCAGTGCTTTTGTCACCGCGATCCTGCCGTTTTTGGACGGTAGTGACCTGGCGCATGCGGTGTTTCGGGCCCGCGAGGCCGAGCGGGAACCCGACCCGGAGGTGTTGGATGCTATTCGCACCGAGCTTGATTTGCCCGACACCGCGGCCGATGGTGTGGCGTCTTGGTTTGGCAAGGCACTTCATGGGGATTTCGGGGTGAGCTGGGTGGATCCGTCGCAGCCTGCGGCGCAGGTAGCGCTTTCGGGTTTCGGGGTGTCGATCACCATTGCGGTCACCTCCACGATTGTGGCGACGCTTATCGCCTTGCTGTTGGTGTGGCCGCGGATTCGGGCCGTGGTGGCGGGCAAGAAATCCCGCACCTCTCATATTTTAGGCATGGCGATTCTTGGGGCACTCCCGGAATTTGTGCTGGCAGTCACCTTGCTGGTTGTGGTTGCGGTGCAGTGGAAACTGCTGCCAATCAGTGGGTTTTCCTCCCCCAGGCACATGATTCTGCCAGTGTTGTCACTGGCTCTCCCGTCGTCGGGTCTGCTGGGTCGTATTTTGCTTATCACCATCGACCAGGTGGCGCAGGAAGAGTGGGTGCGGGCATGGCGGCTCAATGGGGTGGAGAAGCGCACCATATCTTTGGCGTTGGTGCAGCGAAGCATGGCGGTGCTGATGCCGCAGATTGTGCTGTTTTTCGCCGGCACGTTGGCGGCAACCTCGCTGGTGGAAACCACATTTAACATTCCGGGGCTGGGGCTTACCGGGGTGCAGGCGGCCCGGGATCGGGACATTCCGGTGTTGCAGGTGATTGTGCTGGTGGCCGTGGTGATTGGTCTTATAGCTGGTGGGGTGTCACAGTGGCTGCGCCGCCGACTATTGGCGCCACTGCTTCATTCCGCCACGAGTTATTCCTCCCAATTATCACCGCAGCATAAACCGCGGGGTGGTTGGCTGCTTATTGCGGTGCTTATCCCGTTTGTCCTGTTATTGATAATGGCGGTCGTCACCCCGGGTACCACGATTGATTCGGCCCATAAGCTACTGCCACCGTCCATGGAGCATCCATTGGGCACGGATCAGGTGGGCCGGGATTTGGTGACCCGCATCGCTCTGGGCATGGTGGTGAGCCTGGGGGTGGCGGTGCTGGTGACCGCCATCTGCGCAGTCATTGGGTGCGCATTGGGGTTAGCTGGCGCCTGGGTGGCCAAGTTTGGGGACGCATTGAACGCGCTACCAGCGGTGTTCATTGGGGTGATCCTGGCCGGCGTGTTTGGGTCATCGCAGACCACCGCCGCCATTGCGGTGATGTGCGTAGGGTGGATTCCCCTGGCGGCACACACCGCAGCCGTGGTGGAGGAAGCGAAAACCACCGGGTTTTACCGGTGGGCCGAGTTGCAGGGTGCTGACCGGTGGCGACTGTTGCGGGTGCACACGTGGCCGACCTTGTGGCCGGCGGTGATGCGGCATGCTGCATCCCGGATCGCGCATAATGCGCTGGCTCTGGTCAGCCTGGGGTTCTTGGGGCTTGGTGCCGCACATGATTCCCCGAACTGGGGCAAGATTTTATCCGAGTCGGTGAATTATGTGGACCGCGCTCCGTGGATGATGCTCGCCCCCACCATCCTCCTGATCCTGCTGGGGGTGGCGTCGGCCCTGACGACCGACACGAATCTCGCTTTGCGACGCCGCAGCGCATCCTAGCCGAACAGTTGGACCGGGCTCACGATATCCGCCACGATCACGATGATGCCCACCCCGGCCAACAGTGCCGCCACGGCAACCGTCAATGGGATCAGTTTGTCGTAATTGACCGGCCCCATTGGCGCCAACCCCCGAAGCTTCCGAACAAAGTCACGCACGCGCTCGTAGAGGACGACGGCAATATGTCCACCGTCTAGCGGCGGCAGCGGCACCAGGTTGAAGAACGCCAGGAAGAAATTCAGGCTGGCCAGCAGCAGGAAAAACATGGGCCAGGCAGAGTGCTCCGCCAATACCCCACCAACGTGAGAGGCGCCCACCACACTGATCGGGCCGTCGGCCTCCCGCTCGGCGCCGAAGATTGATGCAACGACGCCGGGAAGTTTTGCCGGGAACGACGCCAAACCATCCAGGGTTGCCGTCACCAGGGAACCGGCAAACCCAACGGTGGCCCCAATGGCCGCAACCGGCCCGTAGGAGACGAAGAGTTCCACTGGTTTACTGGTCACACCAATGGCGCCCACGGTGTGTTCCCGCCCGGTTTCGTCAAGTCGGCTTGCGGACTCCACGGCAACAGGCAGATCAAGTTTCTGGTCACCGCGCTGCACATGCAGCGTGATTGTTTGATTCGGACGGGTCTTCACATATTCGCGTAACTGTTCGAATGATTGCAGGGAGGTGCTGTCCACCCCCACGATTCGGTCACCCGCCTTCACCCCACCGGCGGCGGCTGGGCCACTACCGGTGCAGGGGGCCAGATTTTTGGCGTCTAATTGCCGGGGGGCGACACACCCCACCTCCCCCACCACCGCCGTGGTGTCCGGGTTTTGGTTCGGCAACCCCGAAGTGACCGCCAACCCGTAGAGGATCATGAGTGCGATCAATAGGTTCATGATAATGCCACCCAACAACACAATAATGCGCTGCCACCAGGGTTTATTCCGCATGGCCCGGGGTTCGTCTTCGGGATCAACCTCATCCTGGTTGGTCATGCCCACAATGTCACAGAACCCACCGAGTGGAATGGCTTTCAGCCCGTAAACGGTTTCACCCCGCTGAAACGAGAACACCTCAGGGCCAAACCCCACAAAGAACCGGCGCACTTTCATGCCGTAATATCGGGCGGCGGTGAAGTGCCCCCATTCGTGCAAAGCAATGGTGAAGGCGATCCCCAGGGCAAAGAGAAGTACGCCAGTGAAATACGACATCATAACAGGTAGTGGTGATCCTTATCTTGTCTTGGTGTGGTCATGTCGGTACGGTCAGGTAGCCATGCGGGTCCCGCCTCCTAGCGCATGATGGTGGCCAGGTAGCGGTCGGCCAGGCTCCGTGCCTCTTTCTCACACTCTAGAACCTCCATGATCGATTCCGGAGTTCTGGCGAAGGATTCGGCGTGGCTTAATATTTCTGACACGGTATCAACGATTTGGGGGAAGGCAATCCGGCCGGCAAGGAATTGGGCGGCAGCCTGCTCATTGGCTGCATTGTACACTGCCGGCAGCATGCCCCCATAGGTGGCAACCTGGCGGGCCAATTGCACCGCGGGAAACGCCTCATTATCAACGGGCATGAATTCCCAATTTGTGACGGCGGCGGCACTGAAATCCAGGGCGGACTGGGCACCGGGCACCCGGTACGGCCAGTGGAGGGCCAGGGCAATGGGAAGTTTCATGGACGGTGGGGACGCCTGGGCGATGGTGGCGCCATCGGTGAAGGTCACCATGGAATGCACAATGGATTGGGGGTGCACGATGACATCAATCCGTTCGGCGGGCACGTCGAAAAGCAGGCTGGCCTCAATGAGCTCCAACCCCTTATTCACTAGGGTGGCGGAGTTGAGAGTGTTCATCTGCCCCATGGACCAGGTGGGGTGGGCGGCGGCCTGCTCGGGGGTCACATCCCACATTTGTTGCCGAGTCCAGCCGCGGAATGGGCCACCGGAGGCGGTGAGCACAATGCGATCAACCTCGGTTCTTGACCCGGCGCGCAGGCATTGGGCCATGGCGGAGTGTTCGGAGTCGACGGGGATGATTTGGCCGGGGGCGGCGGATTCGGTGACGAGTGTGCCCCCGGCAACGAGGGATTCTTTATTGGCAAGGGCGAGGGTGGCGCCAACTTCGATGGTGGCCATGGTGGCGGCGAGCCCGAGGGATCCCACTAGCGCATTGAGGACGGTGTCGCAGGGCACGGCTTTCACCAGGTCAGCGGCGGCGGTAGCACCAGTGCGGACGGCACCACCAAGGGCGGCGGTAATGGTTTCGGCTGCTTGGGGGTTGGCAACGGCAATGTGGTCGGGGTTAAGCCGTAGGGCTTGGGCTTGGTCGATGATGAGTTGGGGGTTTCGGCCGGCGGCCGCGATTCCGACGACGTGGAATTTGTCGGGATTGTCGGCGATGACTTGGAGTGCTTGGGTGCCAATGGATCCGGTGCTGCCGAGAATAATTATGTGTTTGACCATATTTCCTATTGTTTCACTTTTGTTTTGATGGTGGTTTTTATTTGTTGCTGTTTGGTTATTGCTGATGGGGTGGGGTGATTATGGATAAAGCCTGGTGGTCACATTAGCGACACTAGCAGGCACTAATCGGTGTAATCGTCAACTATAGGTTACCCCCTATCGTGTACCTACTTTAGGTTGACTATTTTTCTTCCGGGGGTGATTTTGTGTGTCTACACTGGTCGTCTTTGATGGGTGGGATGCTGTAATCATAATATGTGCTGCATTAATATCGCTTTATGCCGGTAGTTGTGTAAAAATTAGGGGGAAATCTAGTTCATCACACATTCTCGCGTAGCTATATTTTTTCATTTAGTTGTGTTGATTCCCCACACCATCAGCTTGCGCCGGATTGAGATAAGGAGAAGAACGTGGCCGGTTCTCATCATGAGATTGCCCCCGAAGTTCATAATGGTGTTTCCACCTTAGATGAGCCTTCTGCCGCTTGGGGCTGGCATCACATTGGTCAAAATGCGGTGCAGATTGCCGGTTGGATCAGCGTGTTTGTGTTGCTTGGATATAATTTTGGCAACCATAAGGGGCATGTTGAGACCATTTTCTTGTTTGTGTTTGCGGCGTTGATTGCGGTTGGGCTGCTTATTCAGTTATTTGAGCCGAAGGGTACGCAGGCACGGACATTGACGGCTCATAATAAGCCGATTGGGCATGTAGAACCAGATTGGACGTATTTGCAGGCCACCTGCACGGGCCCTTATGCAGAGTTGACAGATAAGGAATTGCGGGCGCTAAATATTGAGCCGTCGCGGGTCGCGCATCTTCGGTCATTAGAGAAGTGATGGTATAGCTCACCATCGTGGTTTCGCTGTTTATCGTGGTACTGCCCCCCTTATTGGGGGGCAGTTTTCATTAGGTAATTGGTTAAGAATTGATAACATAATTCCGGGAACGAGCAAGGTAATTGCTTAGCTAATTGGGCTGGTAAATGGGTTTTTCAGAACCTGAAGGGGG
>CAUVMZ010000086.1:0-11798 GCA_963552855.1 uncultured Corynebacterium sp. | reverse complement strand
GGAGATTGTCTAAATCGTCGCCGATATCGTCGTCAATTTCCCGCTTGTTTTCCGCAGACTTATCCTCAGTAACGCCCTCGGTGTACACTGGTTCACCCTGTTCCCGGGCGGCATCAACCACTGCTTGGATTTCCTCATCGGTGACGAATGCGCCCTGGATGCGTTGCGGCCGCCCGCCCTGCGGGATGAACAGCCCGTCACCCATGCCAATGAGTTTCTCCGCACCCGCCTGGTCCAAAATCACGCGCGAGTCGGTCAGCGATGAGGTGGCAAACGCTAGCCGGGACGGCACGTTGGTCTTAATCAGGCCAGTCACCACATCCACCGATGGACGTTGCGTGGCCAAAACCAGGTGAATACCTGCCGCCCGGGCCTTCTGGGTAATTCGCACGATGGAGTCTTCGATCTCCTTCGGGGCGGTCATCATGAGATCCGCCAACTCATCCACAATACACACGATGTAGGGATAGGCCTGGTATTCACGTTGGGAGCCAGCGGGGGTTTCGATCTCACCAGCGTGGATTTTCCGGTTGAAGTCTTTGATATGCCGCACTCGGGCCGATTTCATGTCCAGGTAGCGTTGTTCCATTTCTTCCACCAGCCATTGCAATGCGGCAGCGGCTTTTTTCGGCTGGGTGATGATCGGCGTAATCAGGTGCGGGATTCCCTCGTACGGTGTAAGTTCCACCATTTTCGGATCCACGAGAATCAGTCGCACATCCTCAGGAGTAGCGCGGGTGAGCAGCGAGACCAGCAGCGAGTTCACAAACGCCGATTTACCGGAGCCGGTAGAGCCCGCGACAAGCAGATGCGGCATTTTCTGCACCGAATGGGCCACAAAATGCCCCTCGATATCTTTGCCTAACCCAATGAGCATGGGGTCCACATCTTCATGAATGGCTGGGTTATTGAGCACATCCGCCAACCGCACCATTTCCCGGTCGGTGTTGGGAACCTCAATACCCACCAACGATTTCCCTGGGATGGGGGTGAGTAATCGCACGTTATCCGTGGCAACGGCGTAAGCCAAATTCGACTGCAGATTAGTGATTTTTGATACTTTCACGCCGGGGCCTAGCTGTACCTCATAGCGGGTCACTGTTGGGCCGCGGCTGAATCCTACCACGTGGGCGTCCACTTTGAACTCCGTGAACACGTCGGTGATAGCCTCAATCATGCGATCATTAGCCGCGGTTTGGGTCTTCGGAGGAGCCCCCGGGGTGAGCAGCGACGTGCTGGGGATTTGGTAGTCGGGGCCTTCCACCAAATGGTGCCTTCCCATCGCCTGCGGAGTCGTGTCGGACGCCCCATCTTCTGCTGACGAGTCGGTGGCTGTATTGGCTAGGTCCACGGCATGTTTCCCAGCATTAGCTGTCCCCTGGGTTGGGTGCATAGCAATGGGTTCGGTGTCTGCTTCCGCATTGCCTGCTGTAATTTCAGCATTACTGTGCTGGCCTTGGGCCTGCCGGAGGTTCTTCTGTGATCGAGCCACAGCGTCAGCCACACCAGCTGCCCCGGAAAGCGCGGCGGTGCCAAGCTTTTCCGCGGACTTTACTGTTTGGGACGCAACATCTGAAGCAGCATCGGTCACCGCGTCGGCGACGACACCGGCGGTGTTGGCTTTCGCCGCGGCGGCACCGGTCACCGCCGTGGATGCTGCGGTTGCAGCGGTGCCGGCAGCTTTGGCCACATCCGACACGGCTTTTGCCGCCGCCTGGGCCGCCCCTTGGGCAGGACGCATGGTTTGGCGGGAACGCGGCCGGCGGGATCGAGCTGCTCGGGAGGCGGTGACCGGCGGAAATTCATCGGTGTCGGTCGTTAATTTGCGTTCCTCAGTGTTCTGCCGCGGGAAAGCAGAGGTTTCCGCATCGGAATAACTGTAGTCGTCATAGTCGTCGTAATCATCGTACGGTTCCTCGTCGTAACGCTCTTGCCGTCGCCGCGGGGTTCGTCGAGGCCGACGGGTTGGCACTGGACGCCCCTCGGCACGTGCCTCTATTTCCTGGTCAACATAGTCGTAGTCATCTTCGTAATAATCGTCATAGTCCTCATCATCACGATGGCGCTCTATAAAATTACGAATAATGGCGAATAATTCCCGCACGCTAATGCCGGTCGCCTGCAACGCCCCGAAAACTATCAGCAGCAGCAATAGCGGGATGGCCAGGTATTCGGTGAAACCTGCGGCCAGTGGGCCACCGATCACAAACCCAATGACGCCACCAGCTTGCATGCGATCGCTCCACGCTTCAGGATTCCCCGCCATGATCTGCAATAGGCCCAACATGGCAGCAATGATTAGCGCCGAACCGCCAATGGTACGCATACGATTTTGTGGATGCGGCTGGTAGCCCAGCATGAGTGCGACCGCCAACACGACGAGCGCAATGGGCAGTATCAACGCACCAGCCCCCATCAACAGGTAAGTCATTGTGGCGATTGCCGAACCAATGGGCCCGGCAACTTCGAACCACACGGACGCGCCTAGTACCACCGCCAACGCAATGAGGGCCAGCCCGACACTATCCGCATCGGGCTTTATTTTTACTGGTTCGCTCTTACCCGCGGTTTTTTTGCTGGCGGTCTTCTTTGCGGCCGTCTTTTTACTCGTCGATTTTTTGCCGGCCACCTCATTAAGCTCCTCAGTATCTGACGTATCATGTGACGCACGCGATGCTTTACGGTTTTTCACCAGTCGGGTGACATTGCCTAAGCCACGAGCGGTCACGCCAAAGGCCGCGGTCAAGCCAGCCCCAACCGCGGAAACCGCAGACCCGGTTCGTTCACCAGAGGTTGCTGCGGCCCGTCGAGAAGCATAGCCCGTATCCTGACCGGAAGTAGACCTTACCGTGTCGGACATATCACATCATCTCCCGTCAAACTGCTAACGGAGCTGGATTCACCAGTGTCGGGGTGGGGCGTGCGGCTACCTTGCGCATCACCCGTCGAAGAAGTGCTTCTGACAGTCATGCATCACAGTGTAACCGCTTATGTCACTACTTTCACTCACGCAACACTGAAAGACAACAATAAATTTTTGTCACATTATCTTGGGATGATAGCGAAAAATCTAGTGGAAACCCGCCCCTCCCCCACGCCAACTTCCCGGAGGTTTCCGCACCACACCCGCCCGCGCGAGGCTATACTTGCGAACGACGAATACCCGCCGATACATCATCCACCGTTACTTGTGCAACACCACGACCAAATAGCCATAAAACGATCTCCCCCACCGGACCGCTGACGGTCGCCACGCCACTGCCGTTGTGCGCCACCCCTCGCTTATCGTGTACCACTACCCGCGGCCACCCATCGGGTCGCACCACCACCGGCACCGTCGAAGAACGAAGCAGCATCTTCGACATGAATTTTAGGCCGCGCAATAACACCCGTTCGTCTGCCCGATCCACATGCTGCGGCTGATCTGCTTTCCCCGGCTGGGCCCGGGAAACATCCTCGTAGTGTACAAAATGTTCGACCGCATTCAACCACTGATCCGCCTTCGCCACCGGCCACAACCTGGATCCCCGCTCCCACCGGTCCACCAACTCGGCATACGGCACGGTAGTCTTCAGCTGCTGGGTTTGGGCCGCCAATTTGGTCGATAGTTGCGGCATCATCATTCCGGCGGCAGCCAATGGGTAATTTTCCCGAATGACCAAATGTATGATCAGATCCAGTGTTGTCCACCCTTCACAGAGTGTGGGCGCATCCGGACCAACCTCACGCAGCAAGTGAACGAGTTTGTGGCGTTGCACATCAGAAAAAGTCATGTCACACAGTGTAATCATCAGGTGACATGACTTTAATTAGCTCCTAGGCTACCCTCCAGTTACGGCCGGCTGGAGTTGGCTTAGAGGCTGGGGCGGCTGCGTTTTACCTCATCATCATCAATGGGTGAATGCACGTCCGAGCTCATGGGAACAACAGTGGGCATAATCATGGGGTTACGCCGCCACGTTTGCTCCACATACCGTGACACCTTCCGGCGCAGATGCTGCACCATACGGTAGGGATCGTTTTCGCCCTCAGCAGCCAAATCATTCATGGTATTCTCCACCAGGTTTTGCACCTCCGGCATCATAGTTTTCGCATCGTCGGAGAACCCCTTCGCATGCACTGTTGGGTGCTCCAGCAGGCGGCCAGTACGGTTATCAATCACAGCGGTGATCGAAATCAGGCCCCCCTCACCCATCGACGTGCGATCATCAAGAACCTCCTGGTCGATATCACCCATGGTCACACCGTCCACATATAGGTTGCCCACAGGGATCTGGCCGGCGACGGAAATCTTACCGTTCACCATGTCCACCACAACACCATTTTGGGCCAACACCACCTGGTTTCGGTCCACACCGGTGGCAATGGCCAACTCCTTATTGGCCCGCAAATGCCGCCACTCACCATGCACCGGCATGGCATTCTTCGGCCGCGCCGCATTATAAAGGAACAGCAACTCCCCGGAATAGCCGTGGCCTGAGGTGTGCACATTGGCGTCCTTATTGGTAATCACCGTGGCACCAATCTGGGCCAGCATGTTAATCACACCAAACACCGCTTCCTCATTGCCGGGTACCAACGACGAACTCAACACAATCACATCCCCATCACGCACCGTGATCTGCCGATGCTCCCGGCGCGCCATGCGCGATAGAGCAGCCATGGGTTCGCCCTGGGTACCGGTGGTGATAAGCATAACCTTGTGGGGCGCCATCTTGGTGGCGTCATCCATGCTGACAATGGTGCCGCGGGGAACCCGAAGATAGCCGAGTTTTTCAGCGATTTCCATGTTGCGGATCATGGAGCGACCATTAAAGGCCACCTTACGGCCGGCGGCAACAGCCGCATCTACCGCGGCCTGCACCCGGTACACGTTGGAAGCGAAGCAGGCGAGGATGACGCGTTGTTTCGCATCCGCCACGATGCGTTTGAGGGTTGGGGAGATGGCGGATTCGGAGCCGGAGATTCCGGGGGTGGTGGCGTTGGTGGAGTCGCACAGGAACAGGTCGATGCCTTCGTCACCGAGGCGGGACAGGGCTGGTAGGTCGGTGGGTCGACCATCTGGTGGGGTTTGGTCGAGTTTAATGTCGCCGGTCATGACGACAAGTCCCGCCTTGGTTTTAATGGCGATACCGAGGCAGTCGGGTATAGAGTGGTTGACCGCCCAGAAGCGAAGATTGAACGGCCCCCGGTTCTCCACGGAAGTGTCGTTGACCTCGATGAGTTTGGGGCGCTGGTGGTGTTCCCGGCATTTGGCGGCGATCAGGGCTAGGGTGAATTTAGAGGCGATGATCGGCAGGTCAGGTCGGAGTTTCAGCAGCCAGGGGATGGCACCAATGTGGTCTTCGTGTCCGTGGGTGATGACGAGGGCGTCAACTTTGCTGATTTTATCTTCGATTGGCCCAAAGTCGGGCAGGATGAGGTCGACCCCGGGTTCGCCGGAGGAGGGGAAAAGCACACCGCAATCTACGATGAGCAGGCGGTTATTATATTCGAAAACGGTCATGTTGCGGCCGATTTCGGATATACCGCCGAGGGCATAGATGCGCAGCCCATTTTTGGGTGGGTTTTTCGGAAGGGGCAGCCGCCCGGTCAGGTCGGCGCCTTGCATGGATTTGACCACATTGCGCCGGTTACGGTTGTCCCGCCCGACGGGTCCCGAGCCCCGACCGGTGGGTTTTTTCAGGGTTTTAGAGCCGCCAGTTTTTGGGGATGTGGAAGTTTTCGTGGTGGTTTTTGCCGTACCGGTTTTGGTTGCGGTGGTTTTCGGCGCACCAGTTTTCGAGTTTTTGGGCGTGGTTTTTGTTGCGGTTTTCGCAGTGGTGGGTGCCTGGAATACCGGCGATTCAGCAGCCTCCGGGGGTCCCGCTTTACGGGTAACCTTTCGGGAACGACTACGGGGTTCAGTCATATTATAAAACTCCAGATTTTTCCATGTTACGGCGTAGCGCTTCGATTTCCTCTGTGGTTGCTGCCATCACCGGTAGTCGGGGAGTCCCCATGTCGAGGCCTTGGAGTTTGAGGCCGGCCTTGGCCATGGTGACTCCACCTAGTTTTCCTTGGGCTGCTACCAGTGGGTTGAGTGAAGCGTTGATCTTGCGCGCTTGGGCAAGGTCGCCATTATTAAACGATTGATGTAATTGGACAAGTTGTGCCGGTGCGAGATGACCGATAACTGAAATGAATCCGGTGGCGCCTACACTTAACCAGGGAAGGTTGAGAGGATCGTCACCGGAGTACCAGGCCAAACCGGTTTCCGCAATGAGGGCGGTTGCCTCGGCAATGTTGCCTTTGGCATCTTTAACGGCTTGGATGGTGGGTAGTTCAGCTAATCGACGCATGGTGTCGGCGGCTATGGGCACTACTGACCTAGGCGGAATGTCGTATAAGCATACAGGCAGGTCAGTTGCCTGCGCAACTGTCGCAAAGTGATGGTAGATGCCTTCCTGGCTTGGTTTGGAATAATAGGGTGTTACTACCAGGAGGGCATCGGCCCCGGCTTGGGCTGAGGCGCGTGCTAGTTCTACCGACGTGGCGGTGTTATTGGTACCGGCGCCGGCAATAATTTTGATGCTGTCGCCAACTTCGCGGCGGACGGCGGTGAGCAGGTCGAGTTTTTCCGACAGCGTGGTGGTGGGTGATTCTCCGGTAGTGCCTGCTAGCACTAGCGAATCAACGCCATGGTCAACAAGGTGACGGGCCAACTGGGTGGCTTTGTCAAGATCCACATTATCTGTGGTAGTGAAGGGGGTAACCATTGCGACGGAAATTGTGCCGAATACGTCGGCACCCGTCTTCGCTGCCAAACCTGTGCTCATGAACAACAAGGTTACCCCGTTTGTGTAGATTACTTGTAACTTAGCAGATAAATTTCTGCTGAGTGTGTCTAAAAGTCGGTGACGTATGGGCTGGTTGCCATTTCCGTTCCGTCAGCAAGGGTGGCTATTTCGAAGTCGCTGAAGACTGTGGGGGCGGCGGTTTTGAGGAGTTTCAGGCAGACCACGGCGAGTTCCCGGATTTCTACGTCGGCATGTTCGGTGGCGCGCATGCCGATGAAATGCCGCCAGGTGCGGAAATTACCAGTGACCACGATGCGGGATTCGGTGGCGCGCGGCAGGATGGCTTGGGCTGCCTGGTGTGATTGTTTACGGCGAAGTACTGCATTAGGTTCGTCACGTAGTTTGAGTTCCAGGGCGGCGAGTAGTTCGTCGTAGGCCAGCCGGGTATTGTCGATGGCGCGGAAAAATACTTGGGATAGTTCCGCATCGTCGGCGATGAGTTTCGGCACGGCAACTTCGGATTCTTCGGGGTGGACGAAGCGTTGGGAGAGTTGTGAGAAGCTGAAATGCCGGTGGCGGGTAAGTTCGTGGGTTGCCCCGCGGGAAATACCGCGCACATAGATGGTGGCGGTGGGGTGTTCTAGCAGGGCAAGGTGCCCGACTTCCATGATGTGGCGGATGTAGGCGTCGTTGCTTCGGGTTCGGGGGTTGGGTTTGTTGAAGGTTTCGTAACAGGCACGACCTGCGAATTCAACGAGCGCTTCCGGGTCAGTAGCTGCGTCGGTTTCCCAACCAATATCGGTTGGGGGGTGGAATTGGCTGTGTGCCACTAGTTGCACGTGAAGGTGTGATGCCTGCGCCATGGTTTAGATTCCCAGGTAGTGTTCCAGACCGACGGTGAGCCCTGGGTGAGTGCCCACGTTACGTACGCCAAGGAGAACACCGGGGATGAAGGACATGCGGTCGTAGGAGTCTTGGCGGATGATGAGTGTTTGTCCTTGGGATCCGAAGATGACTTCTTCATGGGCGACCATGCCGGTCATGCGTACGGCGTGAACGGGGACGCCGTCAACATTGGCGCCGCGGGCACCATCGAGGGCTTGGGTGGTGGCGTCGGGCATGGCAGGCAGGTGGGCGTCGCGCCGGGCGGCGGCGATACCTTCGGCGGTGTGGATGGCGGTGCCGCTAGGGGCATCAAGTTTGTTGGGATGGTGGTATTCGACGACTTCGGCGGAGTCGAAGAAGCGGGCGGCTTGTTTGGCGAATTGCATGGTGAGGACCGCGGAAATGGCGAAGTTGGGGGCGATGAGGCAGTTGGTGTTGTTGCTGGTAGCCCAGGCTTCGACTTGGGTGAGGCGTTCGGGGGTGAATCCGGTGGTGCCGACCACGCAGTGAATACCGTGGGTGAGGCAGAATTCGAGGTTGTCCATGACAACGTTGGGGGTGGTGAAGTCGACAATGACGTCCGCCTGGGCGTCGATAAGTGTTTGGAGGGTGTCGTCGCGGTCGATTTGGGCGACAAGTTCTAGGTCGGCAGCGGCGGTGACACCGGCAACTACGGCCTGCCCGACTCGGCCTTGTGCTCCTAGGACGCCTACTTTGATGGTCATAATGTTCTCCTTGGCATGCTTTTCGACGATATTTGTTTCGCAATAGCAGTCTAGTGCAGAAAGAAACTTGCCATCAGAACGAGCCCATCACCTGGCGGGTGATGGGCTCGTGTTGCGTGGAGTTACAGGTTAGATGCTGTCGCCGCTGAGTCCGAGGGAGATCTTGCCGCGATTGTCGATGTCGAGGATTTCTACCTCGATCTTGTCGCCAACGTTAACAACGTCTTCGACTTTTTCGACACGTTTGCCACCGCCTAGTTTGGAAATGTGCACCAGGCCGTCGCGGCCGGGCAGCAGGGAGACGAACGCGCCAAATGGGGTGGTTTTAACGACGCTACCTAGGAACCGCTCCCCTACTTTCGGTAGTTGGGGGTTGGCGATGGCGTTGATTTTTTCGATCGCAGCGTCGGCGGCTTCACCGGAGGTTGCAGAGATGTATACGGTGCCGTCTTCTTCGATGGACACCTCGGCGCCGGTTTCTTCGGTGATTTGGTTGATGGTTTTACCCTTCGGGCCGATGACCTCACCGATCTTCGACACTGGCACTTTCACCGAAGTGATGCGGGGTGCGAATTGGCTCATTTCGTCGGGGATGTCGATGACTTCAGCCATGGTGTCGAGAATGGTGAGCCGGGCATCCCGGGCTTGCGCTAGCGCGTCAGCTAATACTTTGGAGGGGATACCGTCGAGTTTCGTGTCGAGTTGCAGGGCGGTAATGAAATCAGCGGTGCCCGCAACTTTGAAGTCCATGTCGCCGAATGCGTCTTCGGCGCCGAGGATGTCGGTGAGCGCCACATAGCGTTCCTTGCCATTGACCACATCGGACACGAGGCCCATGGCGATGCCGGCAACTGGGGCTTTGAGCGGCACGCCGGCGTTATAAAGAGACAAGGTAGAGGCACACACGGATCCCATGGAGGTGGAACCGTTCGAGCCGAGCGCTTCGGAAACTTGCCGGATAGCGTAGGGGAATTCTTCCCGGGAGGGGATAACGGGCACGAGGGCGCGTTCCGCTAGGGCGCCGTGGCCGATTTCGCGGCGTTTCGGGGAACCAACCCGGCCGGTTTCCCCGGTGGAATAGGGCGGGAAGTTATAGTGGTGGATGTAGCGTTTGGTGGTGGTAGGGGTGAGCGAGTCGATTTGTTGTTCCATCTTCAACATGTCGAGTGTGGTCACACCCATGATTTGGGTTTCGCCGCGTTCGAAAAGGGAAGAGCCGTGGGCGCGGGGAATCAGATCAACTTCTACCCCTAGGTCCCGGATGTCGGTCACGCCCCGGCCATCGATGCGGAAATGCTCCGTCAAAATCATGTGGCGCACAATTTTCTTCATGACGGCGCTGTAGGCTGCCCGGATTTCTTTTTCGGCGTCGGCTTCGCCTAGATCCTCGGCAAATTTACCGACAAGGCCATCCACCACCTGTTCAAGGTAAGCGTTGGTGGCTTCGTCGCGTTCTTGCTTGTCTTTGATGGTCAGCAGGTCACGAAGTTTTTTCGTGGTTTTGCGTTCTACCGCCTGGTAGATGTTATCGCTGTATGGCGGGAAGAGGGGGAATTCTTGGGGTTCTTTGGCCACCCGGTCGGCGAGGCCACGTTGAGCGAGGCAGAGGAGTTCAATAATGGGTTTCGCGGCTTCCAGACCTTCGGCGACTACTTCTTCGGTGGGGGCGGGTTTCCCTTCGGAGATTTTATCAATGACCCCTTCGGTGGCGCCGGCCTCGACCATCATAATGGCAACATCATTAAAGACCTTCTTGCCGACTTTTTTCTCCACAATGCGGCCGGCAACAACAAGTTCGAAAATGGCCTCCTCGTGCTGCGCGTGAGTGGGGAATGCTACCCATTGCCCTTTCGGATGTTTCTTGTCCGCAATCAATGCCATGCGCACACCACCCACTGGTCCGGATACTGGCAGGCCAGAGAGTTGGGTTGCGGCGGATGCACCGTTAATAGCAACCACATCGTACATGTCTTTAGGATCAATGGATAAAACCGTCACTACAACTTGCACCTCGTTGCGCAGCCCTTTGACAAAGGTTGGACGCAATGGACGGTCGATAAGTCGGCAGGCAAGAATAGCTTCGGTCGACGGTCGCCCTTCCCGCCGGAAGAATGATCCAGGAATCCGCCCCGCGGCGTACATGCGTTCTTCCACGTCTACGGTCAATGGGAAAAAATCGAAGCCTTCCCGGGGTTGTTTCGAAGCCGTAACGGTGGACAGCAACATGGTGTCTTCGTCTAGATAGGTGGTGACGGAACCGCCTGCTTGGCGGGCTAATTGTCCCGTTTCAAACCGGATAGTGCGGGAACCAAAGTCACCATTATCGACGATGACGGTGGCTTCAGTAATACCAAATTCGGTATCCTCGTTATAAGAAATTGCTTTCCTGGTGTTCTTATTGCTCATAGCACACGTCTCCTCTGTATTGTCGTGGCTGCGACGGTCATCGGTGCCGCCTGTCAAGATTGATTTCGATTCTTTGGAAAAACACAACGATGAAAATCATAACATAGCCACAACCGCTATGGAATTTGCTTTTATGCTTTTGCCTGCGGGTTCAAGAAATAACAAAAACGCCCTTCACCACTTATGAGCGGTAAAGGGCGCAGGGCACGGTTGATGCTTAGCGACGCAACCCCAGGCGGGAAATCAGGTCACGGTACCGGTCCACGTTATTAGCAGCCAGGTACTTCAATAACCCACGACGGCGACCCACCAGCAACAGCAGGCCACGACGGGAATGGTGGTCATGCTTGTGGAATTTCAGGTGTTCGGTCAGGGCGTTGATCCGGGAGGTCAACAATGCCACCTGTGCTTCGGGGGAACCGGTATCGGTCTCGTGAAGACCATACTCGGCTAGGATTGCTTTCTTCTGCTCGGCGGTCAACGCCATAGGAACTACTCCTTGATATTATTTCAGTCCACACTACATGTTACTAGCAGCCACATGAGCTGCTGTTTCCCAACTGTTGTGAACCCCAGTACGGGAAACCTCAAGCATCGTAGCACATATTACAGACCTGCGGCGATTTTCCCTACCCGGGTCATGAACTCGGTCAGGAATCGGGGCGCATCCACCGCAACTGCCACCCGGGTGGTTGTGGACTTTCCCATCCGGGTTTCGTCCCCAATGGTGCGGCCTCTGGTCGGCCCTTCCACATCCACCTTCAAATTAACGGGCAGGAGCGTCACCAATGTTGGGTCGATGGCAACACCAACCGCAAGCGGGTCGTGCAGACCACAACCACCCAAGTCGGGGGCTGTGGCCTCGTAGGCTTTGATGTAATAGTCCGTAGCATCGGCTAGAAACTGACCTGTCGGCGTCCCGAATTCCCGCCATTTGCGGGTTTCCTCATAGGTCAAAAGGGTTTGCAGGGTGACATCCAAACCAACCATGTTCACATCATGT
>CAUVMZ010000085.1:0-11904 GCA_963552855.1 uncultured Corynebacterium sp. | reverse complement strand
GAAGTCTTCGCCGTTGTTGTTTGCTGGCCAGTATGAGGATGCTGAGTCGGGGTGGGTGTATAACCGGTTCCGGTATTACAACACTACGTTTGGCATGTATAACGCGCAGGATCCGTTGGGCGTTGGGCCGAATTTGGCTAGCGCGCAGGCGTATGTGGATAACCCTACCACCTGGGTAGATGCGATGGGGTTGGCGGCGCATAAAGTAAAAAGCGGTACGCCGCCTTTTGTCCTACGCGCACATAACAAAGGCGTTGTTGGAGAACACGCAGTGGACAACATCATTAAACGTAGTGGTGGTAAGGGAATCGGTAAGCGCGTGACCTATGTTGATGCAAATGGGGCGAAACGTATTTCTGATGGTTCTGTTGGTAAGAACTTGGTAGAAGTTAAGAATGTAAAGAGTCAGGGCTATTCATCCCAGATTCATGCTGCGGTTGAAAAGTCTGTCGAACGAGGTGGTAAGTTAGATCTCTACGTGGCGCGAGGAACAAAAGTTTCTCCAACTATTCGGAATCACCCGAATATCAATCTTCATCGAATTCCACGAAGGGATATTGTTCAAGCGTCGAAAGAGGTATTCCATCACCCCACGAAGACGATTTTGCATTATTAATCTGATTTGGAAGAAATATCCATGACAACTATCCCTGATTCTGATCGCCCTCTGGCAGCAGCCCTAGAGGCAAAGGGGCTGCCATACCCATTGCCTGACCGGTGGGAAGACCCCGACCCGGAGATGATACGTGCCTATATTCGTGCTGCTCAAGACGTCGTAACGGCTCCGGGCATGGATTTGGAGCTTATTACCGATTTTTCGGCGGCGATTCTGGAGCACATAACAACGAAGTATCGTGACTGTTGGGATGACATGGTGACCGCGTATTTTGCGGCGCCAGCAGGGATTGAGCGTAGCCAGTTTGCTTTTTGGTTAATGCAGGCAGCAGGATCTAGCAAGAAGTATGTTGTGCGTGTTCTTGATGTGGTATTAGCTGAAGACCCGGCTCTGATTTGGGATTTCTTGCCATGGCTATTGGTGCGGATCAACCAAGAACAGTGGGATCTGCTGGCACCAAATCTGACGGATCCTGCGTTATCAGAACGAATTGTGAATTTTATCCGCCGTAACCGTTCCCGCATTGAAAAGAAAGGTGTGACACCATGGATTCCCGGTGTTGAGCTATAACTAGATGTTGTGGCTTGTCCAGTGAAGGAGGATCATGATGGTGGATTTTACGAGGTCTGGGATTCCTGGGTTTTCGGTGACTGATTCGTTTGCTGATGTGAAGCAGCGTTTGGATGATGTGCATGAGCATAATGATTTCGGTTTTGAGTCTGTGAGGGGTTATCTTGAGCTGGGTGGGAATCGTTATCTTGCTGGTATTGATCAGAATCCAGTGACGCATGGTATTGAATGTGTTGAGCTGCGGGAGTTATTCAAGGGGGATACATTTGAGGGTATCGCGTTGGGGGAGATGTCGGCTCAGGAATTTGCTGGTGAACTTGTGAAGATCGGTTCCGTCCCTATCATGGAGATCGAGATGGTTTGGTGGCCTGTGGAGCGTGTGTCCTTTTTCTTGTATGAGGATGTGCCTAGTGCGATTGGTTGGTGGGGTAAAGATCTTACAATTGACAAGGTGAAGGCTATTTTTGCTGGGCGGATAGAGGACTTAAATCCTAATGTGTATCACTTTTACAAGCCATAGCCTTGAATAAGTCTTCTTCTGACAAACCTGAGCCTCCCACCAAATAGTAAGGTTTGTGTTATGGCGAAGGTGTATGCGCAGGTTGATCCGTGGTTTATCCAGCGTGGGTATAAGCGTACTGGTGTTCGGGATTGTCGTTACGCCATAAGACAGAATGATTTGCTTTTTGAGCTGCATATTTCCGCCACCCCCATGCCGGAAGAGTTGTATATTAAGAATGGCCTTCATCAGCCATAGATGAGGATTGTGATTATGAATTTTACTAAATCTGGGATTCCTGGTTTTTCGGTGACGGATTCGTTTGCTGATGTGAAGCAGCGTTTGGATATTGTGCGTGCTGGTAATGATTTCGGTTTTGAGTCTGTGATGGGTTACCTTGAGTTAGACGGTAACCGTTATCTTATGGGTGCGACTCAAAATCCAGTGACGTATGATATTGATAGTGTTGAGTTGCGGGGGTTATTCGAAGGGGACACGTTCGAAGGCATCGCGTTGGGTGAGATGGCAGCCCAAGACTTTGCCGGTGAACTAGCGAAGATCGGTTCTGTTCCTATTATGGAGGATACTGGAGTCTGGTGGGTTGATGAGCGTGTGTGTTTTTATGTGTATGAGGATGTGCCTAGCACGATCTGCTGGTGGGGTAAAGACCTCGTAGATGATGAGATAAAGACCATTTTCTCCGGCAAGATAGAGGACTTAAATCCCAACGTATACCACCTGTATAAGGCAGAAGAATAGACTCCCATTGACCGTGCCCCAGGTAGCTGCGCTGAACCTTAAAGCACCAATGAGGTAGATTGCTGTATCACCCACTAAAGTCCGGTGGTTCACTGAAGCGAGCATAAAATAAGCCTTGTTGCCAGTCTTTCCGGCCTGCACCCTACCATTGGGCGGTAAACTAGGGCCTCATATTATAACCAACCAATAGCGACCGGAAAGGCTGAAACCCCAATGTTTGTGCTCAATTATCTTGCCGTCCCCGCCACCGAATTCGACCGGTTAGCCGCGGACGATGACCAGGTTGATGCCGTGCATGAGCTGCTGGAATCAGCGGAATATCCCACCACCGATATCGACAAGGCGTGGGGTCCGCTCAGCATGGTGGTGGGGGAATCCCCAATAATGGGCGCGATAGCCGGAACCCAAGAATGGGATGAAGAAGTCACCGCCAACCCGCCGGCCCTGGTGGCGGAGCAGGCCGCGGCATTGGCCGCCGCGGACGGGGCCCAGCTGGCCGCAGCAGCCAACGAGCTCGACCCCGACACCCCACCCGAATATGTGGCCGACGCGGTGGCGGAGCTTACCCGGTTCTACCAGGCTGCCGCCGACCGGGGTGACGCCATTATCATTGTCGTCAACTAGGGGGTCCGCCGGCGTGAGGCGTCGTCAAGCGTGCGGTAAAACTGTAGGGATGACGACTCATCGAATCCTGACGCCGGATGTGGCGCGGGGCATTATGCTGCTGGCCATTGCGGTCGCCAACTCCGTGACCGTGTGGGCAACCAACATTGACAACCCCATGGTGGGCACCCACATTGGCATAGTGATGAACGATTCCCTCTGGGACAAAATCGCCATCATGGTCGGCGCCATGTTCATCCACGTTCGGGGCCTGCCCATGTTCGCCACCCTCTTGGGTTACGGCATGGGCATGATCCTGGTGCGGGAATACCACAGAAAGAACCCCTACAAGCGGATCCTGGCCCGGCGCTACGCGGCACTGGCCGCCATGGGGCTTATCCACCTCGTGTTTTTGTTCTTCGGGGACATCATGTTCATGTATGGCATTCTCGCCCTGCACGTCACCATGATCGCCAACCGCAGCGATCGGGTCCTCCTGACCGTGGCCGGTGTGCTGTGGGTTGCCGGCGGTGGGGTCACGGCGGCCCTCACCCTGCTGGGGTGGACCGGCACGAGCGCCTACGGGCTGGGCTATGTTGAAGACCAATTAGTCATGGGTGAAACCTTCCTCATGACGTTCCCCGTCCAATATGTATCGTCCGCCACCACGATCATGCCCGCCATCCTGGTGGGTTTCGTCGCCGGCCGCCGCGGCATGCTGGAAACCCCCGAACCGTACCTGCGGATCATGCACTGGTGGGCGATCATTGCCGTGGCCGTATGCTTCATCGTTGGTATCCCCCTGGGGTTGGCCAGCATGGGGGTTATCGGTGGTGAACTCGTCTGGTCTGCAATCAATCGGGTTGCTGGACTTGTGACCGGTCCAGGTTTGGTGGTGTTACTGTTCTACCTGTCGCGGTGTTTACAGCAGCACCATAAGCAACACGTATTGCCGGTGCGCATGTTGGTTGCGCTGGGCCGTATGTCTATGACCGGCTATGTTCTGCAATCTGTGCTGTTTACCGCACTGGTACTGCCGTGGGGGCTGGGTTTGGGTTCCGGCAGCGGTGCCGCAGTCGCAATGTTGATGGGGGTTGCGGTGTGGTTTCTGACCCTCATTATCGTTTACGCCTGGTCGCTGACGGGTCGCCGAGGCCCCCTCGAAACCATACATCGACGCTTAGGCTATACCCGCCCAACGACCGCTTTACGACGGTATAATGGGAGGTCATGAGCTTTGATTCGAATGCTGACATCATCGCTGGTGTGTCACTGGGAGGAATAACGCTCCTCGACCCCATTGCTATCCACTGGGAGTACATCAACGAACATTTTTTTCATCGCTATGGTGATAACCTGCCCTATCACATGGACAACTACCACACCATCACCTACCGGCTTGACGACTTCGCGGTAGAACTTCATGTTCACGCCCCCACTGGTCTCATATATAAGCTTTCCACCTTGCCCGATTACCGCGGTAAATTTCACGACGCCGTTGGCATCGGTACCCCCATTCGGGAGGTAGATCTGGAGCTAGAATACGACGACACTGAATCCGGTTTCCGGTTTCCCGACCATCCGGGGATCCTCCTCGAACCCGACATTCCCCACCCGTGGCCCTCGGCGTTTCCACACCTTAACGTTGATCGCATCACCGTATTTAACGAGGACTATATCGAAAAGGCGCCTAGCCTCACCCGTCGCTAGGAGGAGAAATATCCTCCCGAAGGCGGTGCCGTCGTCAAGCTGCATGCTCAACACTGAAGGGCATGACGAATAACCGAATTCTCACCCCAGACCTGGCGCGCGGTTCGGCGCTGCTGGGCATCGCGGTTGCTAATGCGGTGACCGTGTGGACAACAAATATCAACCATCCCATGCCAGGTCATATTGGAATCATTGCTCATGATTCACTGTGGGACAAAATCGCCATCATGATTGGCGCCATTTTCGTCCACGTCCGTGGCCTGCCCATGTTCGCCACTCTCCTGGGCTACGGCGTTGGCATGATCCTAGTGCGGGAACAACGCAACGGCAGCCGATACAAGCGAGTCCTCACCCGTAGGTATGCCACATTGGCACTCATTGGCATACTCCACATGATTTTCTTGTTCTACGGGGACATCATGCTCACTTACGCGCTCATGGCGCTCACGATCGTGCCGCTGGCCAAATTCAAAGACAAAACCCTCATCATCGTAACGTGCGTGCTCTACCTCGCCAGCACCGCGTTTTTCCTTCACTCCATCTTGTCGCCCACGGGAGAAGACCGGGCCAACCCGTACGGGCACGGCTACTTCGTGGACCAGCTGGGCCCTGGCACCTTCCTGGTGCAGGCGACCCCCATCATGTATTTCCTCGATATCATCACCGTCCTGCCCATGGTTCTGGTCGGATTCATCGCCGGCCGCCGTGGCATTCTGGAAAACCCCGAACCGTACCGGCGGCTCATGCGCTGGTGCGCGGGGCTGGCCGTGGTAGTCAGCCTTGGCCTGGGCATTCCCCTCGGGCTGGCCAGCATCGGCGTGATCGGTGGTGAACCCGCCTGGTTTACCCTCAATCAACTGGTCGGTCAGCTCGTGGGTTTGGGCATGATCGCCTGGGTATTTTATATCGCACAATGGTTACAGCGCCGGGGTTGGGACCACACCCTGCCGGTGCGCATGTTGGTTGCGTTGGGCCGCATGTCCATGACCGGATATGTGCTGCAATCCGTGCTGTTCATTGCCCTGGTGGTGCCGTGGGGTTTCCTCGGCCTGGGCTCCGGCAGCGGAGCGGCGGCCGCAATGTCCGTCGGGGCCGGCGTGTGGCTGCTCACCCTGATCTTCGCCTACACGTGGTCCCGCACCGTCAGCAAGCGCGGTCCCCTGGAAACCCTGCACCGGCGCATCGGGTACAGCAAAACATCCCGGGCGGCGATCCTCCCCGCGGCGGAGCAGAATCCTCCCACGGAAGGTAGCGGGTTCCTCACCGGTGCGACATCATAACAAGCATGATTCGTGGCATAACACTGCTCATAGCCATCATGTCCACCCTCATGTTGGTTGCCAGCCCGTCGCTCCTGTTCGGTGTGGAATGGGGGTTGATTATCATCATGGCTGTGGCCGGCTGGTTGTGGCAGAAACACCCCCTGACCATGGGCATCATTATGATCGGCTGCCTGGGAATCATGCAGATTCTCTTCCTGTGGCGACTCCCGAACAACATGGGGATCTCCCCGGCATTCCTGCTCGCACCCATGATCCTCTACCAGTGGGCGCGGGACAAACGTCTGGAACCACGATGGCCCCAAGGGCTCGCTCTGCTTCTCGCGGCGGCATCACTCGTCTCGCCCCTGATGTGGCGGGTCCACCAGTACGATTTCGGCTACGGCCTCATCCGAATCCACGGCATTGACCTTGTGGTCACAATGGTGGCGCACTGGGCAATCGTCGGCGCAATATTCCTGTGGGGCAGGTCGAACCGCACCACAGAAATCACCCGGGAACGCGAGGCGGTGCGCGAGGCCCGGCTGCTGGAACGTAACCGCATCGCCGCGGAGGTTCATGATGCCCTGGCGCACACCCTCACCCTGATTCGCATGCAGGCATCTGCCGGCCTGTACGCCCCGGAACAGGCACCGGACATATTGCGCAGCATCCAAGAAATATCCGGGGCCGGCATCACCGAAGTGCGGGCCATTGTGGCGGCGCTCCGCAGCGATGATATCCCCGACACCATGGACATGAGCGATGTGATCCGCCGATTCCACGACAGTGGCCTTGACATCACCGCCCGAACCGACCCGCTCACGGACCTGCCGATCCGACTGCGGCTGGCCATTCACCGGATCGTGACCGAAACCTTGGTGAACGTCGTCAAGCATCAAGAAAACCCGCAGGTAACCGTGGATATTGCGGTGGGGGAGTGCGTGACGATTACTGTGGTTTCCCATGGACCCCAAAAACCGGACAGCAGCGGCACCGGCGTGGGACTGCCCAGCCTCGACGAGCGGGCGCAAGCGGTCGGCGGCACATTCGAATTCGCCTTCAACGGGCACACCGCCACAACAATCGCGCAACTCCCCCGGGAAACACCATGACCGTTAAAATCCTCATTGCAGACGATCAAGTTCTCCTCAGCCGCGCCTTAGCGACGATCCTAGGGTCCCAACCCGACCTGGAGGTTGTTGCCACCGTCCACGACGGCCAAGCTGCAGTCGACACCGTGGCCCACACCCCCGTCGACCTCATACTCATGGATGTGCGCATGCCAAAACTTGACGGTGTGGCCGCCCTGAAGAAGATCCGGGCCAACCCCAACCCACCCAAAATAGTCATGCTCACCACCTTCAACGTGCCCGATACCGTGAAAGCGGCACTCACCGCCGGGGCGAACGGGTTCTTGCTCAAAGATGCCGACCCGGAAACCCTCATCGAATCGGTACGAACCGTCGCCGCCGGCCAAACTGTGCTCGCCGCTGATGTTGTGGGCCACATTCTTCCCGGCGCGCTCACGGTTGCCGCAGACACCCTGCCCAGCCACGTCCAGCAGGGATTATCGCTGCTCACCCCCAGGGAAATGGAGGTGCTGCACGCCATTGGGGAGGGTAAAACAAACGCGGAAATCGCCGCGGAATTGGTGATCTCTGCAACCACGGTAAAAACCCACGTGAGTAACCTGCTGGCCAAGGTCCATGCCCGGGACCGGGTGGCGCTGGCGATTATTGCCCGGAAAGTGGGGCTCTAAACCCGGGCGGGTGCTGTTCAACGCGGCCTATGGTTGAGTGCGTATTCAATCCCGTACTCGTTAGAATGGTCAATATAGTCCTCATCATAGATGGTGATACACCCAACGCCAAGCACTGGGGAATCCTCCGGCCAGGAGTTTTCTAGGTCGGGTTCGAATAAAATGCCGGGGGTGCCGGGGATGTAAAAGCCGGATTCCACGTCGTCGAATTTTATGTCAATGTCTAAATCGTGGATTTGGTAAATGGGCATGCCCACGCTAATGGACTTTTTGAACTTGCCACCATAGCCGGGGAGTGCCACCAGTTTATAGATGAGCCCGGTGAGAATATGCACATGAAGCTCAATGGCATGATTCACCAGGGTATATACTGCCGTGTGATACCCATCGAGCCGATATGTGGGAGTGACCGTGGGAACAGTGGTATAGGTACTGTCGAGGGCATCCCAATACGTGGTGACATGATCCAGCAGCTTCACTCCGCCGAGCGATGTACCGGCGATGATCTCGGCATCTGAATCGAAACACATATCCGCCTACTTCGACCTATCTAGCTAATACAACTTATTGTCCTCCCTAATTGTACCTTCTTGTCTTAACAGAATGGGCTGGTGCAGCTAGATGGATTGTGTGAGCCGGGTTTTTCGCTCTGGGTAGAGGCGCGATAAGAATCGGTGGTACATGCTCAGTGCCTCCGGGGAAGTCTTCACGGTAATCTCCTCCCGGGCGGTGGTTCGGGTGTCGACTTCGGGCAGGGCCACGGCGCCGGCCGCCAAGGCCTGTTTACTCGTCGCCCCTACCAATATGGGGGTAACCGCCCCCGCTTGTGCCCGGTATGCAAGCGCGTGATCCCCATGGTACAACCAACTGAAATCGGTGGTGTGCTTGTCGGCAAGTAATACCACATGGTTTGCCAGTTCGGTGCCGGCAAAAATAAGTTCGTTACTGGTGGTAAACGGCAGGTCAATGATGATGGTGGGCCACCGGTGCTGGATTCGGGGCAGTACCGCCTGTAGGTCGGTGGGGCTTATTGGTTTCGGCTGCGACATGCTCACGGCCAGGGTGGGAACCTTGCCGGTGCAGTCGACGAAGGCGGCAACCTGTTCGCGTTGCAGATCGTGGGCGGACTGGTTGACGAGGCCGAAAAAGTCCCCACCCCGGTGGGCGCCGAGTGCGGCCCGCACCGGCTGATTCATGCCATCGGTGTCGATAATGGCCACAGGGTTTTCGGACACGGCATTGACCAGTTTGGCGATCAGTGCCGCGGTGGGGGTGGTGAGAATCCGATCGTCTACTGCTGCCACGGAAATAATCAGGGCCCTGTCGGTGTCGTACGGTGGTATTCGACCAGCCTGCGCAAGACCATCGGACCAGTACAGTCGCCGAATAAAGTGGGGAGTGAATCGGAACGACACGAGCTACCCTCCTTTATGTTCGAACATGGGGTTACAGTAGAGTTACAACCTATAGGATATAGAGTCTAGCCACAGCACGGCACGATTTGGGGAGATGCTTTTTATGAACGACCAACCCGGAAACAATGCCAATATGCCCGCCTGGTTAAGCGTTGCCCGCCAGAATAACACCACACCCGCACAGCAGCAGGACCCTGTATCTCCCCAACCGCAACAATCCCAATCTCAACCCCAGTCGCAGCAGCAACCAAAGTCGAACCCGCAGCCGGAAACCCCACAACAGTCCCCGCAACAGCAGCAACAATCCCAGCCAGAACAATCCCAGCTGACATGGCGGCAGCAGTCCCAGCCACAACAGCCGGAATACGACGAGGCCGAGCCGGAACCCCTGCCCAAACCGGTGCCAGAGCCGGACGACCCGCCAACCACGCAACCGCAACAACAACCACGGCGGCAACGGCAACAACAGTCGGAATCCTGCGGTGCCCGGCACAGCTCCCCTTATGGGAATGACACACCATACATGTACGAGCCGACGCCCCTGCCACCAGGCCCATTCCCGCCCTCCGAACTCCCGCCGGCCCCATCGTCGCACGCGGCCGAGCCGCAGCAGACTGCGCAGCAGCAACAACCACCCCAGCCCCCAACCGGGCCACCCACTCAACAACAACCAGCCGTCACCCCCACCAGCCCGCCACCCGAACCCCCACCCAGTTCTATAGTGGGCAAGCATTCCAGCCCCGGCCAATACGACCTCACCCCACCAACCGCGCTCAACCAGTCGGTTATCGTCAACCCGGTGAAGCGCGCCCCCAAGAGCGGCTGGCGGAAATTCGTCCACGGCATGACCTGCGGCTATATTAACCCGGGAGACTCGGCCCGCAACGCCAGGACGGATGAACTATTACAACGAATCCAAACACCCTTGCGAGGCGACTATCGCATTGCCGTCATGTCCCTCAAGGGCGGTGTGGGAAAAACCACCACCACGGTTACCCTGGGTGGCGTATTTGCCAGCCTGCGCGGCGACCGGGTTATCGCCATCGACGCCAACCCCGACCTTGGGACATTAGCGCAGCGTGTGGCCGCACCGGGCCCGTCGACCATTCGGGATTTATTGGCGGCCTCGGACACGTCGCGGTATCCGCAGGTGCGGTCGTATACTACGCAAGCGAAGTCCCGCCTGGAGGTGATCGGTTCGGAACGCGACCCGGCGTTTTCCGAAAGTTTCAGCGAAATGGATTATCGGCGGGCTATTGATATTTTGCAGCACCACTATAATGTGATTCTCACGGATTGCGGCACCGGGTTGATGCATTCGGCCATGGCCGGGGTGTTGGATTTGGCGAACACGTTGATCCTGGTCAGCTCCCCCGCGCTTGATGGTGCGCAATCGGCTTCGGCGACGTTGGATTGGTTGAATCTGCACGGCTATGAGCAGTTGGCGGCGAATTCCGTGGTGGTGATTTCCGGTGCGCACCCGGGGCAGGCCACGATCGACATGGACCAGCTCATTAGCCATTTCCGGTCGCGGACCCGGGCGGTGCAGGTGATACCGTTCGACCGGCATTTGTCCGAGGGTGCGGTCGTGGATTTGGATCTCATTTCGAAACACACCATGCGGGCCTATAAGGAGCTTGCGGCCATTGTGGCGGAGGATTTCGACCGATGGCATCGACACTCGTCAGGCGAGCAGTGATGAAACGCATCGCTATTGTGGCTTGTTGCTGCTTGACGATGACCGCCTGCGTGGATCGGTTGGAGCCACCGCTGCCGCCCACCCACCGGCAGATTGAGCAGGTGCAGGACTGGTCCCAGAAACGTTCCGGCCCTTATGATATTCCCGAAACGGCGCTGCGGGCCTATGCTTACGCGGCGTGGGCCGTCGCAAAGCAAAAGAACTGTAACCTGGGGTGGCCAACACTGGCGGCGTTGGGGGAGTCGTTGAGTAATCATGGGCGTGCGAATGATTCCCAGCTGGATGATGATGGCACCACGACCGTCCCGCTACGCGGATTAAACCTGTTTGATCCCGCGCACCCGCAGGAGGTTGCCGACACCGACGCCGGGCTTTTCGACGGTGACCCTACCAAGGACATTCCCATTGGTCCATTGCAGATCATGCCCAGCAGATGGGAGCAGTTCAACGCTGCTGTCGAAACCGATGCGAAACCCAACCCGGATAATATTAATGATGCCTCGTTGACGCTGGCCGGGTTTTTGTGCTCCGTGGGCGACCCGAGCACCCCCGACGGGTGGGCCAATGGTGTGCAACAGATCAATGCGAATCCAGAGTTCGTCAAGCATGTTCATGCGATCGCAAAGAAGTATTCCCGATGATGAAAAGACTCGTTTTATTGGCGGCCCTGTGTGGGCTATTGGCGGGCTGTGGCGAACCCGGGTCGGCGAAGGAAAAACCTGTGGAGCAGGTCATTCCGCCCCTGGGTAGGTTGCCGGAGTTGCCGCAATCGTATACACCGCCGCCCTCGACGGAGAAGAAACCCGAGCCGGCGCCGCAGCCTGCGCCCGCCCCTGTGCCGTCGCAGCCGCCGGTGACGGTGACGCAAACCGTGGCGCCCACCCCCACCCCAGAGCCGCCACCAACCCCCCCCCCCCACAAAAAACGAAAAACCAACCACAAAAAAACAAAAACAAAAACAAATAAAGTAAAACCGCAAGATAATTAAAAAAAAAAAAGGGGCAGGCGGGGG
>CAUVMZ010000084.1:0-11940 GCA_963552855.1 uncultured Corynebacterium sp. | reverse complement strand
GGTAGAACGACAGCTCCCCGATAGTTCCGTCTTCCCAGGGATCCCAGGCGTCAATATCGAGGCTGATACGCACCTCAACACCGTCTTCCACCACAATGAGCGAAACTTCCTGCATGGTGGTAGTAAACCCGCCGCCACGGCTCCGGCCGATCAGTACCTGGGCTTTTTCATACCTGCCATCCGTGTAAGCACGCACGGCCCGCTGGCGGCTAACAGCATCATCGGGTTTCACATAAATGTCCCGGAATAGCTGATCCACCCCCTGCGACACCCCAAGTTCGGCAGCGAACTCCCGCCAGTCGGCAATGTCCGCAATGATGGCGGGGTGCGGGATGGTGATGGAGCCGGACTCGTCGACGGGCACGGTAATCTCTTCCCCATCAAGATCGGCCAGGTGCAGGTAGCCATCGGACACGTCCCGGAGCAGGCCCATATCACCGGTAGCGGTCACACACACCACAAGGTTTTCGAAGCAGGCGCGCCACAAGGGATCGGGCCACACCTCGCTCACCACCAGCACCGGCACCGGAAGTCCCTTGAGGAACCATTCGCTCACCTGACGCAAGCATTCTTTTTGGTGTTGTTCCAGGTAAATGCGGCAGTTATTGAGCTGCTCGTATTCGGGGGTTTTCTTCGCTTTCGCCGGGACGGTTTTCAGCACCCGGCCCTTAGCGTTTTTGGCAGTGATCGTGGTGCCGTCGAGGGCAAGTTGGTAGTCGCCGGCGGCAATCCAGTGCAGGTCAGTCATGGGTCATAATCCTTCAACACTACATATAAACAAATTATTATTGATTGCGGTGAGGTGAAACCGCCACACCGTCAAACAGGGAGATAACCAGCGCTGCATGGTTGAATGTGATCGAACGCAACGGTTATGAGCACATCATAACGACCATGGTGGACATCTTTCGGTGGCATCCAGTAACCGAATGTCCACCCGCAACATGTCACCATGGTCGAACCCCCATTCCCCCAGTTGGTCGCCCTACGATTGCAGATACGCAACCAGGGATAATCCGTGCCGGGGCGTGGGGTCGGTGACGAAGCGCTGCAGTAATTCGGCCGCATATGGCGCCCCCGCGTCGTTCAACAGCCGCACGTCGGCGGCGCAGGCGGCATGGTGCGTCCGAATCGCACTGCGACCACCCAGGGCACACCGCTCTAACCACACCGTGAGCACATCAGAAACTCCCCTGGTTGGTGGGGCGGCAAAATCGGTTTGCTGCTGGTTACCAACCGGCATACCCGCCGGCGCCGACACCGAGTCCAGGCCCGGAAATATTCTGCCGCCCTGTTCCGGTTTCAGCTGAAGCCAGTTGTCTTCCGGCCAGAGACACACCACCTCCGAACCATGAATGAGACAGGTCACTCCCCGATCGTCCGGGTTGGTGGCGAGAATCAGATTCACCAGGTTTCGAATATTTGTACGACGAGCTGCGGCGCTGAAATTCACCGTCACTATCCCCTCCCGGGTGTTCAGCGACAGTTCCTTCAAAGTTGCATCGCACACAACGCCACTCACCAGGGACAGGTCCCCCGGCAATGATAGGGACCGAATAAGCTCCAGGCTCACCTCCTGTCCCAGGGCGGCCCGAACCCCCTTGCCGGAGCCGATGCGACCATCGGCGGACCCCTTGCCGCCGCTCATGAGCAGCATATGCCGGGCCAGGTGGGCATGACTGCAATGCATGTCCCCAAGCCGCACCGGGCCGTACCAAATCGTGGGGACCGCGCTCGCATCCCCGGGCGGGGTTTTTGTGATGGAAAACATGTCGCCGCCACGGGTGCATAGCGTGATGGACATCCCGGCAAACCCCGAGGTGGTGACGATGGGTTCGGCGTAGAGGGGGATAAACGTGGCGTTCTGCGCCCCCGATAACTCCAGTGGTTTATAGGCGCGCCGGGCGGCACCGATGGCGTCCCGGTCGTGGGGATCCCGGTCCAGCAGGTGGGCGACCATGGCGACGGCGAAGAGCTGACGGGCGACTTCCCTGCGCGCCACGGGTTTCCCCACTCGCGCGTCTTGCGAGAGGGTGGCGAGGGCGGTGATGGCGCGTTCGAGTCGCGGTAAACCCACCACCCGGGTTGTGCGCACGAGGGCGAGCAGCTGCATATGAAACCGGGCGCCGAGATTGGCTAATCCCTGGTCGCAAATCGCAGAAGTAATGTCCTGGGCTTGGGATACGCAACCGGCGATGTCCGCGACCGCGGGCAGCTTCTTCGCCCACGCGGCCTGCGCCGCCGAATCCGTGTCGGTGGTTGCTTTGTCCGCCGCAGGCTTGTCGACGCCTCCCGCAGATGGCTCGGCGGAATCCTCCTCTACCTCGGCCTCGGCGGCAATTGGGGCGGCCATGCACACCGCCCCGATGTGGGCGCACTTGGGGCTAATGAGGCAACTGCATTCGAATTTGTTTTCTAAATAGGTGACGGTGGCGGTGCCGATTTCCACCCGGAACCCGTCGTCGACAAGCGTCACCTGCCAGGAGTCGCTGTCGGCTGCTAATTTTTCGGCGCGTTTGAGCAGTCGGCTGGGAATGACCGCCAAGGCGTCGGCGGATACCCCAGGGGCTAACGATGGTAGTGGTGTTGCGCTCATTGGATAACCTCCCGCACCCAGCGGGTCAATTCCAGGGGTGACACGCAGGCCACCCGCATGCCGGCCGCTGCCACGGATTCGGCAATGCCCACGTTATAGGCTGCCTTGCCGTCATCATCGAGCGCGGCACAACCGATCAGTTTCACTCCCGAATCCGCCAATGCGGCAATCTCATGGGTCAGATTATTCACGGAACCCCATTCCTCAAAGTCGCTGATGAGCACCAGAATCGTCTTGGTGGGATTCGTCACCTGGCTTGCCGCATACCGCACGCCTTGGGTAATGTCCGTGCCACCACCAATCTTGATTTCCAGCAGCAATTCCAGGGGATCCTCCACGTGCCCGGTCAAATCAATCACCGACGTGTCAAAGGTGATAAAGCTTACCTTGAATGTGTTCACCCCGGCGAGAATTGCCGCGGTCATGGCGGCAAACACCGTGGAGGGTTCCATCGACCCGGAAACGTCCACGAGCACGATAATGTGCCATGGTGAAACCTTCCGCTCTGGGGCGCGGAAAATCGGGGTCACCGGAATGATCTGCGGCCGACTATTCACCATCACCGTGTGTTTCAGGTTGTTACGCACCGTCGCCGGCAGGTCGAGCCGCGGTGACTTCCGCCGCGATGGTTTCGCGTTCGCCATGCCACCCAGGGCGGGACTCAACTGCGACGCTAATTCTTTCGAGAGTTCCGACACAATCCTGCTCACGAGAGGTCGCAGCTGCCGCAGCCTGCCCTCGGGGAGGGCGCCTTTCAGGTTAAGCACCGTGGTGAGGAGCTCCACGGATGGCCGCACGCTTTCCGCATCAAGGCTGGTGATGACGTCGCTGCGACCGAGGTCAGCTGCCTTGCCGAAGATTTCTTGCAATTGGTCGGCGCCGAAAAGGGCGGTGATTTCCTCCTGCCATTGTCGCACCCCCAATTGGCTGGGGCCATTGCCGGCGGCGTGAACCCGGCCGTCGGATTCCCCGGCGTGGTCCTTGCCTACGGTGTCCGCACCATAGAGTTCGTCGAGGGCACTCGCCATGCGCCCACCAGCGCTGTCGAGGGTTTCGGGTTCGGCGCCGAGAATCAACCGCCAGCGCATCGCCGGGGTGAACCGCAGGTTGGCCAGACCCAAGGCCGCCAGCCTAGCCCTCGCTGCCACGTCGGCCCGAGCGTTCGCCTCAATCTGCTCCGGCGCTATCATCAGGGTTGCGTCGATCCGCCCCATCTGGGCCGACAACCGATCGAGGAACTGTTCCCGCTCTGCGGGGGCCACAGTGTCGAAGGCGCCCCGCAGCGTAGGGAGGGCCTGCACAAACATGGGGTCGGACAGGGATGACACCCGGTCGATAATCCCGTCCATGATGGGATGGTCATACCAGAGCCCGCGGGAAGCGGCCAGGAACCCAACCAGCCGACGGTAGCTGGTTTGCCGCGCCTGGCTGCCAGCAGTGTCGATCCAGCTGCCTACGAAGGCTGCGGAATGCTCGTCAGGCATGATGGCGCACGCCGCACCTTGCATGAGCGGCGAACCGTCAACCTTGACCTTATTAATCGCCGCCTGAATGCTCACGGAATGGGCTTCCATGAGGCCCGCGGCGAACCCCAGCATACGGGCGTGTTCCAGTTCGTCGGAGCCGGCAATGCCGGCGATTTCTCGCACCACAACCCCGCCGAGGATTTCGCTCACCTTGGTGCAATAGTCACGGGTGCTATCCCGCAGCAGCTTGGCGGCCGGCTCCCGGCCCCCGACAACCCCGATGAGAATGTCGATGGCGTTAATGGCATCCTGGAAGTTCAGCCGGGCAACCAGGGTGTTTTCCACTAATTGGGTGGCCTGGCAAAGCGCATCGTCAGCCCCGATGCTTGCGGCCTTGCGGAGCACGTCGATCGTGCTGGCTGGGTCGCCTGCCGCGGTGGCCAGGTCGGCGGCCAGCATGGTTTTGGCGGCTTGGGCCAGGTTGACCCCCCAAGCGGCCCGCATGCCCAGGGTGGCAGCGGTGTTGGAATCAAACGTGCAGGTCGCCGAGTAGGAGCGGGATTCGAATCCTCGATTCATTCCGGTTACCCGATCCCGTTCATAGGGCACATCCAGGACAGCGAGCTGCGCTAACACCAGGTGTCGTTCAAAATCCTTGCCGCCCTTAAAGGGGTCGATTTGTTTGGTGATGGTTGCGGTGCGTTCCTTGGACGGCAGGCCAAGCTCGGCGAGTTTCGCCCGAACTTGTTGCTCCAGTACCGGCACGGGTGCGTCCGGGGGAAGCTCACCGGTCACATCGCCCACCATGACTTTTTGCAGCGCCTGGGCGACGATGCGTCCCCGGCCAGTGACGGATCCGTAAGAGAATACCGTGTTGAGAGCCTCAAGCACCTCCCGCCTGCCGGGATTGGGCAAGCCACGCAGGCGGGCGAGGTCGTGGGTGCAGCGGATAGCTTCGGCGATTTCCCCGGTGCCGGCCGGTTCGCCCTGGGTGCGGCATTCCCGCGCCACGTCCACAATGACGTCGTTGATAAGATCCGTCACCCCGGCCGAGGTGATGCCGAGCATGCGTTGCTGCCAGTAGGGGTCCCTAATGCCGGAGGCGTACCCCGACCGGGAATCCAATTGCGCGAAACTATAGCGGACGAGTGACATGTTCACCGGGGAGACGGTGGCGGGCACCTCAGGCTCGCCGTCCAACAGCCCGAGGCAGTGGTAGGAGCCCACTACCACCAGGGTTTTCTCCCCCAGTCCGGCAAGCCGCGCCCGCATGTGTGCCTCCCTGCGCGCATGGTATGGGTCAACGCCCGGTTCGGCCAGGCGGGTGCCCACTCCGACGGCGAGGGCGGCCCGGCGGACGTCTTGCCAGCGGGCGCCGACGGCGAGGGTTTCGACTTTGGTGTCCCAGGCTTCGGCGCTGACGAGTTTGTCCACGTCGACGGATGGCTGCAGGTCCGTATCGGTGGCGACTGAATCAGCGGCGGCTGGTTCGTCGGGGTCTGCGGGTGGGGGTGCGCCGACCGGCAGGTCGATGAGGTGGATGGGAACATTATTTCGATGTGCCCAGCGCATGATTGCGAGTTCGGGTGAAAAGTCGGCGAAGGGGTAGAAGCCGAGTTGGGTGTTTTCGGCGGCCACGGCCAGGGCGATGGGCGCCTTGGTGTCGTCGTGGACGATCCATGGGAGCATGGGTTTGGTGTCGGCCGGCATTTCCACGGCGATGGCCTCTGGTTGGAGGGCTTCAGCGGCCTGCACCACGGCATGGGCGCAGGCTGGCGAGTGGTGCCGCACCCCGAAGATGTATTCTTTTTCGACCACTCGTTCGAGTTGGTCGAGGATGTGTTGTTCGGTCATTGGGCCATCACATCTTCCCGACGATCCCACAGAAGTTGCCAGGCCTTCGCATCAGCGCCCTTGATGGCGGGTTTTTTGGCGCGGCGGCGGACGACGGAGTCCCAATAGGCTTGCAGCCGGGTGGCGTCTTTGTCGTCGTCTTTGCGGACTGCGCCGAGCAGGTGCCCGGGAATGAGACTAACGGCAGATTCATTGAGGGGGAAGTAGACGGAGCTTAATGCGATGGAGGAGGAGATAGCGACGGCTTCGGCGGTGGACATGATACTGCCGGGTTTTTCGACCGCCCAACCTTCGGTGGTGAGCCCCTGGCGGAGGTCCCGGAAGATGGTGACGAGGGTTTCCACGACCACGGTGTCGACGGTGCCTTGGGCTTGCGCTTTGTCGATGGCTTGTTGGGTTTTGGTTTTTACGAGGTTGACTTCTACGTTCCGGTCGGCGATGGGGTCGATGTGTTCGAAATTGAAGCGTCGTTTGAGTGCGGCGCTCATTTCGCTGACGCCTTTGTCCCTAAGGTTGGCGGTGGCGATGACGCAGAATCCTTCGCGGGCGGCTTCGGAGTGTTCGCCGAGTTCGGGTATGGCCATGCGGCGCTCGGAGAGAATGGGGACGAGTGCGTCTTGGATTTCGGGTTGGCATCGGGTGATTTCTTCGATGCGGGCGACTTTGCCGGTGGTCATGGCTTGGAGGACGGGTGATGGGACGAGCGCTTCGGTACTGGGCCCGTGGGCTAGCAGCATGGCGTAGTTCCAGCCGTAGCGGAGTTGGTCTTCGGTGGTGCCGGCGCTGCCTTGGACGGTGAGTTCGCTGGAGCCGCAGATGGCGGCGGCGAGGAGTTCGGAGAGCATGGATTTTGCGGTGCCGGGTTCGCCTACCAGCATGAGCGCCCGGCTGCCAGCGAGGGTGACGACGCAGCGCTCAACGAGGGCTCGGTCGCCAATGAATTTGGCGGTGATATCCATTCGGGCTGGTAGTTCGGGATGTTCGGTTTTAGCGTCTTTGTCTAGTCGGAGTCCAGTTTCGCCGCAGACGAAGGTGACGACGGCGCGGGGGGTAAGCAGCCAGCCTGGTGGCTTGGGCCCTTGGTCGTAGGCGGCGAGGAAGGCTAATTCTGTTGCGTATTGTTCTTCAGCGAGGAGGACTTGGTGTTTGGCGTTCATGGTTTATCAGGGTACAAGAGTGCGTGGACACCTCTGACACCAGATTTAGAACATGAGTGCTATCGCTTTGCGACGTCGACAAGTGTGGACGGCCAAAGACCCAATGTATTTGGCGCGCATCAATCTGCGGGGTGTTCGTGATGAAGCGTTGATTCGCTGGGACTTATTCAACTGCTGGGAAATAGGGGTTGACCACCCAGGGCATTAATAACGCATGGCTCTTCTTTGGGAGTTAAGGTGGGTGGCGTGTTTTTCTGATTTGCCGTCTGCTGGTGCGGGGATGGGGAGTGGGGTTTGCGGGGGTGTGTTTTAGGTTTGGAAAGAAGCTTTTTGGGGCTGCATATCATCTACATGATGAATGTCACATCTTTAATATTTTTGGAGTGACGGCGTGGGGTGAATGAAACCTGGTTGATATGGGAATCTTCATACATAAGAAGTCCGATGCTTATTGATAACGGTATAGCAAATAATAAGCAATGTATGAGTGTTGTGAGAGTTTTATGTAGTTATTTCCTGATGGGAGATTAGTAACTACGTCAAGGTTGGTTTTAGCTGGCAATGGTGGGTGATGGGCCTGCTATCTTACTCATAATATTCTTTGAAACTTTGGTTGAATGACCCGTCCTTGGAGGCTCATGATGCTATGCCGGCAGATTATTGTGGTGTGCTGCCCTAGATTTTCTTGTGGTTTGACCAGTATGGGTGTTCGAAGGCCGGTGGGGTAAAACGCCCCATCCTTGCTTGCCTTAGCACATTTTCTTCATTTCTTTCCTTTCCATTTTTTATCGTTTATTTGTTTTTATAAAGGTTGTTGTTATGCCTGTTTTACCTTTAAAGCCTTTCCTTGCTTATAAGCAGAATGAGTTTCGGATTGGTGGGAATCCGGCTGAGGTGTTCGAGTTCGCCCGTAGGTGGCGGGTGTTTGCCGAGAACGCTCTTACTACAGCCGCATCGTTGCGCGGGATTAATGATGGTGGGTTTTTAGGTAGCGAGGGGGATCGGTATCGGGAGCTTATTCATGGTGAGTTTCCGAATCATTTGACGATTACTGGTGAGGCGCATCGTGGGGTAAGTACCGCTGTCACCCAGTACGCGGAAGCGCTCACCACGGCACAAACCCAGATGAATGCTCTGATAGTGGTGGCGTTGGTGGATCATACGGCGGTGCAGACCGCGGTGGCGAATTATAACCTGTGTGAGGCAAACGTGATCCGGGCTGCTGCTACTGCGAAGGTTGCAACAGCTACTGCGGTAGCGACTGCTGCTTTGCCTGGGGTGAATGCGATTACCGCGAGTACTGCTACGGCGGCCCAGTCGGAACTGGCCGCGGCCCAGGCGGCGTTCGAAGCCGCGAAAGCAGAACATTTGCGGGCCACTACTACGTTTGATGCGGACGTTGCTAAAGGTGCGGGGATTAAATCCACACTGAGTATGGAGGTTGATACCGCGGTGGCTTGGATTAAAACCCAGGCAAGAAGGCGGTTCGAGGAAAACCCAAGCTGGCTACAAGAAAAATGGGAGGCGTTTAAGGATTGGGTGACGAAACACTCGAAAGAGATCAGTGATATTTCAGACGCACTACAACTTATCGGTGCGTTGCTGGCGTTTACCCCATTAGCCCCTTTGGGGGTGTTTTTAGAGCTTGTAGGGGTGGGGCTGAAGGGGTTGTTGTGGGTGACGGGGAATTGTTCCTGGGGCGAGTTCATGTTCGATCTGGTGACGTGTCTGCCTGGGGGGAAGATATTGAAGGCGTTAAAGGGGACAAGACCGGTAAAATCGTTGTCGAAAGCTGCGAAAGCCGCGAAAGCAAAAGCAGGCAAACACGGGGCGAAACTCGCCTCCCGAGGAAATAAGTGTAAACACCCAGGTATGGAACCGGTGGATATGGCAACAGGGGCCATGATTGATTCCACCACCGATGTGCGTATTGGTGGCATCCTACCGATGGTGGTGGCTAGGAACACTGACTCGGGTATGGATACCAGTAGGGTGTTTGGTCCTGGGTGGAATACGACGTTGGATTGCAGGATTGAGATCCTCCCGGACCAGGTGTTGATGATGACCCCGGATGGGGCGCTTTTGGAGTTTCCGCCAGCCCCCGTAGATGGGTCTGAGGTGGGAGATGTGGGCCGCCCGTGGCGGCTGTGTTTCGTAGACGGGGCGTATCGGGTCCGCAACATCCAAGAAGGCGTCACCTACGTGTTTGGTGTAGCAGGCAGTGAAGCACAAGGCGGGAAGCCGTGTTACCGGCCCGAGGGTCCCGTACCAGATCACACCATCACGGGGGACGTGCCGAGGAATTACGTGTACTGCCTGGATGAGGAAACCGGGGAACTAACCCGCAGGGAACGAACCATCGACAATGATGCACAGCATAATGATGGTGTAGCAAGTAAAGACTCTAGTGATGGTGTGGCGGATAAAACTCATGCTCATGACATAAATAATGCAGACATGGATGGCGGGGACGATTCCACTTCTGATACCCATGATTCTGCTGGTGATCGGGTTGATTCCACTAACCCCCAGAATGACTCCGATACCAATGCTGGTGGTTCTGGTGTGTGGGAGGCATCGAACTCGTTCGTGAATATGCTGTCCCCGGGTTCGGTGGCTGACACGTTTAACCTGGGTGTTGAGGTCCAGTTATCTACGGTTATTCATCATTCTGGTGCGTGGATCGAATACGACTATGAACCAGAAACCGGCCACCTGGTTGCGATGCGCCGAAGTGATGGTACTGTCCTGGAGTTGAAGTGGCACAACCGGATCAGCAGGCTGTTATCCATCTGGGTCAAGAATGAGGAAACCCACCCAGGTTCAGAGCCGTTCCGGCTGGCATCGTATAACTATGATGGTAAAGGCCGCCTACTGAAAGTCATCAACTCCGCCGCTGGGGCGTTGCGATACTACTATGATGACCAGCATCGTCCGTTCCGGTGGACGGATAGGAACGGGCACTCCTACCATTACCGGTTTGATGATAAGGGCAGGGTTATTGCCCAGGTGGGGTCCGGGGGCATGTTCCCCAACATCGCTGTCTGGTTGAAAGATACTGGTGATGATGCCCCGGAAGACGGCATGGTGTGTGTCGCCCTGGAATGCGCAGGCGACTTCCACGGTAACCCCACAGAAATCGGCGACACATGCATCAATGAGTATTTTGACCGGTTGGATCAATTGCCATTAGCGAATCTTCTTCGGGAAAAAGGCCTGGTCGGTGCTGGTTTGACAGGCCGGGGCCGAACAAGCGCCAGGGATGATGCATCCTGGTCGATCCCCGACGAATTGCTGCGCGACGAGTTCCTAGGGGATATCCGACCAACCGTGTACCGGTCCACACCAACAGGTGATGTGTGGCGGATCATTACCCCGGAAGG
The DNA here is from genome assembly GCA_963552855.1 of uncultured Corynebacterium sp. Lineage (GTDB taxonomy): Bacteria > Actinomycetota > Actinomycetes > Mycobacteriales > Mycobacteriaceae > Corynebacterium. The sequence goes on along the minus strand of CAUVMZ010000084.1, from coordinate 1,484 downwards.
CGTGGTGACGGACCGGGAATACGATGAGCACCACCAAATCATTCGGGAAACATCGAACACTGGTGTGGTGACCACCATTGACCGGGACGAGTACGGGACCATCACCCGGATTGATTTTGGTGATGGAACCACAGAGACTATCACCCCGGGTGCGTGGGGCGAACCCCTGCAAATCACTGGCCGGGATGGGCTAGTGACCGAGTACGAGGTGGATGCCGCCGGCATGGTTACTGCTGTGACCGACCCTTTGGGGGTTGTGACCCGGTTCGAGTATGAGTGGCGGGTAACAGGTATCGTACCGAAAGCCACGATCACCCCCAACGGATTAGTACGCATGATGGAGTGTGATAACGCTGGTCGGCCTATCGCATCCACGGACCCCGCAGGCAGAAGATCATCGGTCACGAGGGATGTGCGGGGGTTAGCGACAGAGGTGATTGACCCCGTAGGTGATACCACCATGATTGAGTATTCCCCCGAAGGGTGGGTGACTAGGGTTGTGAACCCTGATGGGAGCGAGCGGTCCGCCACCTATGATGGGGAAGGAAACCTTACCCAAACGATCAGCGAGACTGGTGCTAAAACCACAACCCGATACACCGTGTTCGATCAGGTCAACGAAGTTATTACCCCGAATGGTGGCGTGACCCGCTACATCTATAACACGCAGATGGAACCCATCACTGTGACGAACGCGGACGGGCACACCTGGCAACTAAGCTATGACCTAGACGGCTCCATCGTGCAAGAGGTGGATTATAACGGCCTTATCACCCAGTCACACACCACCCCAGACGGGCAACGCCTAGACACTACCACCGGTGCGGGGACTGTGACCACGTTGTTCGACCCGTATGGCCGCATGACAGAAACCCGGGACGATCAAGGGAATGCTACTGCCTATCAGTGGGACGCGTTGGGTCGGATCCACCAAGTAACCAATCAATGGTGCACCACGGACTACTCCTATGATGAGTACGGCAGGTCACTCAAGGAGACCACTACCTTGTATTCGGGTGAATCCCACACCATGGCCTTCACCTACGGCCAGCTCGGTGGCGTAGAGATGATTACTCATACACTCCCGGACGGGAAACAGGTGTCAGAAACCCCCATGTTTGATGATGAGGGTGTACTTCGTAACAGCACCTACACGCTAGGAGATGTGGAGGTGGCATCCTTATCGTTCGGTGTGGACGATGCTGGTAGGCGTTCCTGGTCGCATGTGGGATCTATCATCCGGTCGTTTGGTTATGACCGGAATCACCGCTTGGTTAGGGACCAAGTGCATGCTCTCACACCAGGAAACAACAGCAGTAATAATAGTCATGGGGTTGGTCCTGTCAATACTGCCACTGCCTTGAATGATGCTGGATCTAATGGTTCTTCCCAGCAGCAGGATGAGTATCATGCTGTGGGTGTGATCGACCGGGTGTTCACATGGCGTGCCGATGATGTCATCACCCAGATCACGGACCAGATTC
>CAUVMZ010000083.1:0-11959 GCA_963552855.1 uncultured Corynebacterium sp. | reverse complement strand
TGTTTCTTAACATTAAGATGCATTGATCCCGCACCGCCCCGCTACGTCCATCGTTGGTATTTGTTATAACAACCGTCCATAAATACCGTTTACCTGCGTAGATTTTTATTCATAAAAATTTAGCACAAACTCTATCTTTTAGGTTTATTCTATAATTAGCACTTTAGCCAACGCTAGTGGTGGGGACTAAAACGCAAGTCTCCTACCCTAATACAGGAAATAATAACCACATTTACCCCAAATAAAAGTGGAAAACTGGCAAGAATTACCCTCAAAAACGGTCAAACCCTCAATATATGATTTGAAATACTTTACCTATACATCTACTAGACAGAATTGTCTGCCAGCCGTAAAATTCATTTCATGTGCCCCCCTTCAACCATTAATATTTCGCCCGTGTTTCGCGGCCCCACAACACCGGCCGCAGTGTGCTTCCAAGTCATTCGCCTGAAGCAACCAGTTACCCGCACTCATCTTTTCCAGCATTCCACCCACTCGCAACCCACCATTGCCCGTGCCGTGACCGCGCTTATAGATGCTCACCTGGTGCGAGAACGCCCAGATAAGATCGTTGCAGAAGGTCCCGGCCGACCTAAGATCCCCCTAGAAATGACCCCGACTCCTTGGGTACATGTCGGAGTCGCGCTAGGCACAAAATCCACCTACCTGGGCATTTACGGCACACGAGGACAATTACTACGAGAACAATTCGTAGAGATCACCCCCGCCAAGCATCGCATGAGCGCATTTATTGCCGAAATCATTCCACATATCAATGCCATGGTTGCCAGCACCCAACTCCCCCTGGCTAATATCGGCATATCTGCTTCCGGTGTTGTGCGTGAGCAAAAATTTATTACCGCCCCAAATCTTGGCTGGGATAGCGAAGACATAGTCACCCCCTTCACACGGCTTTTCGACGTTCCCATCACCGTGGCCAGCGTAGTAGAAGCCATTGCCGGTGCTGAACAGCAAACCCAAGAACCGCCACTGCGGCCCATTGGCTCCGAACCATTGGCAGATCATCGAGGCCTTATCTTCTATGTGGACGACACCACCGGGGCTGCAATCCACACCCGTACCTCGGTGGAGTCGATCGATCTGAATATTGGGAAATACCCGACTCTTGCTGCGGCGGCGCTGGATCTCACCGCGCGAACCGAACCGGATACTGTGGTATTGGCGGGATCTGCCTTCGCCAAGCGGGCCGACACCCAAGTGGTGGGGCGGGCATTGCAGGAAATCGGCGGTGTCGAGGTACGGGTCATCCCCACTCACATTGATAATGCCCGAGCCGCAGCCCGGGCATCAGCATTAAGTGGTCTCCTCACCAATCCGCTCACGTTTTCGAAACAATTATCGCTTCTGATTGATGAGTACGCCATTTAGGGGCGTCGAAAAGCTCGCGTCGACGACTATTCGAATAGCACCTCGGCGAGGCTCAGTGCCTCAGAAATGTCAGCCTGGCCGGCGGCGGTCTGCACATAGCGTGCCGCGTGGGGGATAAACGCAGCGGACTGCTCGTCGGATAGCTGGCGGCGCACCTTGGCGGGCACCCCCGCGGCCAGCGACTTCGCCGGAATTTCCTGCCCCTCCAGCACCACAGCACCAGCCGCAATCAGCGAACCAGCGCCCACCACCGAATGCGAAAGCAGGTTTGCTTTCATGCCGACGAGGACGCCGTTGCCGACGGTGGCACCATGCACCAAAGCGAGGTGGCCCACGGTCACGTCGTCGCCAAGGGTACAGGGCGCATCCGCATCCACATGTAGCACGCAATTATCTTGAATGTTTGTTCGATCGCCAATGGTGATGCGGTTAAGATCACCGCGCAGCACCACGTTATAGAACACCGAGGCATGCTCCCCAATCACCACGTCACCAATGATGGTGGCGTTCGGAGCGATATAGGCGGTCTTATGGATGCGCGGCACCTTGCCATTGAACGGCAGAATCAGTGGACCTGTCATGATCGACGCCCGCGATTAGTAGGTGTCATTGACGCGACGGTTCGCCTGGCGACCCGGGTGAGCTGGGTGTTCCGCCGGATATCCAAGCGAAATCACCATGGCGACACCATGGTCGGTGCTCCCCTCCAGGCCCACAGCCTTGAGTACCCCGGCCTCATCCCAGCCGGTGGTGGGCGACGTACCCAACCCCTCGTTCTGCGCCGCCAATAGGGCAAAGCCGGACACCAGCATGGCGTCTTTCAGGGCGGTCTCCCGCAGCTGGGCGGCATCTAAGCCACCGAAAAACTTTTCGACATAGCCGGCCCGGTCGGGGCCCAGGATCTCGGTCAGATCAGTGGGCTTACCGGTGCGGGCGATGGTGACCAATACCACTGGGGCGTCCCGGTGTTGGGTCTGGCCGGAGGCAGCGAAAATGGCGTCCTTCACCGCCTGGTCCCGCACTACCACTAGGTCGGCGCGCTGCGCATTAAAGGCGGTAGGGGCTTCCAACGCAAGGTTCACCACCCGGTCCAACACCTCATCGGTGACCTCCTGGTCAGTGTATTTCCGGGTGGCCCGCCGGGTTTTAATGGCATCGCTCACATTAAGCGTCATATACGTGCACTTCCTTGAAGATATAGGTTTTACGGTTTGGGCTGTGACTACCGGCAGGGTGGCCGCCATACAACATGTCACGGATGCGTACGGCCTGCCGGCTGGGGCCCTTCATCACCCCTAACGCCAAACTTTACGCTTTTTATTCCCGACGATGGTGGATGATGGTGTCGACCACTGGTTTCCGCCCGCAGGAATCCCGTCCTAAAGTAATAAGGTGATGATTGATTTCACGCAGCCGGCCGACATTGTTGCACCACAGCTGTTAGGAACAGCACTCAGCCATGGCGATGTGACAATACGTATCACCGAGGTTGAGGCCTATCTGGGTGCCACCGACCCGGCCGCCCACACCTACCGGGGCATGACAAAGCAGAATAGAGCCATGTTTGGCCCACCCGGGCGGCTGTATGTGTACCGATCCTATGGCATCCATTTGGCCTGCAATATTGTGTGCGCCCCAGAGGGGGACGGCCAGGGGTGTTTACTGCGGGCCGGCGAGGTTATCCACGGCATTCCCCGGGCACTGGACCGACGCGGCCTACGGCCGTTGTACCGGCTGGCGCAGGGTCCCGGAAATTTCGGGGCAGCCCTGGGGGTGGACTTAGGCCTGAATGGTATCAGTATTTTCAGTGCTCGCCTGGGGTTTATTGATCGTGCAGCCGAGCCAGAGATCGTGGTCGGCCCCAGGATCGGCATCAGTAAGAATGCTGATGCCCCGTTGCGGTTTTGGATTCCCAACCATCCCACGGTTTCCGCCCGCAAGGGATATCCACCCAGCTCAACAACATGATTCCTGGCGCAGGTTTCCAGCCCATACAACATATTTGCACAACATGCCTACGCGATAGACCCGCAAAATATGCAGTTTTTCATTCGAATAAGCAATCACATGATAACGAAACGCCACAGGTACCCCATGATGGTCATGCCTACGGTACCCTCGCATCACCCCATAAGGTGGTGGGGATAAGTCCTCTTGGGCATTTTGACAGATACCTGTGCTATGCAGCACAAACACCCAAAAAATAGGAAGTGTGCTGACCATGTGGTGGTCTCCCGGCAACCTCTTGATGCCCCACTATCACCAGGGGGGATAAGTGCCACCTAGGAGGAAGTTAGGTACACTCTACAAGACTAGCAACCGATGCTACAGAATCTACTTTCTATATAAGGAACACAAACATGATGGAAGCCTTGGCGCAATATATCGCCCACCTGGGGATTTTCGCCGTGATTGCTGTAATTTTCGCCGAATCCGGGCTACTCGTCGGATTCTTCCTGCCTGGTGATAGCCTCCTATTTCTCTCAGGCTTCTTAACGCAGCAGGGAACCTTTGTTCTCAATATTCATCTTCTGGTGCTATTCCTATTTCTGGCCGCGGTTTTGGGCGATAACGTGGGCTATAGTTTCGGTGCCCGCGTGGGTAGGAAGCTGTTCGAGCGTCCAAATTCGAAGTTTTTTAAGCAGAAGTATCTCATTCAGGCGGAAGCGTTCTTTGAAAAACACGGTTCCAAAGCCATTGTGCTCGCCCGGTTTGTTCCTGTTGTGCGTACCTTCACCCCGATTATTGCCGGGGTTTCCAAAATGCACTACCACACGTTCTTTATCTATAACCTGCTGGGTGGGTTCTTGTGGACCGCACTGTTCACCTATGCCGGCTATCATATTGGCCAAAAGCTTCATGAAATGGGCTTTAACATCGAGATCATTTCGATCATCATCATTTTGATCTCCGTGGCCCCCATTGGCATCCACGCAATCTCTTCGAAAGAACGTCGGGACGCATTGTTAGCCAAGACCAAGAGCGTGTTTGTTCGCAAGTAGATTCGACTATTTTCGGTTTCCCGCACCGTGAACCATCCTGGCCCTATACTGGGCGTTATGGATGTTCACGTGCGGGATCTTCGCTATTTCATCGCGGTGGCCGAGGAGCTTCATTTCCGCAAGGCTGCCGAACGTTTATTCGTCAGTCAGCCGGTGCTGTCCCGACAGATTGCCCGCCTGGAGACCATGGTGCAGGCGCGATTATTGGAGCGTGACCATCGGTTGGTGCGGCTGACGCCCGCGGGGGAGTATTTGCTCGGGCGGGCCCGCATGCTGCTAGCGGAGTGGGACGAGACCGGTGCCGAGCTGGCACGACTGGGCAAGGCAAATGCGTCGACGCTGATTGTGGGGTTGCAGACTGGTGTCGGTCGCGGGTTGACTGGCCGGTTGGCCGCCGGACTGCGGGAGGTGGGGTGGCAGCTGGAGGCCCGGAATATTCCGTGGTCGGATCCACTGGCTGGGGTGGGCACAAAAGAGTGCGATGCGGGTTTCGCCTGGTTGGGGGCGACCACTGACCCGCAGTGCGCCCATGTGGTGGTGGCAGAGGAGCCGGTCATGATTGCGGTGAGCAGCGACCACCGGCTGGCCGCGCGCCCTGAGGTGGTGTTTGCGGATATTGCGCAGGAGGCCCTGGTGGCCCTGCCTGCCGAGGCTGGCGTGCTGCGTTCGTTTTGGTTGGCGGAACACGCCCGCGACGACACGTGCCCGGCCACCGTTTCCTGCTTGTCGACGACCGCAGATGCCGCCCTGGAGAATGTCGCCGCCGGCCGCGGGTCGGTGTTGTTGGCGGCGGGAAATGCCCAGCTGTATGGCCGGGAGGGGTTGTGTTTTCTGCCGGTGGTGGATTTGCCGCCGGCCCGGCTGGCGTTTCTGTGGCGGGCGGCGGATGACCGCAGCATCATTGCCCACGCGGCCCGGATCATGGGCGGCGCTTCTGGTGATGCTTTTTCGCTATAGCAAAAAGTATTAGACACCGCCTACCAGCCGCTTTAGGCTGGAGTGCATGATTTTTACTACCACCCGCGTTCGGTTTCCTAGTGGATCTGATGTTCTGGTTGGTGACCTGCACCAACCGCAGGGCCAGGATGCCGAGAGCACTACCACAATCGTCATTGTCACCGGGTCGTGGACCACCGTGAAGGAGCAGCAGGCCGACTTTTATGCACGTCGACTAGCCACGGCGGGGCTGACCACACTGGTGTTCGATTTCCGGAGTTTCGGGCAGAGCGAGGGCAACCCCCGGTGTTGGGAGAATCCCGCGCGGAAGGTCGAAGACATTCGCGCCGCTGTCTCGTTTGCAGCTTCCCAAGGGTATACCCGGATTGGGGCGTTGGGGATTTGCGCCTCCGCCGGCTACCAGGCGGTGAATGCCGCCGATGACCAGCGGGTTTGTTCGCTCGCCCTGGTGGCGCCCTGGCTGCACAACCGGGAGCTTGTTGCCCCATATTATGGTGGGGAGGCCGGCGTGGCGGACCGCATCGACATGTCGCGTGCCGCGGCAGCCCGCTACGCGGAAACTGGGGAGGTGAGCTACATTCCCGCCATTTCCACCACCGACGAATCCGCAGCTATGTTCGGACCGTTCGATTATTACCTTGACCCGCAGCGGGGGGATATTCCCGAATGGGATAAGCAAATTGCTGTCATGTCGTGGGAGCCGTGGCTGACGTTCAATCCTATCGACTCCGCCCTGAAGGTCACCGTCCCGGTGCACATGGTTCATTCCCGCGACGGCGCGGTACCCGATGGTGCGCAATTATTTTTCGATGCGCTTCCCGGTCCGAAGCATATTGACTGGCTGCCGGGAACCCAATTGGACTTTTACGATCAGCCGGCACAGGTCGACCCGGCGGTTGCCGCGGTTGTTGAGCACTTCCGGCGCACACTATAGGAGCGAAACCCCATGAGTAACGACATTATTCACGTCATCACCCGCCTGTTTTGGGCGGTCGACCACCACGATTGGGACACGCTCCCCGAGGTTTTGGGCGAGGAAGTGCTGCTTGATTATGGTGAGCCCGCAACGCTCACCCCCACCGACATTGTGTCCATGTGGCGGCCCCTGTTCACTGCGTTGGATGCGCACCAGCATTTGGTGGGTAATCACCTGGTCACGGCCAGCGGGAATGCGGCGACCGTGACCGCGTCGTTTATTGCGACACACCAGTATGCTGGTGAAACTTGGACGCTGGGCGGCGATTATGAGTTTCGGCTGCTTGACGACGCCGGGTGGCGGATCACCGCCATGACCATGACCCCGGTGTGGCAGACCGGCCCGGCGGATCTCATCCAGCGCGCCACCGGCAACTAAAAGCGAAGCTTATTGGCCGCCGCAATGTACGCTTGCTTTTGAGCATTGGTATTCCGATTCACCGCCTGTCCGGGTGATGCACCGGTATAGGCTTCGGGAGGCATCGGAATGGTGCGGATATTTTTCCACCGAGAAATAGAAAACAAGTTCGACGCAAAAGGTTATATGGGATAAGGGGCTGGTAGAAAAGGTCGTGTGCCTGCCCAATGCTTATGAGTAGTCACGGAAGCGACTAGAAGCACTACCACCGTACCCGAAAGGCTAGGTAGTCGGTTCGGTCTCTTATCAATGAGCCCAAATAATCTTCATGATAGAAAGCTGTCGACTATGTATTTTGGTTTTTCTCCCGAACTGGATGCTGCTATCAACGCCGGGGTGGCTAAGTATGGCCAGTTGGAGTTAGCGAAACGGTTTTTGTTTCACTACATGCGGGAAAACGGTGTCACTTATGGTGACGCATGGCAGTGTTTAATGGAACTACCGGAATCTTGTTTTGAGGATTCTGCATATTTTCGTAAAGTCGAGCAGTTTTATGCGAAGTATGCGGAAATCGTAGATGAAGATTCGGCAGATACTGTAGAGGAGTACATTAGGTGCTCTGCAAAGAACGATGTGCTCAGGAGCATTTTGGGTAGTTCAAATGATCCCGTCTCACGGTTACTCTATAATGCCTGCCATGCTGCAAAGGGTTTGTGTTGGGATTATGAGCGGATCCGAGATAGCTTCGCGGAGCTGGACAATGAAACAGGGATACCCGATTTTCACCCACCAGCTATTACGTTTTCCACCCCTATTGCGTCGTTAGATGATGCCCGTAAAGCCGTGGCTGCCCGGAAGGATTTAGATCGCCCATTAACATTGCTTGATACGTGGGGGTTTGAGTCGCCTACACAGTTTTTGGTGGTGGCGATTCTGTCTCAAGATTATTCGGCATGGGAACACCTAGTGCCTAATCAACCATTCTATAATTGTATTGTTGATAAAACCGATGGTGCGGTGTACACGACCGATATGAAAAACGCGGAAGTGTTTAAACATTTCGGGGAAGACGGCATGCGGGTTGTGAGTATGACGGGTAGGGATAAGGCTTTATGGCATGAGTGGTCACGCACAATGCTGGAGACACTACCGCCATACCCAGAGGAAAACTGGTTCTGATATATGCCGCCGCATTGAGTTGACGGAAGGCAATCACTAATGAGCGAGAAACCCTGACATGACGCATTTGCCATACGAGATCTATTCTCGGGCTTGCGCTCTCCCGATGTTTATAATGGTCTAGGGTTTGGGCTGATCTTTTCCTGTATGATGCCTGGAACTGTGGCTTTTATGCATTTGGCGGGCGACCATTATCATCAGGTAGAGCAGAATTATAGTCAATCCTGGGAACGATACTCCATGGTGGTCTACTTTGGTAATAAACAGCAGTAAGAAATGGTCCTTGAGCCCCGTATTCGTGCTAGCCGGTGCTGAATTATGGGGCGCAATAGGAATGCAAGTTGCAGTATTCGCTGTTCCGCTGATTGCTCTTGAAATGTTCCAAGCCACGCCAATGCAGGTTGCCTGTCTCAATCTGATGGAGTCTGCCGCGGCGTTGGTCTTTGGTCTTTTGGTAGCGGGGTCTATAGACCGTTTGCCAGGTGTTAGGGCAATAACAGTCGCAAATTTTCTTCGGCTGATTGCCTGCATTTCGGTCGCTGTTTTTCTTTTTACGCAACCATCTTTCTTGATTCTGTTCGTTTGTCTATTTATCCTCGGTGTGTCAAGTTTGATGAACGAGGCCGGTGTCAACTCCACGGTGGTGGCCGTCGTCGGGCGCGGCACCAAGTCCCTTAATAGAGTAAATTCGCTTCTTCGCAGTTCTGAAGTAATTTCTGAGCTAGGGGGAATTGCGCTGGGTGGCGTTGCATTGACTCTATTGACTTTCGGGGAGACGATGGCGATTGGCGCGTTAAGTTTCGGCCTCGCCCTGTTTCTTTCTTTTCGTCTTTGGCTTGTTCTGAGTCGTCAAAATAAGGACAACGATGTCGTTTCAACTTCCCGGGAAAGTGCTGTTGAACCTGCCAATTGGAAGGGGGAAGAATCAACTTTCAGTGGGCTCAAATATATATTCGGTAATCGCTTTTTAAAGAAGCTCACTCTTACCTCTTTCCACTTTAATTTTTTTAGCTCGATTTTTCAGGCCGTGTTTGTCATCTTTTGTGTGCAGATACTGAACTTCAAGCCCTGGGCGTTATCTATCGTCGGGATAGCAGGTGCGGTTGGGGGTCTTAGCGGAGCCATGGCTGCAAGCACTTCGTTCTGTTCGAAGAATGCAAAAACTCTTTATGCGATCTCTATTGCTCTTCCGGCTCTGAGTATCGCTTTAATGCTCTTTGCGCAATATAGCGGTTCGAATAACTTACGAATTGGTTTAGTTGGGCTAGGTGAGTACGTCTTCGGTTTCTGTATGGTGTTATGCATTGTGTTATTTAACACGGCAAGACAGCAATGTTCGCCTGATTCTATGGTGGGCAGTATAGCGGCTACGGAACGTACAGTTGCGCTTGGAGGTGAGGTTCCGGGATTTTTGCTCGGTGGAGTTCTTGCCACTGTCTTTTCCCTGGGGATAGCCATGTTAGTGGCGATTATAGGTATTCTTTTCACTCCGGCCTGGCTTTGGCGGCTGAAGACATGGCCTTCTGGAGATGAATTCAGTGGTTCAGTGCAGACTTGATTCAAAGAGCGGACTTGCTTTACTGACTGTGTTGTCTCTCTTGATTTTTCGCTTTGCGACGTCACTTCAAGTAGTAAACCTGTAACAGCGAAGGACGGCGTAGGCGCGACAATGATATTTCTCGCCACCGTCTTTATTCAAAAGAGGCATCCCTATACCAGGGGCCTGCTCTCGACTGAGCAGAACTGCGGGATTCTCACCAATAATACCTGCAAAAAGAGCATTTTTCATGCGCATCACCTATAAATACCCATGTGCATATGGAAAAACTTTCCGTAAACTTCCGTATAACGGATATAACGCAACGTGGAAGGAAACGCATCATGTTGGTCGAATATCAGGTTGCCAACTTTGGGCCCTACAAACAGCCCATTTCGCTCAACATGAAGTCCACAGAAGATGACAGCTTCTGTGCACGTATACCTCGATTTGAGTCCCTTTATCACATGTCAGTTAATCCTGTAGCCGCCATCTATGGGCCCAATTCTTCAGGTAAAAGCACTATCTTTGATTCATTATTTTTATTAGCATCTACAATTCGGGGAGACAAACCAACGATTTGGCAACGACGATGTACTTTTACTCTCGATCCATCTATGCAAAATGAACCAACATTATTCAAGTTGGTTTTTATGCTTGATGAAAAAATATATTCATATTTTTTAGCTATTCGTAATGGCTGTGTGATCGAAGAATATTTAGCATTACTGACCGCAGACCAAGAAGAACTCTATTTCGAACGAACTGTAGATGGCACGGAGTTCGGCAATGCATGGGACAATGACATTTTACTTACCGAAATAGCGAAAACGCTATCCGAAAAAGACACCTTTGCTGGTCGAATAGCCAAAATCCTCAGTAATAACGAAAAATACACAGAAATTAATTCTGTCTATCGCTTTCTGGAAAAAATAGTTTGGGTTTCACCTAATTCACCTGAACCCAGCATCTTCCCAGGTTTTTACAATAATGACAGCCTCAACACTATCCTTGGTGCTCTAGACACCGGTGTCACTGGTCTAGATTTTACGCCTCTTACCATGGAGGAACAGCCATTTGATCAAGAGGAGTTGGATTCGAACACTTCCATCGACATGGGGATGGGAGAGTTTCGCACCAAAAATGGAAAACTCTATGCCATCTTTTATGACGACCACAGTGAGAAAGGAAACCCTGAAGTCAAATATGTCCGTTTTCGCCACCGTGGTAGTCAAGATCATGAATACTTTCTCGATTGGCATCAGGAATCACAGGGCACTCGAAAAATAATCATGTTGCTACCATTGCTATGGATAGCTGTAAGATCGCCCATTGACCTCATATTACTAGTGGATGAATTAGATAATAGTCTCCACACACAATTAGCCAAAGCTCTTATCCAAGGATTTCTGGATACCTGCACAAATCGTACGCGTACACAATTAATTTTCACCACACACGATTTATTACTCATGGATTGCAACGATCTTCTTCGTCGGGATGAAATCTGGATCACAGATAAATCGATCGATGGCGAATCCACCCTCATTGGACTACCAGAATACCGTGGCATCATGCACGATGAGGACATTCGCAAAAGCTATCTTGAAGGACGTTTTGGCGGCACACCCCAATTAGATAGTTTTACATTGGAGAAATAAAACGATGCCAAAAAGTAAAAGTTATCGTGAAAAGTTGGGAGGATCACATGCCGCAAGCCAGCCGGTTGGTACACGGGCAATAAAAAAGCTCTTCATTATCATCACCGAGGGCGAAACTGAACGAGTTTATTTCACGATGGACATATTCAAACCTCGAAGAAATAGTGATGTAAAAGTAAAAGTCATCTGCGCGAAATCAAAAGATGGAAGCGATCCGAAACCAGTATTATCTTCAATGAAGAACAAGCTCGAAAGCCTGAAACAAACCGCTGAACTGCGATCTGGTGATTCTGCTTGGCTGGTTCTCGACGATGATGATTCTCAATCTGAAGAGTTTCAAGCTCTTGACGCATGGGCTACTGAACGACACGATAGATTTATTGCCTACACAAAACCCCAATTTGAATGGTGGTTACTACTCCATTACCGCGATGGCACTGGGATAGTGACCAAAAGCGAGTGCCTGGCTTCGTTGCACGATAAACAACCAAACTATCAAAAGGGGAAAGCACTGCCAACAACATTAGATCAGGTTAAAGATGCACAATCCCACGCGAAAAACCAGGAATACAACGTGATACTCCGATTGCTGAACTCCATGAAAAAGCTGGGGCTCTCACAACAGTCCATTTCTTGGTTGATGATCTCTTTACAGCAATAGGCGTTCAATAGCCTACCGCCCTCACCCGGCGTCGAAAAGCACGAGAGGTTATTAAAATCCGCACTACATACTGGGGAAATCCATCTGCGCCAACAGATCTCCGCATGGAAATGTGGAGATTTTTCCGTACATTACAGAACCAACGCATGACATCATTACTGTAAGAAACATTGGTTTATTCAGTTACATGCCACTCTTGACATTGCAACGCAGACAAAGGCTATGTGAGGCTTGGATACG
>CAUVMZ010000082.1:0-11972 GCA_963552855.1 uncultured Corynebacterium sp. | reverse complement strand
ATTACCGTCAGCGTCGTATTATCCAGCGATGGGCTTGCGACCACAGGTAATCCGCCAAGCCGTTCAGCTAGGGCATGAGCATCCGGGTCGGCTGCATTGGCGGCCATCACCTGTGACTGGTTATAAAGCCCCTCCGGGGCATTACCAGTCTCAGAAACCTGGTATCCCATCTTCTTGAGCGCTTCCGCTACATTACCGGCTAGACCCGTTACCGTGGAAGCATTCAACACGAGAACCTGTTTTTCTGGATTGACAGGCTTTTCTTGCGGCTTACTTGTTGGTGCTGGCTGTTTCGTCGGAGCCTCATTTCCCAGCAATGTGGTGAAATATTTACGCACCTCGGCTGGATCCACCGTCACCACGGATTCGCCATAATCGCCTACACCATCAATCGACGTTACTGGGATGGTATTGAACTTCACATTGCCGCCCGCCAGGTTTTGCATGTGGGTGGCTAACTGCATGACATCCCAGTCCTTATCGATCGTGACCGACCGCGTGACTGCACTACCTAAGCCGGCCAATTTAGCCGGGGATGTTAACGTGCCAGTCGAAAGGACTTTTGACACCAGGGATGCCATGTAGGCCTGTTGCCGCACAATTCGATCGAGATCGCCCCGAGGCAAACCATGCCGCTGCCGCACAAACGCAAGGCCCGTAGCTCCCGTCAAGGTCTGCTTACCCGCTGGGAAATCCGCCCCAGAAAACTCGTCTTTCGTTGCCTCCTTCAAACACACTTCCACGCCACCCACCGCGTCGGTCAGCAATACGAAACCCAATAGCCCAACCTCGGCGTAGTGGTCGACCGTGATCCCACTTAACTCATGAATAGCCTTAATCAGGCCTTTGCGGCCCGCATCCTTCGCCTTCTCTTCCAGCTCTGGACCATCCTGCTGCCCAGACTGAAGCAGCCGCTCTTTCTCCTCCGCCTTATAGGCCGAATACACACCATTAATCTTGGTGTTACCAGCAACTTCATCATGAATGTAGGTATCGCGGGGAATAGAGATTGCGGTGGCCGACTTACCATCATTCGGGATACGAATCACCATGATGGTGTCCGTGTTATCAGCCTCCTCATCGCCAGCATGGAGAAGCTCAATCTCCTGGGGAGTGAGTGGGTTCCCTTGGGCGTCGCTACGCGAATCGTTACCCACCATCAAAATATCAATTGCACCATCAAGCGCATCGGTTAACCCTGCGGCCCCTAAATCCAACGAACCGGCGCTAGCAATATTATTTTGCACCCGGCCGATGGCGAAATAGCCAACCCCTGAGACAACAAGCACTAGAGCAGACATAAATGACACCAAGGCTTTTACAGCAGTATGACCCTGTTGCAAGGTGTCAGGGCCATAACTTGATGGTGTGCGAATAGGACGATTACGTCGAGTTTTGGAACCCATAGTGCTTCCGATACTCCTTTAAGGGGTAACTAGAAAACAGTTAAAGTGAATACAAGAATAACCTGTTATCTCCTGAGAAACACCTTGATGGGGTCGCGTAGAACTGCTTTTGGGGGCAAGCGCGCTGAGCACAGTAGAATCAGGCAGGTGGATAACAGCGATAAACAAGATAGCACTCAACCTGCCACCCAAACCGACAACACCCCCCACATTCAAGCCCACAATAATCCGGAGCATAATGACATAACACGTGGTGATGTGGCTTGCAGCAACCCATCACACGGTGATAGCACAACACCTAATAACGCCCCCGTCAAGACACCAATCAGTGACACAGCCGTTACCGATGAGTTGACTACCGAACAGGAAAACCTGTCACCACGGTTAGCGATTATTACCGTGACCTACTCCCCAGGCAAATACCTTACCGACTTCCTCGACTCAATCCCCGCCGCCACTAGCCTCCCCACTCAGGTTTACCTGGTCGACAACGGTTCCACCGACGGTGCCCCGGAACAAGCGGCACATAATAATGACGCCGTAGAATTCCTCCCTACCGGGGGAAATGTTGGCTATGGTACGGCTATTAATATTGCTGTCCGCCATATCATTCCCCGCATAGAAGCCGGCGACATTCATCCCGAATTCTTCGTCATCGCCAACCCCGATGTGGTGTTTGACCCCGGCAGCATCGACGAGTTGATCGACTGTGCCCATAGATGGCCGAGCGCCGCGGACGTGGGACCATATATTCGGCAGGAAGATGGTTCCGCCTATCCGTCGGCACGCGCCATCCCCACCTTGAGCAATGGGATTGGTCACGCATTATTTTCTGGAATTTGGCCTAATAACCCCTGGTCGAAGGCATATCGAGACAACTCGGTAATGGACAAGGAACGGGTAGCCGGTTGGCTATCTGGTTCGTGTCTTTTAGTGCGATGGGATGCATTCTGCCGCATCGGGGGGTTTGACGAGCGATACTTCATGTATATGGAGGATGTGGATTTAGGCGACAGGTTTGGGCGTGCCGGGTTTACCAACGTATTGTGTCCTACAGCACAGATTACGCATGCGGTGGGGCATTCTGCCGGAAAACATCCAGAGAGTATGCTACCTGCGCATCATGAGTCGGCGTATCGGTTTCAGGCTGATAGGCATCCGCACTGGTG
Organism: uncultured Corynebacterium sp.; assembly: GCA_963552855.1. Taxonomy (GTDB): domain Bacteria; phylum Actinomycetota; class Actinomycetes; order Mycobacteriales; family Mycobacteriaceae; genus Corynebacterium. The sequence continues at coordinate 9,397 of CAUVMZ010000082.1, read as the reverse complement.
GCAGGCTCCTATTCGCGTAATGTTATGGATTGGGCTAAAGATCCGATCGGCGGTTGTGGTGGGCTTTACTAAAATGAAAAAATAATTGGTGCTCAATGATTTGTACTGGAGGAACCGATAGTGACCGAAAATAGCATTGATGCTGTGGTGTTGGTGGGTGGTAAAGGCACCCGATTGCGACCACTAACAGTGTCAACTCCGAAGCCCATGCTACCGACGGCTGGTGTGCCATTTCTGATGCATTTGTTGGCTCGTATCAAAGCAGCCGGGATTGAACATGTGGTGTTGAGCACATCGTTTAAGGCGGAGGTATTCGAAGATTATTTCGGTACAGGGGAGTCGCTAGGCCTGGATATTGAATATGTGGTTGAGGACGAGGCGCTGGGTACCGGGGGTGGCATTCGTAACGTGTACGACCGGTTACGGGGAGACATCGCCATGGTGTTCAATGGGGATGTGTTGGGGGGCACAGACCTGACCGGTATTTTGCAGGCGCATGAGGCCAATAACGCAGATGTGACGCTGCATTTAGTGCAGGTGGGAAATCCACGGGCATTTGGCTGTGTACCTACGGATGCCACCGGGCGAGTGCTGGCGTTTTTGGAGAAGACGGAGGATCCGCCAACAAATCAGATTAATGCTGGCTGCTATGTGTTCCGTCGGGAGCTCATCGCCGATATTCCGGCGGGTCGAATGGTTTCGGTTGAGCGCGAGACATTCCCGAAGCTCTTGGAAGATGGCTATGCGGTGTATGGCTATGTGGATAATGCCTATTGGCGGGACATGGGTACCCCCGGTGACTTTGTGCGGGGCAGTTCCGATTTGGTCCGTGGCATTGCGCCATCGCCGCTATTAGTGGGACGCACCGGTGAATCGCTTGTCGACGAATCGGCGCTGGTGAAAGACGGAACGTTATTGTTGGGTGGCACGGTCATTGGTCGGGGCACTGAAGTGGGGGCAGGCTGCCGATTGGATGATGTCGTGGTGTTTGATGGGGTGACAATCGAGCCGGGTGCGGTGTTGGAAGATTCCATCATTGGGCATGGGGTTCGAATCGGAGCGAATGCTCGAATCAAGAATTGTGTCATCGGTGAAGGGGCACATATTGGGGCCCGGTGCGAGCTTCAGGATGGGCTGCGGGTGTGGCCTGGGGTAAAAATTCCGGATAATGGGATTCGTTTCAGCTCCGACGCGTAGATAAGTAGTATACTTGATAATGGCCGCTGGTATAGGGCGGCCATTTTTATCTGATTTTTTAGTATTTTTCCCTGGTCGGGGTCTACATGCATATTTTTTCTCGACACACCATAATTGTTGCTCTAGCGTTATAATCCGGGGGTGAAGCACAATATATAGTACCCCCAGGAAAATTGCCCTTCTGGGGCGCAGTGTTATTTGTGTTACTAATGTGGTTTTTGTCTTGGGAAAATGACACCAATGAAAGAAAACTCATGCCATTGGGCTTGACTTGACATGTAGTGTGTTGTTCACTTGAAAGCAGATCCTTTATTATTACAGTTTGATGACGAGAAAGGCTGCTACCGGCGGTTTTTATAAAATTACGGTAGCTTTAAGGCAATTCTCAGCTTCATATAATTGTATTTTAAAGAATTTATTGTTCACGGCTTTTACCTCTGGTAAGGGCATAAAACATAAAATTAACGAGAGGAGTGTGGCGTGGACTATAAGGCTAGTAACTCCGCGCCTCGCACTCGGTCAGGGCGCAGCATGTCTCTTGATGACTTGTTTGGTGCAGCCGAACAGGAGTGGCAGGAGCAGGCGCTATGCGCCCAGACCGACCCGGAAGCATTCTTCCCTGAAAAGGGCGGGTCCACACGTGAGGCAAAGCGCATTTGCCAAGCGTGTGCCGTCCGGGACGAATGTTTAGAGTACGCTTTACTCAATGATGAACGCTTCGGTATCTGGGGCGGTCTATCAGAGCGTGAGCGTCGCCGTCTAAAGCGAGATATTGGTTAATTGCTCTTAACCAAAGGAGGTAGCATCCCACAGGGTACTGCCGAATGAAAACACAAAGACCAGCCTCATCTTTATGATGAGGCTGGTCTTTGTCTCTTCGTCAGGTAACCCGCCTCTAATAAGACCGAAAATGTGGGTCGATATCCTCAGGAGTAATACCCAAGTATTGGGCCACTAACTGGGTGAGCACAATTGTTAATAGCTCTTGCCGTTCCTTAGCACCCTGCACCCGTTGCTCAATTGGCATGCGAAAAATCACAATCCTAGCCCGAGTCGGATACCCATGAATATCAATCCCTGCCTGAATAATCCGGCCAAGCGGTACCGGACCATCAACCACAACCTCGGGTGGAAACGAATCCCAATCCATATTTAGGCGCATTCGGGGAATGGTATCGACCGCAATGTCGAGTGATTCAAGCTCTACAGTGAACTGCTGCTGAATGGGAGCGTAGGCCTCCAATACCGCGGCGTCGAAAAGCTCAGGTCGCCTGCGGTAACGGGGGATTTTAGTCGGCATGAGTGGGCCACGAACCCCACGACCATGCCGATCACGACGATCATTCATAATGGTTAAGCCTAAACCGCCCTGCCCACTTTGGGGGCAAAGGGCACGCCGAAAATCGGGGTGGTACCAAAATGGTTACCCAAATCGGTCTAAACTCTGACACGTGAATCAATTCCGTCGTTGCTCTCGCCCCGGCTGCGGCCAGCCTGCCGTAGCGACACTCACCTATGCGTATGCCCAATCAACCGCCTATATAGGTCCGCTCAAAGGCAATGACGACCCCCACAGCTGGGATTTATGCGCTGAACATGCCGAAAAAATCACCACCCCCATGGGCTGGCGGCTTATTCGTGTCCCCTCCATCGAAGATGATGAAGATCTTATGGCGCTGGTCGACGTTGTTGCAGAGACCACTCACCACTACACCCCATTTGAGGGAATGCGTACCGGCGCTAAAGCCGAAATGCCGCCCCCAGATTTCGGTAGCGCCGCCCCCAACGCCCCATTTGGACATAAACCGGAAGAATATGTTCCCAACCATCCGGCACACCGTGGTGGAAAAAAACCCACGCAACGAGGCCATTTGACCATTGTTCCCGACGCCGAAGAGCCAGACGACGAACCAACCGATGACCCCGATTCCGACACAAATACCACTTTCAAGTAATTCTTTTCGCAATCAGTGGGTAGAATTGGCTAAGTTTGACTCCACTAAAAAGAGAAGGCTTGAGGGATGCGTTCACGCGAAGAAGTGACCGACGTGATTAAGGCGTACGATGTGCGCGGAATCGTAGGGGAATCCATTACCCCCGAACTTATTACTGATGTAGGCGCAGCCTTCGGCCGCCTCATGCGTAAAGAAGAAGCCCACACCATTGCCATCGGCCATGACATGCGGCCCAGCTCACCCGAACTGGCCAGGGCATTCGCCGATGGTGTGCTATCCCAAGGAATGGACGTGTTATTCCTCGGGCTCACCAGCACCGACCAACTCTATTTCGTCTCCGGGGACCGGGACATTCCCGGCGCCATGTTCACCGCCTCCCACAACCCCGCGGAATATAACGGCATCAAAATGTGCCGGTCCGGCGCTCGACCCGTTGGGCAAGAAACCGGCCTCGCTGACATCGTCACCAACCTGGTGGAAAAAATCCCCACCTATCACGGGCATCCTGGCGAACTCACCGAAGCGGATACCCTGGCCGACTATGCGGCCTTTCTGCGGAAACTTGTGCCACTCGACGATATTCGGCCACTGAAAGTGGCAGTTGATGCCGCCAACGGCATGGCTGGTCACACCGTACCCGAAGTTTTCGCCGGTCTTCCACTCACAATCGAACCCTTGTATTTCGAATTGGATGGCACCTTCCCTAACCACGAGGCCAATCCCCTGGACCCCAAAAACCTGGTGGACCTGCAGAAATTCGTCAAGGAGACCGGTGCCGACATTGGTCTCGCCTTCGACGGTGACGCCGACAGGTGCTTCGTTGTTGACGAAAACGGTGACCCGGTAAGCCCCTCGGCTATTTGCGCCTTAATAGCCGAGCGCTACCTCAAGAAACACCCCGAGGCCACCATCATTCACAACCTCATCACCTCGAAAGCGGTACCAGAGGTGATTGCCGAAAACGGTGGCACCGCGGTACGCACCCGGGTGGGGCACTCCTTTATCAAGTCCCAAATGGCAGAAACCCATGCTGTGTTCGGTGGCGAACACTCCGCCCACTATTATTTCTCCGAATTCTTTAATGCGGATTCCGGCATCTTAGCCGCCATGCACATTTTGGCTGCCCTGGGCAACCAAGAGAAGCCCTTAAGTGAACTCATGGCCAGCTATGAGCGTTACGAATCCTCCGGCGAAATCAACACCCGGTTGGAATCCCAGGAAGAGCAGCAAAAACGCACCCAGGCCGTCCTGGACGCCTTTGCGGACCGGACGGAAAGCGTGGACACACTCGACGGGGTCACCGTGCAGCTTCAAGACACCCCAGCCTGGTTCAGCGTGCGGGCCAGCAACACCGAACCATTGCTACGGCTTAACGTGGAAGCCCCCACCAAAGATGAGGTAACAGCGCTCGTCACCGAAATTCTCGACATTATCCGCAAGTAAAAACTTCCGTAGGATAGTCAAGTATGAGCAATGGATACGATCCTCTTGCAGTGGCATTCTACGACATCGCCCACGAAGGGGCCCAGGTCAGGGCCATAGCGGGGGCGATCGAAGCAAGTGTGAAACCACAGCATGACGAATTCGGGGTGGAAATCCCCGGACTGGCCTCCCTTGCTGGTGTGCGGGCCCGAAGCATCGTGGTGCTCTGTGCCGATAACCTCAGTTACCGCTGTGCGCAATTGGCAGCCAGCCTTACCCAACCTTTGCCGGTGGCCCTGGTCATCACGGAAACCATCCCCGGTTATCTTGGTGCTCTCGACGTGCTCATCGTGGTGAGCGAAAAAGGTGAAGATGCCGCCATTAGTCGCGCTATCTCCCAGTCGGTGAGCCGAGGCATCACCACCGTTTTGGTATGCCCGGGTGACTGCCCCATGGCGAGTGATGCCCCACGAGGCACAATCATTGTGCCCCATTTGCCTAATGCCTTAGGACCCAGCCCGACTCGCAGCGTGGTGTCCGTGCTGGCAGTGTTGGAACTTGCCGACCTTGACCCGCTGCTTGTGGTGCAAAAACTTACCGACTGGGCGGAGGAAATCGACAAGGAGTTGGCATCGTGCTCCCCCGAGCGGGACGAAACCGTGAACCCGGCGCGGGAACTCGCTGTCATTACTGGTTCTCTGGTCCACTGTTCCGATAGTGTGCCGGGTGTGGCGTTGGCATCATTGGCATCCACCCTGTGGGCGATGCGAGGCCGGGTCAGCGCTAGTTTATCCCTTGCGGAGCTTGCCGGCGCCTCTCGGTATTATCAAGGGTCGCATCGTGATATTTTTTACGACCCACTCCTTGACGGTGATGGTTCGGTTGGGCTGCCGCTCAAACCCATAGTATGGTGCGCTGCGGATGCTGATGTGCCGGGGTTGCCGGGTGCCATTGCTGTGACCAGTGTTTCACATAGCATGCCGGTAAGCGTGTTGCGGCTTTTAGCCCGGGCGTTTGCCGCTACCGTGTTTTTCTCGACAGAGTAGTGAAGCAGCTGATTGTCGACATGCGTGGATTATGTGGTGGTTTCGTGTCGGCGCCGGGTGGGTTTTTGGTCTGGCGCGCATTGGTCTAATAGGTTCGCTACTGGATGCATTTCCCTGTGTGCTTTTGGGCGCATGGTGTCGCCGGTGGGTGCCGTTCTTAGCGGGTGTTTCCTAACAGAGAATATCTGTATCAATTTTAATAACTATTGGCAGAAAGGCTGATATGTTCTCTCTCAATCCGAGTCTCCAGTCGTATTCTTGGGGGTCAAAAACCCTCATCGCTGATCTGCGGGGGGAGGAATCACCGACACAGCATCCCCAGGCTGAACTGTGGTATGGGGCGCATCCAGCGGCCCCGGCGGATATTGCTGGGGTGCCGTTGACGGATATTATTGCGGCGGACCCGGATCGGGAATTGGGTGCTGAGGTGCGGGCTCGGTTTGGGGATCGTTTGCCGTTTTTGTTGAAGATTTTGGCGGTGGCGGAGCCGTTGTCGTTGCAGGCACATCCATCGCTCGCGCAGGCACAGGAGGGGTTTCGACGTGAGAATGCTCAGGGCATTGATGTGCGGGCGGGGAATCGGAATTACCGCGATGATAATCATAAGCCAGAACTTATCGTTGCTTTGACACCATTTCATGCAATGGCTGGTTTCCGGCCGTTAGCTGAGACTTTGGAGTTATTTGCTGCGCTTGATTGTCCGTCGCTTGCCCGGTATATGGGGATGATTGATTCCACCGGTGAAGAAGCTGTTAATCTGCGGATGCTGTTTACCACGTGGATTACTATTCCGGCGGCGGTGCGTAAGCAATTGATTGATGACATAATTGTCGCGGCAAAACGAGTGGTGGCGGAGGGGAGCGCTGCCGAGTGGCAGCGGGAGACCCTGGCGAACATCATTGAGCTGGATACGCATTATCCTGGTGATGTTGGGGTATTGGGAGCGTTATTGCTTAATTATGTGAGGTTGGAGCCGGGGGAGGGGATTTATCTGGATGCCGGTAATCTGCATGCGTATTGCCGCGGCTTGGGGGTGGAGGTTATGGCCAATTCCGATAATGTGCTTCGGGGTGGGTTGACCGCGAAGCATGTGGATGTGCCGGAGTTGGCGCGGGTCTTGCGGTTTACCTCGTTGGCGAATCCACGCACGTCTAATGATGCTGGTTGGTTTGAGGTGCCGGTTGAAGAGTTTGATATGCGCATGGTTGCTGCGACTGAGGAGTCGCCGTGGTCGGCGCAGATTCCCGGGCCACGTGTGGTGTTGTGTACCGCGGGTCAGGTTACGGTGACGGTGGGGCCAGCAACTCAGGTGCTGCACCCCACAGAAGCCGTATGGATTTCGGCGGCGGAGGAACCACTGGTGCAGGTTACCGGCGCCGGTCAGGCATTTGTGGTGGGGGTGGGTGCACGCTTGTCGACGCCTTAAAGTTGCTGATCTGCTAGTTGGGGGTCTGCCATGGTGGTATAGGCCTGGTTGGTGGAATCACCGGGGGATACTCCCTGAGAGTAGGGGGCATGTTGGGGGTGCGGTGCAGTTGCGGGGGAAGGAGTTGGGGTGGGCTCCGACGTCCGCTCCCGTTCCACTTTATGGGGGGCTTCAGTGCTGGATGTTGTTGTGGGTGAGGATGAGGTTGTTGTCGGGGTAGTAGAGGCAGGAGTGGTAGCGGAGGGGGTTGGGGTGGTGTCGATGTCGCCTAGGAGTGGTGGTGGCGGTACGGGATGGATGCGGGGAACGTTTTCCGCGGTGATGGGCGGAACGAAGGTGTTTACATTGCCGGAAGTATTTTTCGGCTGGTTACCCCGGTCAGGGGCGACATAGGCGCGTGGTGGTAGCAGGGGATCACGTTTGATATCATTGGGTTGCTCGGTTGGTGGGGCGATTGTGTTATTGTTATCGCTCTGGTTATTAGGGGTTTTTTCGCGGTTTCCCCCTGAAGAGTTGGGGGTAGGTACTGGTAGGGGGGTATTGCCAGGGTTGGTGCCGCTCATTGCAGCAGGAACAGGACTATCACTTGTGATAGCTGCTATAACTCCAGCATCGCTAGTAGTTTGGCTGCTGTTTTGGACAACACCGAGTTGCCATACACCAAGGCCAATCACCACAGCACCAGCAAAACCGCAGGAGACGAACGCAAAGAAGCGACTGGTTGTTTTGTCGCTGCTCATTCAGTACCTCCGGCTTCGGTAGCCTGTTTATGTGTGTGTACTTGGCGCCTGTGGTAGCGCGCCATAGGGTCAGTCATTGACCTTAACACAAACGTTATATAGGCGGGGCAAAGCTGTTGAATCATGGGAGTGAAAATAGCGTAAGAAATTCTTTTCGGAGGTTTTTGGTGATTTCCGCGGAAAGCCTCGGCAGAATCCTCTAAGTAGCTGTATAAATGGCCTTAGGGACCTCTAGGGTGCCGGGTGACACAAGCCCTTAAGATACGATGCAGGAAGTGAATAATCGCACAATCGAGAATTTTCTTCCTCGGAGTGTCACAAAATGAATACAAACATGGTGAGAAAGCGATAACGATATGAGTACATGGGATATCGAAATTTTTAGCCGTGAGGCTAATACTGATTTTTTGGATGAGCTGGCAGCTCTTGATGACGAAGATATTGTGGAGGCAGTGGAGGACAGCTGTAAGCTGGTGCTCAGCTCTACGAGGCTTTCGGCAGAAGAACAGGAAAACGGGCTTTGTGCAGCAACCATTGCAGCGATTTGGGCGGGGGCACCATTTTCTGCCAGCGAGGTTGCGGACGAATATCCATTCCTGCGGGAATTAGTGGGGCATATTTCGGAGGAGCTCAGTGAGGCAGCTAGTGCGGTGTTGGAAGCTGCCAGAGACGAGACAGAAGAGGATTCAGATTTGGATATTGAACCGTTCATTGAGGCATTGGAATGATGTTGTAGCGCTTCAATCTTTTGACGTTTGGGCTTGTCGAAGCGCCGGTGGCTTATGAAGTGTGATATATGATGAATAAGCCACAATCTACCCCCTCAAAAGGGGGTAATGTTGGTTTTTTAGGGGTTTTTTATGCCCGGATTGTCATGGAACGGCAAGCCCAAATTCGGTCGGCTATAGTGAGTCACATTAACCGCTACTGAACTATCGTCAAGGAGTCCGTATGACGTTTGATTACAAAGTCGCTGATCTGTCTCTCGCTGAGCTTGGCCGTCATCAAATTCGTTTGGCTGAATATGAAATGCCTGGTCTTATGCAATTACGCGCCGAATATGCCGATGAACAGCCACTTCGAGGTGCGCGCATTGCTGGTTCTATCCATATGACCGTCCAAACTGCAGTCCTCATTGAAACGCTCGTGGCACTTGGCGCGGAAGTGCGTTGGGCTTCATGTAATATTTTCTCCACCCAAGATGAGGCTGCCGCTGCGGTCGTGGTTGGAAAAGATGGTACCCCCGATAATCCAGCTGGTGTGCCGGTTTTTGCCTGGAAAGGTGAAACCTTGCCTGAGTATTGGTGGTGCATTAACCAGATTTTTAGTTGGGGCGATGGCGTGTTCCCCAACATGATCCTTGATGATGGTGGTGACGCCACCATGGCTGTCATTCGTGGTAAGCAGTGGGAAGAGGCAGGTTTCGTGCCCGCCACTGAAATGGGGGACTCCGACGAGTTTATCGCTTTCAAAGACACCCTTCGGAACGTGCTTGCCACCGAAGGCCCCAAATGGACCACCATTGCGGAAACGGTGAAGGGGGTCACCGAAGAAACCACCACTGGTGTGCACCGCCTCTATCACTTCGCCGAAGAAGGCGTATTGCCCTTC
>CAUVMZ010000081.1:0-12116 GCA_963552855.1 uncultured Corynebacterium sp. | reverse complement strand
CCATTATGGGGCATTCGGAGCATATTTGCTGTTTAACCTGCTCAGCATGATTATTGTGCCGGTTGCGCAGATCTTTGTGTTGCTGGGTATGCCTATCGTTGTTATTACCGACCCCGACGCGCTTCCTACAACTGCGTTAGGATGGGTGGGGTTCCTCGGGTTGGCACTAGCGCTTGTTATTTTGATATATTCAATCGCACTAAACCGGGCCTGGGGAGATTTACGCCACATATGGGTCTTTCCCCTTTGGCCCATATACTCCACACTGGTTGGTTTCACGCTTGGTTGGGCCATTATCTTGGAAGTGAAGGGGGCGGAAAAGAATTGGAACAAACTGGAGCGTACCGGCACCATTAGTGTGAGTGGCCTCAGTGTCGATAAGCAAGAAGCGAGTCCAGCATGAAACGCAGAACATTTTTAAAACTTTCATCCTTATCATCCATCCTGTCGTTCCTACCGTTTGGGTCTTCCTCCTGCGGAAAGGGTTACGAGCTGCGGAAACTCAAAAATTCGCCGCTGCCGGAAGAGCGCAGCGTGAACTTTGGTTTCGAGGATATTTCCAATCCTCATTACGACTGGAAGGCCATGTCGCAGCGGCTTTCCAACGTCAATGCCACCGCCGCTTCCATCTGTGTGGGGCGGATCGAATGGGTGTGCTTCGATTGGGAGGGTCACCCCGATACTCAGGCATCCATTAATGGGGCCGACTGGGTGCAGGATGCCATTGATGCGCTCAGGCCGCTCACTATTAACCTCACCATTGATACTTTAGTGCCCAATACGATCCATAAAAACCCCGAACTAGCTGGGGTTGATCCTGGGGGAGAGCGTTCCGATAAGTTTGCCTCGGTGACCGCTATCCGCGATGGGGCGGTGGGGGATGGGATTGTGGAGCTGGCGAAAACTATTTCGCACCGCTACAACCCCGACAGCATTTCTCTGACCGAGCTCATGTTCGACAATTACACGTTTGGGGAGGATGACTTGGCTTCGTATAAGAAGTTCTCCGGGGCATCCGACTGGCCGCGGAAAGACGGTGAGATCAATACTCGGGATCCTAAGCTGGGGGAATGGCGTTCTGAGGCGTTGCAACACCTACTTGACCGCATTAAAGGGGTCATTCCCAGCAATGTTGCCCTGGACATGGATGTGCGGGCCCCCTGGAGCGATCCGGGGGCGGATCGGGCTATGTCTGGCCACGATTATGACCTGCTGCTCACCGAGGCTAGCCGCATTGCTGTGTGGAACTATAACGGCATGGAGCCCAGCGTGCAGCCGGATTATTCCGAGAAACTGGCGGAGAGCTTTAACCGGCGGTTTGGGGATAACCGTTACGTGCTGTCGACAGGCCTGTGGGCGGAGGATGAGGCCAATACTATCTCCGCCGATGATATGGCCCTTAACCTGCGGTATTCTGCCAAGGGTGGTGCGTCGGCGGTGTCGGTCACTCCGGCCTCGCGGATGAGCGACGAGCACTGGAAGATGCTGGAGTCCGCCTGGAAGGGCTGATAATAGGCCTGGTGGTAAACCCGTAGAACGGTCGGTGGTGCTGCCTCACCGACCGTTTTTTGTCGCCTATCGACGAGTTTCTACCCCATAAGAGGGTAATTTGGCGAAAAATTAACATGATAATTGCCCACAACTATAGTGAAAATGGGCCAAATTCTTGCCAAGAGATATCTGAACTAAATCGTCTGATCTTAAGCAAAGTCCAAAAAAGTCGCATGTGAGTATGGTGAATAATGTCCGATTGGTTGGTTCGGGATTTATTCGTGTTGCCGAGGTGGGGCCATAAGGGGGTGAATGATTCTGTGAGATACCACAAAAAACTAGGCATAGTTGTGTAGATGGGGCGAGTGACTTATTACAATCGGAACCATTCGGGTCCGCACAGTATTGAAGGAATAACATGCCAGAGTACATTAACCTCAACCCGGTTATCCGTGAGATCAGCGACGTGCAGAATAATATTCTTCTGCTCAACGGCAAAATGGACACCATGGGTGCGCAGGTTGGTGCGGTCACTCAAGACCTCAACACCACCCGCCAGAAGCTGCAAGAACTAGCGGAGGCCTTCGAAAAATTCTCGCGGCAGGCCGAACGCATTGCCGTCGTGCAGCGTGCCGAAACCCAACTCGGCAATCTCAAAAGCGAACTCGACCGGGTTTACGGGCACTACGCACTCGTCCGCCGCACCAGCGTGGGCGTGCTTCAGGCTTTCGACGTGGGAAACGTCACCAATGATGTGGTGGCGCAGGTGTCCGAAGAACTCATGATTCAAAGCCCTAGATATTGGCTGGCACCCGCGCTCGTGGGGTTGGCCGCCTGGTCCCGCGACGATAAGGCGATCTGCGAAAAATCCGTGCAGGAGGCTTTCACCCGCGACGCGGCAAAAACCTCCCTCTTCTTTGCGCTCATCTTACGACGTGTCAACCGCCACGATGAGGCCTACACCTGGCTCAAGCATTACCTTATGAACTGTGACGCCACCAAGCTCACCCGTGAATTTGCCGTCATCCTTGAGGCCACCGCCCGTGGTGCTTTTGGAACTCAGGCGGAGCAACTGCTCACCAACCAGTTGGGGGAGTGGGACGCCGAATTGCGCCAAAATGCCCAGCTGCGGACCGCCCAGGTGACGGCATGGGTGGAAGAAATCGCCAGCAATAGGGAACAGCTTGTCGTCGACGATTACGAGAATCTGCGCAAGCTCAGCCCCGACTTTGATCGCATGCGATCACTGCTGGAATCCGCCACCGCCCTGGGGGTGACCGCGAAAAAATACGAAGAAATCCGCGACCGGCTCGATGCTCCCGTCGGCAAGATTGAAGACCTGCTCGACGACCTGTTGGAGAAACTCGTCACGGAATACGATGCGGAAGAACTGCCGCTGCGTCGCAAAGCTGCCTATGCCGAGGCTGTCATCGAATCCAACGGCGACCTGGCACAGGCGCAGGTCAAGACCGACAAATACGTGCGGGCGCTAGCGAACACTGTCGACGCCGTAAGCCTGCAAACCCAGGCCGCCATCACCCCAGAACGGTTGGGTGTTTCCATTAGCACCCAACGCACCGCCATCGGCAACGGCCTCGACAACGTGCGCGCCGCCATCGACGAATACACTAGCCGCTACCGGCGGGATTTTCTCCCCGCTGCCACCATCGTCTTGGACAATACCCACTCCGGCTACGCCTCCCAATTCGGATTTGTCGAATTCCGGTGCACCACCAACGAAGACGAACAAGCCGTCCGCCAACGGCTCGGCGAATACTGGGAAACCCTCTTCATGCCCCACATCAACCAGGCGACCTTCCAGCAGTCGGACATGATTATGCCCATCATAGTTGGTGTCATCACCTCCATGGCGTTCCTCTTCGGCATGAAACTCCTTGGCCTGCTCATGGTGGTGTTGGTGGTCATTGCCGTGGCGTTTTATATCCACCGGAAGAAAACCCTTGCGGAACGCAATGTTGCCGAACTGCATGTGGCGAAAGAACAAGCCATTCAAATATCGAATAACGTTATTACGGAAGCCCGGGCGGAATTCACCGACCTCATGCTGGAATTCGAAGACCGGGACGCCGAGCAGGCGGAACTCACCCGGGTGTTCGCCACCTGGCCATCCCGCACCACCAATGTTCTTCACTCTTCCACGACCCATAATGAGGTGCGTTAACATGACCCAACCACCAGAATCCCACCTGCCCGAACAGTCGAACCAACCCCCGGCGAGAATCAACCCATACGCAGCTGCGCCGGCACCAATGCCGCAGGCCGGGCCGCCAGCACCTCAACAACCCGCCCAAACACCAGGCCAAGTCCTGCCCACAATCCGCCGGGAGCGGCGCCGACCCCGATTCACCACACCCCCGCCACCCGAAAACCAACACCCCCGCGAAACCACCGTACTCGACCGCATGAGCCTGCTCGGCGAACTTCACGACGACAACCCCCAACCAGCCTTTGGGCGCAACCGTAACATCGCCGGCAGCCTCCCCGACTGGTCACCCCAACCACCAGGGGAAATCCTCATCAACCGGAGGCGGCCCTAACCATGGCAAACGCATACGAAACCTGGGCCCGGGCTCTCCGCAGCTGGGCCACCGACCCCACCGCCACCCTTGATGGCCTCCCACCCATCACCGCGGGATCCTTTAACCCCACCGTGCATCGCCGCCTGCTCAAACACATCGAACGGGCCCTCAGCATCGCCGACACCCGCTGGTCCGAAACCCTCAACAACCTCCCCGCCACCGCCGACTACCACGAATTCGAACGCTGGTGGCTCACCACCCGAAACAATCTGGCCCGCCGCATGCACCTCTGCAACCACCCAGGTCTCCCCGACGAGATACGGTCAACCCTGCTGAGTGACGCCCAAACCCGCATCGGCAATTGGCAACATCACATCGAAAGCATCCTCCGCCGCAGCTCCGTCGCTGGGGAACTCCCCACCGCCACCGAACAGCGCATCTACGACCTCGTCCGCAGCACCCCACTCACCGCCGTCCTCGACCCCACCTACGGCACCGCGACCCGCCTCACCCACGCACTCGAACAATCATAATCATGCCCAACTATCTCGAAACCACCGAAATCATCACCCGCTACCTCAAAGCCCGCGTCCCCCTCATCGTCGTGAAATCCACCGAGCCGGTCCGGGTCTTCAGTATCCTCCGCACCATCAGCACCAATATTCCCTCTCTCCCCTTCTTCTACTACTCCGCCGCTGACGGTCTTCGGGAACTCGCTTCCAACCAGCTCGTCCTCGAAGACCAATCCCTCGCCGCCGCCCTCGACCAGGCAAAAACCATGTTCAAAGCCCGGCGGAACGTGAACTTCATCTTCACCGAAATCGACCACCTCGACTCCGATACCCCCACCGCCCGACACTTCTGCCAAATGGTACGCATTGCCGAAGAATACCAAGGCGCAATCATCCTCCTCGCCGACAAACCCGTCTGGTCCGGCCTCGCCCGGCTCGGCATGTCCGTCACCCTCGACCTCCCCACCACCGAAGAAATATTCGAACTGGTGTCCGGCATGATGAAGGGGCATTCCACCGCCATCCCCGTCGAATGGGCGGAATCCGACATGCGGGCCGCCGCCGAAATCCTCACCGGCATCACCGAAGCCGAAGTCGTCAACGTCCTAGCCACCATGCTCGTCAAAGGTGCAATCCGCACCGAAGACCTCGCCGAACTCTCCCAATTCAAAGACTCCATCTTCGGCGAACTCACCGGCATCGAACGCATCCGGCTCGACGATAATTACCACGTGGGCGGACTCGATAACCTCAACGCCTGGTTGAAAAAACGCAAAGCCCTTATGAAAACCGACCTCTCCGGCACCAGACTCCACCCGCCCAAAGGCATCCTCCTGTGTGGCGTCCCCGGCTGCGGTAAATCCCTCTCCGCAAAAAATATCGCCGTCCAATGGGAACTCCCACTCTACCGGCTCGACATGGGCGCCATTCTGGGCATGTACGTCGGCGAATCCGAACAAAACCTCCGCGAAGCCCTCGAAACCGCCGAACGCATGGCACCCTGCGTGCTCTGGATCGACGAAATCGAAAAAGGCCTCGCCACCGGCTCCGGCGACAGCTCCGTCACGAAACGCCTCATCGGCCAATTCCTCTTCTGGCTCCAAGAATCCCAAGCCAAAGTCTTCATCGTCGCCACCGCCAACGACGTCTCCACCCTCCCCCCAGAACTGCTCCGCAAAGGCCGCTTCGACGAAATCTTCTTCGTCGACCTCCCCACCGAAACCGAACGCACCGACATCATCGACCTCTGCTTCTGGAAATACACCAACCACGCCATCCCCAACCACCTCGTTGCGGAACTCGCCGAAGTCTCCGAAGGATTCGCCGGCTCCGACATTGACGCTGTAGTTCACGATATTGGTTCGGAAATGCTCTTTAGTAACACCACCGAGCTGCCCTCATCCGACTATATTCGTAGCCAATTCCGCAATGTCGTTCCTTTTAGCCAAACCAACCCGGAAGAACTCGCAGCCATCCGCGACTGGGGTCGCCACCGGGCGGTACCCGCCGGCCGCACCATCGCCGACTCGCCCGGCAGCAGCCCCGTCTTTGCCGGCCGCACCATCGTCCTCTAACCAGCAATCATTGCGCGCAATTTTCCACCCGTTTGCGTTTCCGCCGATGGGTGGAATCCGCAACATACGGCTCAAACTCCACCCGGGGCGGCACAAACCCCAGCCGCTCCGCTAACCCATCCAATTCGGCCCGCACCCGATCCATCACCTCACCCACCAGGGGCGCCACAAACACCACCAGCCGATCATCCGAATGCCGCTCTACCCGAAACTCCGAAATCCCAGGCACATACAAAAAACACCGCTCCACCATGTCCGGAAACACCGAAACCCGACCATCACCCCCCACGGCTGGAAATGAAAATACATCATCCTCCCGCCCCGCAATCTTCGCCACAACCGTCGTCGCCTGACCACACCCACACACCTGATCCGCCGCCAACGTCAACACGTCGTTAAGCCGATAACGCACAATCGGTTGCGACCGCCGTCGAAAATCAGTAATAATCGGCACAAACCGGGAATCGTCCACAAACTCCTTCTCAAAATAACAAATATCCTCATTCAAATGCACCGACCCAAACGGGCACGTATACCCCAAAAACCCCTCAGTACACTGATATGCCTGAAAAATCACCTCCTGCCCAAACACCTCCCGAAACCGCCGCTCATCAAACGACGTCAACACCTCCGCCACCGAAATCACCCGTGCCGGACGTAGCCGCAACTCCCCAGCAACCACAGCATCCGCAAGCACACTCAACACCGACGGGGGCGCCACCACCACGGTCGGCCGATACGACCCCAACGCCGCAATATGCTCCGCCATCGGCCGATACACATCAAAAAACCGAAACTGAATCACCCGCGAATTCACCGTCTCATACAGATTATTATTCGCCCGCAGAAAAAACGCGATCCGCTGCCCCGAAAGCGACGGCAAAAACCGCGCCAACACCGCACCCGCCCATGCACACCGCTCCCGATCGCTCACAATGAACAAACCCCGATGCCCACTCGTCCCCGACGACAACCCCACCGAAACCCCACGATACGTAGGCGAAAAATCCCGGGACCGCTCCGCCGCCACCGCAATCTCCAACGCCCGATCCCGATCCAACCCCACCGTATTGAGCCGATTAAAATTCGCCATCATCGACTCCTTATCCATCACTGGCAACCTCCCCAAATCAGCAAGAGAACCCACCCGGGGAAGCGTCGCAAAATACGGCGAATGCCGCCGCAAAAACCGAAACTGCCGCCGAACATACCGCTCCTGCAACCTGTCAATAGCCGCCCGCGACCGCAACCGCTGCCACCGACTCTGCGCAAAATACCCGGCAATCAGCAACGACGTCACAGCAGCTCCCGCCGATCATACTGCCCATGGCTGAAATACACCGGAATTCCCCGCTCCGCAACCCCCTGCACCAGCGTCGCAGTCTCCTTATACGTATCATAATCCCGCTGAATCAACCTCGTAGGCAGCCGCAACTGCGCCGAATACGGCAATAAATCATTCCCCCACGACGCATCTGTTGCAATCAACAACCTGCCCGGAATATACGCCCCCACCTGGCCCGCCGCATGACCCGGCAGCCGCACCAACAACAAACTCCCATCCCCAAACACATCATGACCAACAAATCCCGTGTCCGGATCCTGCACCAACGACTGCACCGGCATCACCGACGCATTCTGCGCCAGCCACGACGGCACCAATGCCGGAAACACCAAATCCCGCACCCGCGCATTCCCCAACACCTCATACGCATCCGCCGACATAATAATCTCGCTCTCGGGGAAAAACTTCACCCCACCAATATGGTCAGGATGCAAATGCGACAACACCACCCGTCGAATCTGCCCCACATCAATCCCATCCCGAGCCAACTGCGCCGGAATCTCATCCTCAACAGTCACCGTCGTCGGAGTCACCTTGTTATACAGAAACCCCCGCACCCCAGAACGGAAAATATCCTGCGAATACCCCGTATCAAGCAACATATAGCCCTCCGACTCGTGCTCAATCAGAAACACCCCAGCCGGAAACGCTCGACTAGGATCTATATCACGCGGCAACCCCCGATACATGACCCGCAAATTATTCACGCAATAACCGCACTGATAATACCGAACACTCTTAATCAATTGATTCGACATAACGCCGTATCCCTTCATCCAAACTGACAATCGGTTCGTAACCCAAATCCCGCCGCGCCGCCGAAATATCCAACACCTGCGAATACGCCAACGCGCACACGGTATACCGAGTCACCGGCGGCTCATCTGGCAACCGTAACATCGCATAAACCAGCTCCAACAGCGACGCCACCCCATATAAGACGGTGGCGTTACGACGCCGATACCGCGGCACCGCCCCCAACAATGTGAACAACTCATCCACAACATCGGTCACCGGCCGCGGATCATCATTAGTAATGTTATAGACTCGCCCCGCAGCCGCCGGTGACTCCGCCGCCAACCGGGCAGCATATGCCACATTCTCCACGCAGGTTAAATCGATAACCGTCCGCCCCGGCTGGCCGCGCCGGGGGAAGCGCGGAAGCCGGGGATGCGGCAACCGCAGGCACCCCGGTCTGCCCGATTTTTTCGGGGAAATCTGCTGGTGGCGGCGCCGAAACACCGGGATCCCAATGGTATCGTTGGCGTGCACGAGCCGCGGCACAATGCTCGTGTCACCCACGCCGATCAGCCCCCGGGGGCGTAAAATCACGGAACCCGAAAACTCCGACGCCACCCGTTCGGCTCTAATCTTGCTCCGAATATAATTATTGAGTCGATTATTGGGGTCGAAATCCGATTCGGTGATATGAAACCGGTCGCCGCGCTGCGAATAAATGCTAGGGGAGGAGATGAATATCAGACGGCGCACCGCATTGCGCCGACAGAAATCCACCACCGCCTGGGTGCCCCCCACATTGGTGTGATAAAAATCCTGCCACGGACCCCACACCGTGGACAGGGCGGCGGCGTGCACCACCACATCGACCGATAAGTCAAGCTCCGCCAATTGCACCAGGTCACCGACGAGCGCGGTGACAGTTCCCGGATAGGTCGGGTCGGTGGGCTCCGCGGCGGCCTGGGCGGCGGTAGCAGCATCGACTAGCTGCTGCAACCTTGCGTTATTCCGACCGGTTGCGACGACATCATAACCGCTACGAGCAAATTCTGATACGACATAACCCCCGAGAAAGCCTGTAGCACCAGTAACTAAAACCTTCATTGTCACGACTTCTACCCTAACAAAACGATTCAGATATACGAGAGAACTATGCCACAAGGCTACCGCAGAATTGCTGCAAAACACCCAGGTGGGGTGGGGGAGCGGCGGTGGTGAGCGCCGGGCAGACCGTCGTTGTGGGTGGTGGGGTGGCGTCGACAAGCTGGGGGTGGGCAGGTCAGGTGGGCTGCACAGGTGAGTACACCTAAAGATGTGGTTGGGTTCGCAACCAAGGTATGGTGTTACCCATGCATATTGCCGTCTTTACCGATTATTATCTTCCTACCCTCGGTGGGGTACAAACCAGCATCAAGGCGCAAAAAGACACGTTGGAAGCTGCCGGGCATCGGGTGACCGTTTTCTGCCCCCTGCACGAGCCGAGCGGCGACCCAACGGTGGTGCAGTTACCAACCAGTAAGGTGATTAAGCCCGATAATTATCCATATACGTGGCCGCCGGAGCGAGCGAAGCAGTTTGCCCAAGATTATGTGGATAGTATCGAGCCGGTGGATGTGGTGCATGTGCACAGCGAAATGGCGGCCGCGGCGGCCGGCGTGCACGTGGCGCGTAGTCGGGGGTTACCGCTGGTGCAGACCATGCATGGGCGTGTCGACGTGTATACTCAATGCGTGTTGCCGTTTCCCGCGGTGACCAGTGTGCTGCTTTCCTGGTTGTATAACCGCAATAATCCGGTGCAGCCGGTGACGCTTCGGGATGCGCCGTACACGCGCACCGCCTTGGCGCGTCGTATGTGGAAACTCATGGTCAACCAGGCAAATTATGCGGATCATGTTATAGTCCCCTCCCACCATTTCGCCCACAAGCTGCAGTATCAAGGGGTGAATAAGCCCTTAACGGTGCTGTCCAATGGGCTGGAACCCACCCTGTTATCTCAATTGCGCGCGATTAAACCGCGGGAGTATGCCGGTGGCGATACGGAATTCCGCATCATGTGGTGTGGGCGGGTGAGCCAGGAGAAGCGCCCGATTGATTTCTTGCGGGCCATTCGGCAGCTGCCGGAAAACGTGGTGGTGAACATGTATGGTTCCGGGCCAGCCATGAAATCCGTGCGCCGCTACATTACCCGCCACAGGCTTTCTGGTCGGGTGACGCTTCACGGGCCGGTGCCGCAGCAAACCGTGCTGACCGCCATGCAGGAGCATCACCTGTTTGCGTCTACCAGCTATGATTTCGATAATCAGCCCATGGTGCTTTTGGAGGCGCATGCTGCCGGCACCCCGGTGCTACTGTGTGACCCTGACCTGACCGAGGTGGTGCCGACCGAGGGCACCGTGTTGACGGCCACCCCGGATTCGCAATCCATTGCGGCCACGGTGCGGGAGCTCATGGCGCATCCCGCCCGGGTGCGGGAAATGAGCGATTACCTGCTGAAATCCTGCGATAGTACCTTGCAGCAGCCGCTTACCGAGCAGCTATTAGGTGTGTACGAAAGCGTGTTGCAGCCCTCCGCGTAGCGTTCTTGCCGTCGGGTCGGTCGGGGTGGGGTGGGGGCTTGGGGCCGGCATTCTTGGGGTTGAGCTTGGCTTTATGACGACCGAAGGTGGGGTGTGATAGTTGGGAGACGCGGGTGATCGTTATATAGTCTGCGCGTGAGAAGCCATGCCTGGGGTCTGTTTGCCTCATACCATCAGTAGATGGATTGCATGATGCATCAGCAGAGTGCTGGTATCTTATAGTTTGGGTATAGAAAATCGATATTCGGTTTTGTGAAGGTCGGGGCTAATTTTATGTGGTCACTAGAGCGGAAAGTCTGGAAGCTGAATAGGCTTCCTTGTTGACTAAATTTTTTTCAGAAGAATCTTCCTCATTGCAGGTCTTGCTTCTGGAATATCCCCGCGTATGCGGGGAAAACTGAACGCTTCGAAGACCGAGTGGTACTGAATGCGGAACATCCCCGCGTATGCGGAGAAAACCTTTCCGCGGCACCCGCGATGAATTGCGCGCAAGGAACATCTCCGCGTATGCGGGGAAAACTGAGTGCCTTGTTCCTCCCTACTGTTCGTCAGTGGAACATCCCCGCGTATGCGGGGAAAACGCACCAGCATCACCGCCGGTGCCATGCCAATCAGGAACATCCCCGTGTATGCGGGGAAAACGCCGTGACGCCTATCTTGTCTGACCAGGTGGTGGGAACATCCCCGCGTATGCGGGGAAAACCCCCGCCGATACCCCCAATCCCACCAGCAGCAGGAACATCCCCGCGTATGCGGGGAAAACGGTGGCAACGACCTTGACCGCCAAATCATCGACGGAACATCCCCGCGTGTGCGGGGAAAACACATCACCTATGGCTGGTTTCAGGATCGTGTGCGGAACATCCCCGCGTGTGCGGGGAAAACCGTGGGGTGAAGTACAAAATCTTGCACGCCCCAGGAACATCCCCGCGTGTGCGGGGAAAACTCACCGATGAGCTAGTCGACCCAGCATTTCCCCGGAACATCCCCGCGTATGCGGGGAAAACGTGAATCTATCCCGCGGCTGGTCAAGACCCGCGGGAACATCCCCGCGTATGCGGGGAAAACTACGGCCGGCATGAACAAGGGATCACCATAGTGGGGAACATCCCCGCGTATGCGGGGAAAACTTGGTGTTCACCTACGCAGGCGCACAATCTAAAGGAACATCCCCGCGTATGCGGGGAAAACTCAACCACGGGTGAACAGTCCGACAGCGCAACCGGAACATCCCCGCGTATGCGGGGAAAACAGCGCCCTAGCGTTAGACGCAACCTCCGCCGCCGGAACATCCCCGCGTATGCGGGGAAAACGGGTCCGGTGCCACCCTCCGTGCCGCA